>NZ_JAWOTA010000023.1:0-70795 GCF_033338635.1 Vibrio sp. Vb1755 | reverse complement strand
TTAAAGTGCATCAACGCGGCCATCATGCTATCCATGGTCAGCGGCAACTGCTTAACGTTATCAACCATCAAAGTCAGGCTCTTCATTGCACCAACTTGTTCACGACCTTGATCCAAAGCATGAGGGTTGTTTAGGAATAGGTTCGTCGACTGAGCAAAACGCTGACTCAACGCTTGCGAAAACTCAGGTGTACCAGTACCAGCGTTGTAGCGAACGTAGTAGGCCGCTCGAATAAATTCGCCTAGGTTCTCTAGAATACGAGCTTGATCTGCTTCACCACGATAGCGAGCGATTTCTTGATCCAGCGCGACTTGGATACGGCTTAGGCTCGCTTCACTATAGATATCATTCAGCGTTTCTGAAGGTGCTGAAAACCAAGCGTGGTAGCAATCATACTCAGCACCAGAAACGGCAGTAGCCAGATCTCGCGATTGTTGTAAATCAGCAACAGCACACTGATTTTGTGCAAAAGAGAAGCCAGACACACTCGCTAGCATACAAGCAAGCGCCAAACGATGGCGCGGGAAAAAACGGATATGAGACATAACAACACTCATTGATTATTAACATACATTGAGTGGGGGTTTATATTCTTTACAGCTCAAACAGTGAAATCAGTGTCATAAAATTTATGAAACCGCTCCCAAAAATAGGTCTTTTACTCTAATTAAATGGGAGCAATCCCACTCCAAAAAAACTCACAATTATCAATAAAAACATTAATTTACCTTTTTCTAAATAACGACTTTATGAGGAAAATTGCCCTTAAACGCCCCCCTTAACTCTTCCAGATAGAGTTCACGACAATCAAAGGTTCTAAATTAAATTTTGATGCTTGATACCATCTATTTTTATTTGTGACTCATTCCCAATAAGTCATAGAGTGCATATCAAAAGGTTGGCATTAATGGTAAATTCTCCGCCAAATCAAACACATTTACTCCTCCAGTCATTGATGAGTGAATAAAGCAGATATTTGGCTAGGGATAATACATGTCACTTTGGGGATTTTGGGGAGCGGGGATTGCCTACTTCATGACAACGTTTGCCTTTGTTTTTGGCGGCATTTTTTGGTTATGTGCTGAAGGTAATACATTAAGAGAAACAAAGCGCCAATCATCAATAATGTCCGGGGTTATTGCTTGTACTATTGGAACTTGGGTGCTTGCTTTTGGTGTTTACGTTTACGGTTACTTTTGGGATAACTCTTCTCACTATTATTTTTATTTGCTCGCTCCATGGGGACTTGCCATTTTTGGGGTAAAACTTCGTAACCGCTGGGTTAAGCAATACGCGCGTGTAAAACACGCAAAAGAAGAACAGTGGCAAAAGCACTGGCGAGAATTATTAGGGGAAGATACTGAAGAGCTTCCACCATATACACATGATTACGAGCTCTACTCGGGCATTTGGCAAGCCAATGAAGCGCTCCAAGAACAGTGTTTTGCAGCCCTTCCTCACGGGAAAGCAGTCTACGAGAGAGTGAAAGCCTTCCAAACGATGGCCTCCCCCGCTGGTGACATAAACAATCAAGTTTTGCTGAGTAAACTCGATCAACTAGAGGATGAAATCATTCAAGTTCTTGAGCAACACTCGCAAAAGAAAGTAAGCATTGAAACTGGCGCAGGTACTTTACACAAAGAGTCAAAACGCAATGTTTATCACCATGAGAATGGCCCAACAGAAGAGCAACTGTACGACTCAATCAACCTCCAACATGATTTGGATCGAGAGCTACGCAACATTATCTATGATCGGCTCGGTTACGATGGCGAAGATGAGTACTTTTTCCTCCAAGCGCCACTCGAAGAGCTTACCGAGAATGAAACCGCAATCAACTGGATGCTCTGGGGGTTAGTAAGCAACCATTTTGCTGTTGACCCATACCAAACGGCGTTGGATCTCAGCCTAATGAATGCGGAACCAAGATGGGGGCAAAATGAACGGTTTGTAATGATTACGGCTCAATAAACGCAAGTACTAAGTCTAATTTTAATACAACCTATTCTGAGACCACCCTCGCGTTGGTTAACTTAGCCAGTAAGCGGCCAACGCGATCGCGCATTTCACGTCTATCGACAATCATATCTAGCGCACCATGCGCTAGTAAAAATTCACTTCGCTGAAACTCGTCTGGTAGCTTTTCACGTACCGTTTGCTCAATGACCCGTCTTCCCGCAAAGCCAATACTTGCTTTAGGTTCACCAATATTGATGTCTCCTAACATGGCTAAACTCGCCGAGACGCCACCATAAGTTTGGTCCGTCAATACTGAGATATAGGGTAATCTGTGCTCAGATAAGTGGTTTAACGCGGCGCTGGTTTTTGACATTTGCATGAGTGCCACCAAAGACTCTTGCATGCGCGCCCCTCCGCAAGCGGAAAAACATACTAACCCAGATTTTGTATTAATTGCGCTTTCAACTGCTCGGACAAACTTCTCGCCAACCACTGCGCCCATCGAGCCTGCCATGAAAGAGAATTCGAATGCACACGCAACAACAGGCAGCCCCAATAACTTGCCCTCCATCACCACCAACGCATCTTTTTCTCCAGTCGTTTTCTGTGCTAAAGCAATTCGCTCTTTATATCGCTTTAAGTCTTTAAAACCCAAAATATCTTGTGGCTCCAACTCACTTGCCAACTCTTGTTGTGTTCCATGGTCCAGAAAAGAGATCAACCTTTGACGCGCAGCCATTCTCATGTGATATGAGCATTTAGGGCATACTTCCAAATTTTCTTTTAACGCGGCACGATAAAGTATTTGTTCACACTCAGGACACTTTGTCCAAACGCCCTCAGGGATAGACGCTTTGCGCGAACCTATTATATTTTTATTCTCAAATAACCGTTCTAACCAGCTCATAAATTCACCACTATTGATTACGTTCTAGCGCGATATCTCGTTGTTTGTTCGCTTAAACTTGTAAATAAAATTGTATGTAACTTAGTACAGGGATAAAGTGCGATATGCTGGCTTGATAATCCAATAAAGTGGGATAATGAAATGTTTGATAACGTTGACCAAATCTGGTTAAAAAGTTTTCACTGTGTTTATGAGAACAACAGCTTTAAGCGAGCCGCTGAGTGTTTGAATATACCAACATCAAATATCAGCCGACACATTGCCCTGCTTGAAGAAAAGTTAAACATTAGGTTGTTCAATAGAACAACAAGGCGAATGACGCCCACCGAGGCTGGAGAAGAGCTCTATAGCAGCACTCGTCCGTTATTGGAGCAACTCAACGCCGCACTAGAAACTGTAACGCGCCACTCGCACACGGTAACAGGGGAACTGCGAACTCTTATGCCAGACACACCTGTACTGGCCAAAGCGGTTGTCACCTTTTGCACGCAATACCCGTCAATCTCTTTGTCTTGCGATACAACGCTAAACCCTAAAGATGATGTTATTGACAGCTTTGATGTCATTTTGAGTTTTCATAGAGGGACTTTGTCAGACAGTAACTGGGTGGCGAGAGAGATAAAACGCTGGCCCAGTGCCATTTTAGCCGCGCCTCAACTAATTGAGAAATACGCCCCCCCTTACAAAATTACGGATCTAAGTCATGTTCCCTGCATCACGACGCTTACCGCAGTAAATGGTGCACCATGGGTATTCAGAAACCCTGCTGGGGGCCATATTACTCAAACTGTGCAATCTTCATTCAAAGTAAACAGCGGTCATCTCGCCAGATATGGCGCGTTATCAGGGCTTGGATACGCAATATTGCCAATTGAGTCATGCCAAAATGAGATCAAAAATGGTGAGCTAGAAATCGTCACTCTAGAGTACGAACCTGAGGATTTAGTGCTTTACGCCTTTTACTCGTCAAGAAAACATGTAGCTAAGAAAATATCTATGTTTGTTGAACATTTAAAGCAAAACGCAAAACTTAACGCCTAGCTAAGCTTTACTCAACTAATTTATCGTATTCTGTTTTATCGTCTAGAAAGGACAAACACCGCTAAGCGATTTGAGACTCGATTTTTTCAAATAAAAAAGCCAGCAATTAACATTTACTGGCTTTTATTAAAGAGGGTCAGTTGGCGTTTAGATTCTAAACGCTCCTACGTGACGATCGAGTGTTCGCGATAGCTCCGCGAGTTGTTGACTTGATTCTTCTAGTTGCTCACTCGCTGTTAGCGCACTTTTCACTGAGTGGCTGACGGTATCCATGTTCATATTAATTTCGTTTGCTACCGTTGATTGCTGTTCTGTTGCGGTTGCTACTTGAGTATTGATATCTGAAATAGTCGTCACTTGTGCAGCTATTGCTTCTAAAGCCTGTCGAGCTAACTCAGTTTCTGCCGTTCCTTCTTCAATAAGAGTCTTACTATTACTCATTGAATTCACCGCACTTTGAGCTTCAGTTTGTAGCTGGTGAATCATATTGTCAATTTCATCGGTAGAATGAGCCGTTTTAGTCGCTAGGTTGCGAACTTCATCAGCGACTACTGCAAAACCTCGGCCGGCATCACCAGCGCGTGCCGCTTCGATAGCCGCATTGAGAGCCAATAGATTGGTTTGCTCCGAAATACCTCTAATCACCTCTAGAATACTACCAATTGACTGAGTATTTTCAGCAAGACTCACGATAATGTTGGAAGTGCTGTTCATCTCGTTTTCAAGATTAGTCATCGCCGTTTTGGTTCTTTCTAGCGTCGTGTAGCCATCTTGCGCTTCATTACTTGCTGCACTCGCAGCATTTGCCGCTCCGGCAGCATTGGAGGCAATTTCATTGACCGTCGCAATCATTTCGTTCATGGATGTGACAACCAGCATGGTTTGCTCGTTCTGCTCTTGCCCTCTTGTGAGCGCTTGCTGAGATTGCCCACGCAAAGCGACAGCTGAACTATTAAGCTCCACACCAGTATTTACAACTTGTGTAATAATCTCATGTACTTTCCCAACAAAAACGTTGAAAGCAGAAGAAATTTGCGCGACTTCGTCATTACCTTTCGCTGGCAAACGAACGGTTAAGTCTCCGTCTCCTTTTGAGATGTCTTGTAGAGCGTCTTTAAGCGCAGAAAGCGGTCTCATCAGTTTATTTAGCAGAAGTGACAGAATCAAAACACACATAACGAAGATCGCCACCATAGAGATCAACTGGTAAGTAATAATTCCATTCGTCGCTTGGCTCACTTCGGTAATAGGAATACCAATATCAAAAGTACCGTATAACTGACCATCCACATAAATTGGTGCCATGATGTCAAACACCCATACTTTCTGGACATCGGCATACCACTTTGAGTACTGTTGAACACCTCTCGTCGCGCCTTCAACAGTATATTCATCGTTATAGGTTTTGTTCAGCTTGTGCTTATCACTGTGGGCTACTGCCGTTACGTTACGGTCAATTACAACGGCATAACTCACGTCTGAACGTTGTTTCAGCCCCTCAACAAGCGATTGTAAATCTTGCATTGGATTGGCTGAGTTCTCCAAAATATAACTCGCATTTCCCGCTAGAAACTCAGCTTGAACTTGGGATTTGTTTAAGATGATGTCATCGATTTTCTGACTCGAAATTAGGTACGTTGATGCCATACTCGCCACGACAGCAATACCAAACATGGCGCAGACTGCTAATAAGATGATTCTTTTCATTATAATTGTCTCAATACAATTCAATTGATGCTCATTAATCGAGCGCTAAGCCTTTCTTCTCCAAAACCAACCAAACTGCATTTTGGGTCTGTTTGGCAGAGCAAGACATAACTTTATAACTATGTATCTGCTTGGTTCCCGATTACTTTAGACAGAAGGAAAAAAAGTCTTCAAAACGTCACATTTCTACGAGGTTTGGCGAAGGGACGAGTACGCAAAAGGAAACGTTTGCATAGTTAAATTTAACTATGCGACCAAATTGGTATCGAACATTAAAGAAAAGAGTTCTAATTAGCGTTTTGCCGTCGGGAGCGCTGTGGTCAGTGCTCCCGTTTTATCATTTAGTATCTCAGGTTCAGATATTAGAGCCACAATTGCAGCGGTTGTAATCCGAGATGCTTGGTGAAGCGAGAATGACTTGGTTTGTAGATATGGCAGCGATGTCAGATCGAGTGATTCTCAATCAAGAATCGGCAGCAAAATAGGCAAACCAAGGCATGAAGCTATTACCCATGCAAAAAGAAAGGAAAAGAATCTTTACCACAGAGTTTAACTTGTCAGCGATATGTATCCATGCATACCCATGTACAAACCAACTGCACTGATCAAGACGCCCGATAAGTAAGGAGCTCGACGTGCAACATCATTCAAACCGCTCCATTTAGATGTCGCTTTTTGCACGCCCACTGCTGCCACAACGCCAACAGCAACCAGAGTCAAGGCTAAGCCAATACTGAATGACACAACTAATGTCGCACCAAGAGTCATTGCCTTAAGCTGCAAACAGATAAGCAAAACCGTTACCGCAGCAGGGCATGGAATCAAACCGCCCGTTAATCCAAACAGCAGAATTTGCCCATTCGTCACGTCTCGATTCTCAAAGCGTTTTTGAATGTCTAAAGCGTGAGCGCGTTCGTGAGCATCTTGATATTCCTTATCTTCGCTTTCTAAATGAGAACCAGGACGGAAATGTACATCAAAGTCATGGGTATGATCATGGTGCCCGATGATCAAAGTGACAGAAAGTCCATTAGAGACTTTAATGCAAGACGCCGATTCCAAGTATCCATCACGCTCTATAAAGTGATAAATATCAGCAGGTTGATAACCATCACTCGATACCGAAACCTTGATACCTTCAGCAGTTAAAGGTTTACCGCTGAGTGTTCGCAACTGGAAACGGTGATGCTCCCCTTCCTCTGTAATCGAAAGCGAAACATGCCCATGTCCTGTATCCACAACTTGCGTCGTCCAATCGCGAGCATGATCCTGAACTTTGTTCCAAGCTCGCTCATCGCTCCATGTCCGCCAAAACATCCATACGCCGGTTGTCACGATAATGACCCCAGAGATAAGTTGCATCCATGGTTCAGCCGCTTCAGCGGTGAATTTCTGGCTAATATACATCCCGCCAACAGCGATTAACCATACAATTGCAGTGTGAGAAAGTGTGGCAGCTAAACCCAGCATCACGGCTTGTTTGACCGTTCCTTTCACAGCGACAATGAACGCCGCCATCATCGTTTTAGAGTGCCCAGGTTCTAAACCATGCAAAGCGCCAAGCAAAATGGCACTGGGAATAAAGAACCACCCATTACCTTGTTGTAGTAACGCGACAAAATCCATTGTTGTTCTCTGTTGTTGATTCTAATTTATCGCAAACTATACTCCCCCCTAGTATTAAATACTACCCCCCAGTATAAATTGAGTGCTACATTATCAGTTAGAATAACTCGGCCCGTAACTTAAAGAAGATAAGACATGTCGCATACAACCAGAGATCAAAAGAAGCTCAACACTCGAGTCAGTAAAATACAGGGTCAGGTGAATGGACTTAAAAAAATGCTGGAAGAAGAGCATGAATGCCAAGATGTGTTGCAGCAGATTGCCGCTATTCGGGGAGCAGTAAATGGTTTGATGCGAGAAGTAATTAAAGGTCACTTACTTGAGCACGTTGTACTTGAGGAAGACAAAACTCAACGTGAAAAAGATATGGAAGTCGTATTAAAAGTACTGGACTCTTATATAAAGTAACCCTACTTCGCTAGAGTAAAGTCACTAGGGTTAAACTCGAATAGATCCTTTATAGGTAATCGCTTACTAAGCGGGAAATAAAAATTCCATTTCATATTGATTAAGTTGAAAATGGAACCTATATCGGTTCAAGTTAAATAGTTTATTTATAAGAACTAAAACGGCCCAAACATAGGGCCGTTCATATTATTAAAAAACTCTAAACTATCTGATAAAAATACATATTGTGATAGGTTTTTACTTTATGGAAGAGTACAAGTAAACCTTTATACCTCTTGTAATTCGACGTGCTTAGCGCTGTAAGATTTTGTAAATGCAACACACCCCAAAAGTACAGCAAGTGGTAACACAGGATCAAAGATTGAACCATGAGATCCGAAGAATAAGTTAAGAATCATGACTAATGAACCACCAATAGCCCAAGCAATTGTTGTTGGAATAGTCCAAATAATGAGTTGTTTCTTAACCTCAGTCACCCCCATTAATCGATTAACAATATGGAATAGCGAGTCATTAAAGTAGCCAGCAAATAGAGATCCCATCGTAGCTGCCGTCGCTGCGAATAAAAGGTTAACGTCAGGAATATTTACTAAAACTGGGGCAGATATAGAAGCAGCGGTTATCATGGAGACTGTACCAGAGCCCTGAATAATACGAACTAACGTCGCAATAATAAATGGAATCATAACCGCAGAAATAGGAAGCCCTGCAACTTGGTTAGCAATCTCTGCGCCCGCACCCGTTTCACGCAATACGGCACCTAACGCGCCACCAGCTCCTGTTACTAACAAAATGATGCCACAAGTGGAGATTCCTTGTTCCATCTTTTCATTCGCTTCTTCTTTGGTAAGGTTATTACCCAATGTGTAAACCGCTAATAACGTCGCTATTGATAGTGCAATAGTAGGGCTGCCGATAAAAGCGATAAATTGACCAAATGTTGTTGCAGTCAGCCCTTCGAAACCGAAAGTCCCCTCTAATAAACCCATCACTGATTTCGCAAGTATAAGTAAAATAGGGATAATAATTGGAGCGATAGATTTACTTAAAGATGGTAGGTCTTTCGCTTCTTTACTTGCAATGTACTCTTTGTGATCATTAATCAGTTGCTCACTAGACTTCGAGAAATGTTCGGTTGGAATGAATTCAGGAAACTGCTTTTCTAACCATCTTGCATACCAAACAATACCCATGACACAAGGCGCTGCGATCATCAAACCAAAACCTAACATGCTGGCAAGATCGACACCAAAGATACCAGCAACGCCCAAAGGCCCTGGAGTCGGCGGAATAGCGTGATGCGCTACGACCAAGCCGCCCGCCAGAGCAACCGTAAGCGTTAAAATCGAGCGATTGGACGTTTTTGACAAAGACTTCGCAATTGGATAAAGAATGATAAGCGCGCTATCCACAAAGATTGGGATGCTAACAATATAGCCAGTTACAGCAAGAGCGGCCTCTTCTTTCTTTTTTCCTAACCACTTTATAAAATTATAGGCAATACTTTCTCCTGCTCCAGAAGCCTCTAAAATAGCCCCCATCATAACGCCGAGACCGATGACAATCCCTATACCGCCTAATGTTCCACCAAATCCTTTGCTAACGGTCGCAATCGTGTCGTCAACACTTAACCCACCAATAATACCTGCGATACATGCCGCAATTAACATCGCAATTAACACATGTACTTTTGTACGTAATACAAGAAAAACAAGGACTGATACGGCTACTATTAGTCCAATTACTGAGGTTGGTAACATTAGACAATCTCCATATTGTTAACAGAAATAAATTGTTGTAATACATCCTTGAAATTACTGTCTGATTTAAATCCAAGCTCCAGTTCTTTAGTACAATCAATTTTTTGTGGCCAACTACTCACAATACGATCAATACCCGCATCATGCTCATAGGTAATATAATTAGAAAGTTGTTTACCCATTAGAGTGTCCATTGTTTGAATCATCTCAGCTGGTGTAGTTTGAATACCAGGTAAATTAAGCGTTCTATAGGACAGATTATTTAACTGCTCATAAGGCATTAGCCCTGCATATTGAATATTGTCCACCACTCTAGACGGGCTCGATATCCAAAGTTTTAGCGTAGGGTCTACAGGACAATTTGATTCTTGAGCATTCAAAGGCTCACGAATAATTCCGCTTACGAAAGAGCTAGCGGCAAGGTTTGGTTTCCCAGGGCGAATACAAATAGTCGGTAAACGTACGGATATAGCTTTAACAAAGCCTTTACGGGCATAGTCGTTCACCAATAACTCACCTATAGCTTTTTGCGTCCCGTAGGATGACTGAGGATGAAGTGCTGTTATTGGTGTAATCGTTTCCGGAAGATCACCACCAAATACAGCTAAAGATGAAGCAAACGTAAAACGAATATTAGGGTTTACTTTACGGCAACGCTCAAGCAATAACTGTGTGGTCGTCAGGTTTACAGCTACGCCTAAATCAAAATCTTGCTCAGCATGGCTCGATACAATTGCCGCTAAATGAAAAATGTGTGTCGTTTCGGCAGTAATAACTTGGTCTATATTTTCTCGCTTTGTCATATCCATGACTAAAGAAACGACTCGGTCATCAATGCCCTCTAAGCGCGACTTTTGAATGTCGACAATAGTAATACTTTCAGCTTTGTTTTCTTTTAGTAGTGATTTGGCAAGTAGGGTTCCGAGAAAACCCGCCCCTCCAGTTATGATAATATTCATAGTCACGACCCTTTGTTTTTGTAATTGGTTTCAAGTTATTTATGGATAGAAATTAAAATTGTTATAGGTATGGTTTAACCCAACTAAGGCCCAGCTGCGTGCTATGCCTTGGGTTGTATTCACAACCGATCCAGCCTTGGTAACCAGAGTCATCCAAAACATTGAATAGGTGTGGGTAATTCAGTTCGCCTTCCGATGGTTCGTGCCTTTCAGGCACAGAAGCAATTTGAATATGGCCTGTGTATGGCGCCACATCGCGAATCAACGTACTCAGATCACCGTCCATAATTTGTGCGTGATAGAGATCGAGCTGCAATTTCACGTTTGGACGAGCCACTTGTTTGATGAGTTCCACCGCTTCACGTTGATGTGCAACAAAGTAGTTCGGTACATCGCGATTGTTGAGTGGCTCAATCATCAGCTCAACACCTTGTTCGGCAAACTTATCCGCTGCATAACGAATGTTTGAGATAAAGGTTTCAATATGCTGATCACGAGTGAAGCGAGAATCAACAATGCCAGACATAGCGTGAACCTTTTTACAGTTCAGTGCCTTGGCGTACATCAGAGCAGTCTCGACGCTCGTTTTAAATTCATCCTCACGCCCCGGAATAGCTGCAAAACCTCGTTCACCTGCATCCCAATCACCTGGAGGCATGTTGAATAACGCTTGCTCAAAACCAAACTGCTGTATCTTGCTTGCTAGTTTTTGCGCTTCGAATGCGTATGGGAAAAGGTATTCCACCGCTTTGAAGCCCGCTTGGTGTGCTTTTTCGAAACGATCTAGAAAAGGAACTTCTGTGAATAACATTGTCAGATTTGCCGCGAATTTAGCCATTACTTACCTCTCCCTTTTAGGTCTTGAATCTCAGTATCCGTTAAGTAGCGGATGTTGCTGTCTTTAAGAATGAACGCTAGCTTCGCTGTCTCTTCTAGCTCTTCTGCGTTATCCACTGCATCTTCAAAGTCCGTACCCGTGATCACTGGACCATGGTTCGCCAGGAGGAAAGCTCGGTAGTCACTTGCCCGCTGCGCAAGTTCTTCAGCAATCTGAGGGTCGCCCGGGCGCAGGTACGGAATCACTGGCAGTTCGCCAATGCGCATTACAAAGTAAGGTGTGAAAGCTTTGATGGCATTCTCGCGATCTAAACCTTCAAGACAAGAAAGCGCCGTCAAGTAAGTAGAATGTAGATGCACAATCGCATTACACTTTGAGTTATTTCGATAAATCGCCAGATGAAAAGCCACTTCTTTTGATGGCTTTTCACCAGAGATATGGTTGCCATCAATATCCACAACCGAAAGCTCTTCAGCAATCAAGCGGCCGAACGAAGAACCAGTTGGCGTTGCCAGAAAGTGTCCATTAGGCAGTTTTAGAGAAAGGTTGCCAGCGCCGCCAGTCGCATAGCCACGTTCAAACATAGAGCGCGCCATAGTGACCATTTGCTCTCGCAGTTGTTGTTCTGTCATCAATTCTTTATTCATCACAACCTCACCTATTCAAAAAACGACTGTGCTTTGGCAAAGAAGTGTTCATCGCCGAAGTTGCCCGATTTCAGAGCCAAAGAAAGCTCGCCTTCAAGTGACTTCACCCAAGGTACACCTGGTGCGATTTGAGGACCGATATGAAAACCTTTTACGGCTAGGCTTTGGGTTACAACCCCTGAGGTTTCCCCACCCGCAACGATGAAATTTTTCACACCGTGCTGCTGAAGTTTGATTGCAAGTTGGCTAAAGAATTGTTCAACCGCGTGACTTGAAGCATGCGCGCCAAACTCTTGTTGAATCGCTTTTAACGCCGCTGCATCTGCGGTTGCGTAAACCAGTGGTGCGAACTCGCTTTCGATGTTGGTCATGACCCAATCAAACACTTGATTTAAGTAATCTTCTTCCGTCAGACACGCCTTCACATCAATAGCAAAGTGTGGCGCTTTTTCTTTGTAAACAGCGACCTGTTGGTTGGTCATGACAGAACAAGATCCAGATAACACAACGGTTGGTGCCTTTTTAGGGTTCCCCTCTTGCTTCGCATCACTTTGATCTTCAAGGTTCTCTATCCAGTTCTTAGCAATACCCGCAGCCAAACCAGAACCACCAGTTACCAGTTTTAGAGACTTCGCCGCTTGGCCAAGTGTGACAAGATGCTCTGCATTGAATGCATCAACCACTGCATAGCGGTTACCTTGTACTTTTAGCTCTTCAAAGCGCTCAATTACCGCTTTTGGACCTTGTTCAATTATTTGGAAGTTTACCAGGCCAGATTTGCCTTGAGATTGAGCATCCATCATACGAACTAGGCTTGAATCAGTCATTGGTGTCACAGGGTGATTACGCATACCTGAGTCGCTTAGCAAGTCTTGGAATACAAATAGATGGCCGTTGTAAACTGTGCGACCATTCACTGGTAATGATGGGCATACAATGGTGAACGCTTCACCTAGCTCTGCAAGCAGTGCATCCGTTACAGGACCAATGTTACCTTCTGCTGTGCTGTCAAACGTTGAGCAGTACTTGAAGTAAAACTGCTGACAGCCATTTGCTTGCAGCCACTTAAGCGCAGCTACTGAATCCTCGATTGCCTCATCTACAGGACAAGAGCGAGATTTAAGACTGATCACGACCGCATCTGCATTTACATCAATCTCTTCTTTTGGAATATCGTTAAGCTGAACTGTGCGCATGCCGTTTTCTACAAGAAAACCTGCGATGTCTGTTGCGCCAGTAAAGTCGTCTGCGATAACGCCTAATAACATCATTTTTTCTCCGTTTTACGTGCGCTTACTTCTGTTTGTTTTCTACACCTGGAAGCTCAATACCATCAAAAATCTTGATAACGGCACTGTCGTCTTCCTGGCCAAAACCAGCATTGCTTGCACTCAAAAACATGTTTAGTGCTGTGCTTGATAGAGGAAGTGGAAATTTGAGATCTTTTGCTGTGTCCGATACGAGGTTTAGATCTTTCACAAAGATGTCGACCATAGATTTAGGGGAGTAGTCACCATCAACTACATGCTTCATGCGGTTCTCAAACATCCAAGAGTTACCCGCTGCATTCGTCACCACGTCGTACATCAGGTCAAGAGGAATGTTTGCACGTGCCGCTAATGCCATTGCTTCAGCACCAGCTGCGATATGAACACCTGCTAGCAATTGGTGGATAATCTTCACAGTTGCGCCTAGGCCAATCGCTTCACCGATGTTGTAGACCTTAGCTGCCGTTGCGTTGAGTACTGGTTCAAGTGCATCAAATGTGCTTTGCGCTCCCGACGCCATAATAGTCATCTCACCTGATTCTGCTTTTGCAGCACCACCAGATACCGGTGCATCAAGCATCACAAGGTTGTGTTCTGCCAATTTCGCTTCAATTTGTTTTGCGTCTTCTGCTGAGATGGTTGCTGAAACCATTACTGGCGTATTCGGCTTAAGCACTTTAGCAAGACCGGTTTTGAACAAGACCGTGTTAACTTGAGCTGCGTTCACAACAAGAACTAGAACCGAATCAAGCTTATCTGCAAACTCAACTGCATTTGTAGAAACAGCTTTTGCACCGAATGAACCTAACTCTTCAAGCGCTTGAGAATTTAAATCGAAACCATAGACATCTAGGCCTACACGCACACATGACTTTGCGGCGCCCATTCCCATAGAGCCTAAACCGATAACACCTACAGATTGAACTTCACTCATAAAAACAATGCCTTCTGGTCTATTAAACTTTGTTAACTCTTGTTTGGTTGATGTGATTATATGTGAAGATTAATACTAAGACCTCGCTTTGAATCACATTTTTTCACACAAATTAACAATGTCGTGATATATACCTCTTTATGGGCAGAGATATTCCGAGCAGTTAACACAAGCGAAGGCTGTTCTTACAACGTTGAGAACATAATTCACAGATATTCACAACAAATGAAAAGATTGGTAGGATACTGAAAAACAAGAATATAGAAGTGAAACTATGATCCCAGCAGAACGTCAAAGAACCATATTATCCCTGTTATCACATCAAGAAGTGTTAAGCATTTCAGATTTAACCGACCACCTTGGCGTATCACATATGACCATTCGTCGTGATATCGTGAAGCTTGAATCCTCAGGTAAAGTCGTTTCTGTTTCTGGTGGAGTGCAACTCGCTCAAGCTCTACATTCCGAACTTTCCCATGATGCGAAGGTCGAGCAACAAGCGGATGAAAAAATTCAAATTGGTAAGCTGGCGGCTACGTTAATTGGTCAAGACGCTACGATTTACTTGGATGCGGGAACAACCTCTCTAGAAATCGCCCATCAAATAGCAAATCGTAATGATCTTTTAGTGATCACCAATGACTTCTCTATTGCTGCTTTCCTTATGACGCACAGTGAATGTGAGCTTTACCACACTGGGGGAAAAATTGACCGCGAGAACCAATCCACCATTGGAGGAAAAGTCGCAGAGTTCTTGAATGGGCTAAATATTGATATCGCCTTTATTTCGACTTCATCTTGGAGCTTGAAAGGCTTATCAACACCTAATGAAAATAAAGTTCTCGTTAAAAAAGCAATCATCAAGGCGGCACAAACCAATTATCTGATCTCAGACTCAACTAAATACGGTCAGATAGCGAGCTTTCATGCATTAGACATCGAGCAATTGGACGGAATTATTACCGATCGAAACCTATCCGAAGTGGTCACTCAAGAATTAACGGATAAAGGATTACGTGTGTATAAAGAGTAACACTACCTAAACATCTGAGTTCGCGTAACTTTTATACTCGTTAATTTATAGGTGCTTCCAATATACATAGACCGTGCTGTGTACTTTCTGGCAGAAAACACATCCTTTTGTTTTCTAAATTACCAAATTACTGATTACATCTGGATATGGAAGCTCACTTCGCTTTATCGCTGCTCGTCACTTGTCATCAAAAATCAAATTCACCGCAATTGCCATCAAAACTAAACCTGAGATTGGCAGCAAGACGCCCAATGGTGAGCGCTCGATATAAGGCAAGTTTTCCGCAATCAATAAACCCCACTCAGGTTCTGGTGGCTTAACGCCAAGTCCGATAAAACTCAGAGAAGTCAGGCTAAGCGTAATGTATGGCAAACGGAGAAACGCGTGACGAATCAATGGCGGTAGTACGTAAGGCAACAAGTAGTAACGGAGTACTCGCCACTGACTGGTTCCCCAAATGGGCGCAAGATGCGTGTAAGGCTGCGCTTTGGCTTCCATCAACAAACTTGCACAGTGCGCTGCTAATGGTGCCCATGACACCATAACAATCGCAATCAAAGCGCTGTTTGGGTCCATCCCCGTTAGACCAGCAATCAGCAGACCCGCCACAATGTACGGCACACCTTTGGTGATCTCAATTAAGCCTTGGCTATAACGAGTCACGAAACCGAGCAGCAAGCCAATCACCAAACTTAGGAACGTCGCGATGATGCCCATTTTGATTGTCGACATCATACCGCCGCCAACGCGAGCAAGCAGATCTCGCCCGACCGCATCGGCACCAAACGGGGCAGCTAAGCTTGGCGATTCAAGGCGGGTAAATTGGATGGTGTAAGGATCGCGCATTAACGCCCATCCAGCACAACCAATCAGCAAGACAAAGATTGTGGCACTGACGATACGTTTGGTGGTGCTTTGGGTAAAACGGAACGTGCTGTGACTGCTGATCAACTTGCCACTTGTGACACTGTGCCCGAGTAACCAGCGTTGCAATAAAATACTCGCACTGCTGATCAACATCGAGAACACCAGTAACACCAACAAGCCACCTTGCAGCATCGGCAGATCTTGTGACTTCGCTGCACCTAAGATTAGTCGTCCGATGCCCGGAATGGAAAACACTTGTTCCACAGCAACCGCGCCGCCGGTTAAACCAATCACCGTCATTGCGATTTGAGGAATCAAGTTACTAACGGCACGCCACAAGGCAAAGCGTAAGATCTGAAACTTACTGACGTTTGCCGATAGCCAAGTGATCACCCAAGGCTCATCTAATACTCGCTTGAGGCTGTCATTGAGCAAGCGCCCGAACAAACCAGCAGCAGGCAATGCCATTGCCAAACTTGGTAGCCAGAGGTTTTGCACGCCTTGCCAACCATAAGGTGGGAACCAACCCAACCAAATGGAAAATACCATGATCAGCAATGAAGCAATCACGTATTCCGGCAATGAGACCAACACCGAACTGAGCGTGTCGTGATGCTTGTCTAAACGATTCTGTTGCCAACGACGCACGGTGTAAAGCACGCTCGCCATGCACATTACAAATGCTATACCTAACGCTGTAAGCATCAGTAATAGTGACGTTTTTGCGGTTTGTTGAACGCTCTCCATGACGGACGCCCCGCTCACCCAAGAGACACCTAAGTCACCTTGCATGGCAAGCGTCAACCAATCCCACAGTCGCTCAGCAGCGCTGCGGTCAAGTTGAAGATCTTCTCGAATGGCTTGCAGAGCTTCTGCCGTCAGCAATTGTTGAGCACCCGCACGGGCACGGAGGATTGATTGGCTTGGGTCGATACCGGCAATATCCGGCATCAAACCCACCAGCACAACCACTACCCCGAGTGACAGGAAGCGCGACAAAAAACGCGTAAACCATTCAGGCATACAAGCGCTCCAACGAGAGCGCATGTTGGCAACAGACGACATCGAGTTAGTTCACCTCAGTAAACTGGTCGATCAGGCGACGCTCACGTGGGTCACGTTGTGCGTTCTTCACGCGGTCACTCTCACCTTGGATTACACGCTCGTGAAGCAGTGGAATCACAGCGTATTGCTCAAGGATTTTGCTTTCTGCTTCGATGATCGCTTGTTGGCGTTTCTCACCCAATGGTTGACGGTCAGCGTGTTTCAATGCTGCGTCCACTTCTTCAGAGCAGAACTGACCTAGGTTGTAAGAACCTTTACAGCTAAAGTCACTTTGCATGTACGCCACTGGGTCACCAGAATCCAGCACCGTTGCACGTGACAACAAGAACGCATCGAACTTACCTGCTAGTGCATCGTTTTCGATTTGTGCGTATTCACGAACGTCTAGCTCAACCACAAAGCCAGCCGCTTCAAGTTGTTGCTTTAGCAGCACCGCTACTTCTGGCAACTCAGCACGGTCGGTAAATGTACCGATGGTGATCTTCTCACCGTTCGCGTGGCGCATTTCCATGGTTTCCATACGAGGGTTCGCATCACGAATTGGTTGAGCCCATGCCAATGCTGGACCTAACAGACCTTTCGCTGAATCGGCGTGGTTCTCGTAAACCGTTTTGATGATTTGCTCACGGTTAACCGCTTGAGCCGCTGCTTTACGCAAACCGAACTGGCTAAACACATCTGATTTGTTGTTTAGGTAAAGCGTGTTGGTACGTGGCATTGCAACTTCGTGCAGCTGTGAAGATTCCATCATCGCGATTTGCGAAACAGGAACCGCTTCAACTACATCCGCCTCACCGGTACGTAGTGCCGCAGCACGAGCAAAACCGTTTGGTACGTATTCAGCAAAGATACTGTCTACTTTTGCTTTTTCGCCCCAGTAACCGTCAAAACGCTTCAGTTTCGCGCTGGTTGTACCGTTAATTTCTGTCAGAACGAATGGACCCGTACCCGCATTGATTGGCACAACACGACCGTTTTCTTGATATGCAGCACCAGAAAGGATCGCTAACTGTGGGCTAGATAGACGGCTTGGCAACAATGGATCGTTAAAGGTCGTTTTGATTTCAACAGTGAAGTCGTCCAATGCGCGAACTTGCCATTCGATACCATCCAAAATGCGTGGCTTTGGTGCGGCATCTAATGCTTTTTGTAGAGAGTTCACAACCGCGTTGGCATCAAGGTCAGAACCATCGTGGAATTCCACGCCCTTACGTACCGTAAATTGCCACGTCATCGGATCAACTTGTTCCCACTCTGTTGCCAGCATAGGCTCTGCTACCGACTGATCGTTTAAGTTCACTAGCGTTTCTGCTGTGCTCCAACGTGACAGTTTGAACGCGTCATCTGAAAGTGGTGACAAACCTGTGCGTGGTGGTTGCATCATCGCAACGCGAATTTCCGCTGCTTGCGGTGCAGCTGCTTTTTCCGCTTCTGGCTTGCTTTCGCCAGAGTCAAAACAACCCGTCAGCAGTGCGCTTAAAGCCAGCGACAAAGCTAACTTGGGAGTACTAAGGTGCATAAGAAACCTCTCCAATGGTTTTTGTGAATTCATTACTTTTGTGTTGAGCGCTCATCAAGGCTCTCGTGATCAAGTGTGATGGGTTATTTGTCACGTTCTGTGCTGTGCCGTGCTCGACAACACGTCCTTTGTCTAACACTAGGATTTCATCGCATAGGGTTTGTGCCGCATCGAGGTCATGCGTCACCAAAATCAGGCGCATCTGACGACTCTTTTGAATGCCTGCCAACAGGTCAAGAACCTGTTTACGACTGACGGGGTCTAGGCTGCTGGTTGGCTCATCGGCAACCAACACACAAGGCTCGACAATCAAAGCTCTAGCGATAGCCACACGTTGGGCTTGCCCAACTGATAATTGCTGCGGGTTACGATCTAACAATGTGAGATCTAAACCGACATCCGCCAAAACCTTTTCCACCTTCTCGTTAAGCTCTTGCGTTAAACCAATATTGCTTAGCGGCTCCAGTAAGATCTGGCGAACGGTGTAGTACGGATTCAAGCTCGATTGCGGCTCTTGTGGGATCAGCTGAATGTGCTGACACAACTCTTGTCGCTGCTTAGCCGAGCTACGCGATAACGGATAACCACACACATACACTTCACCAGATGTGGGTTTACGAAGACCAAACAGAAGCTCAATCAAAGTCGATTTACCCGCACCAGAAGGACCAACAATCGCAATGTTCTTTGTGTCGATGGCAAGATCCAATTGTTCGAGCGCTTTGAACGGTTTGCCCCCTAACCAACTTGGTTTGGAGTAATAGTGAACACTGGCTTGCTCAAAGCGAACTTCCGCCGATTTAGGCTGTGTGTGCCCGCTCAAGTTGTGCTTAGTCAAAATAGGCTCCAGAGATGAGGTTAAGGCAGCAGTTGCGCAAGTTGTTTGCAGAAAGGATGCGAACTTTGCTGAATGGCTTGCCACGGTGCGCCATAAGCCACCATGGTGTTGTCCGCAATCACCAAGACTTTGTCACACGCCAAAGCCGCAGACAGATCGTGCGTGATCAACAAACCACTGATGCTGCGTTGCTGAACACTGCAGCGGAACAACTCAAGGATCTCCGCTTCGGTGATTGGATCGAGCGCACTGGTGGGCTCATCAGCGATGATCAAGTTGGCACTACCAAGCAATGCAATGGCAATACAAATACGCTGACGTTGACCACCAGATAGCTGACTTGGATGCTGCGCTAATGCTGCTTTTGGATCCGCAAATCCGAGTTGAGACAACAAGGTCGTCACCGTTTCTCGGTTTGCTGAAGACAAGCGCGTTTTGTTGCCCGTCAATGCCAAACACAGTTGTTGTTCGACAGAGGCCAATGGATTCAGTGCTTTAAGTGCATCTTGGAAAATGACCGCAGGACGCTGAGATTGACTCCGTTGCAGCATGGCAGTTTGTGCGACCTCACTGCTGTTAAGCTGGATACTTCCGTCTACCCAAATATCAGACGGCAAAAAACCTGCGACGGCTTTCGACAACATGGATTTACCAATGCCGGAAGGTCCCATAATGGCAAGAACTTCACCTTGAAACAGCTCAAAAGAAATGTCTTTGAAGAGTGTGCGCTCTGAGTCTGTAAGGCTGAGATTATTAACGGAGAGTATTGGTTGAGAAATCACGGCATAAAACTAAATGTAATAATATAACATCACAAATAATATCATGCGGGTTAAAGCAAGGAAACCAGTCGGAAAGGTTATTTCATCACCTTTTTCAGATTTATCAGCAAGGGCAGATGAGCCCACCCTTGTTATAAGAACATCTAAATTAGGTCGTTTGTGACAGTGTGAATTACTGACACTTTTGTTTGACTTGTTCGAGGTATGGGAACAAGAAGACAAAGCGCCCAACGTAGAACAAGGTGAATGCCAGCCACAAACCGTGATTGCCCCAATATTGCACCGCAATAAATTGAGTCACTAAGAACAACACCATGGTTAGAAAGGTAGAGTTACGTACTGGTCGCGTCGTCCCTGTGCCAGTAAAGATGCCGTAAAACGTAAGACCAAAACCAGCAACCAACGGGAATGCCAATAACCAAGGGCTCATGTCTAGGTACAACGCAACAAGGTTTGGCAAAGTGGTAAACAACGTCACCACTTGGTGTTTGAACAGCACCAACAGCAAGGTCAATACAACAATGAACGCCGCGGTCCATTGCGTGTTTAGCTTAATCACGTTATCAAGCAATGTCGGATTCTTCTGCCCTACCGCTTTACCAGCGAAGACACTCGACGCATTCGCCACACCATCAAACATGTAGCTGACGATAAAGGTCACTTGCATCATGATTGCGTTCGCCGCGAGCACATCAGAACCTAGTTGAGAGCCTACACGCGCCATCATGTTGAAGAACACCAATAGACACACAGTACGAAGCAGCAGATCCATATTGGAAGATGCGATAACTTTGAGATCTTTACGCGTCATTTTTGCGGTCTGAATGTAATCAAACAGCGGGAAGCGACAAGTTTTCAGCACCAGCACCGCACCAATAACAAACGTCGAGATTTGCGCGATAAGTGTCGCCACCGCAACACCAGCAATGCCCATATCAAAGTACAACACAAATACGATATCCAGCACGATGTTCAGAACATTACCAAACACTTGCGTGAACAAGGTTTCTTTGGCTTTCGCCTGCCCCATCAACCAACCAATCACGGTATAGTTCAGCAGTACAAACGGCGCACCAAAGATCATGATATCGAAGTAAGTCTTAGCGTTTTCGGCCACGACTGCATCAGGGGAGATAATCAGCTCTGCCCCCATCCAAATCACGGACTGCAACGCAATGAAAATCAAGCCAAGGCAGAGCGAAAGCACGAAAGGACGCAATAAGCTACTCGCTTGATCCTCTGGGCTATTTTTACCTAATGCGATTGCACTTTGCCCGGTAGTACTGACGCGGAAGAAGCCAAACAGCCAATACAAGGTATTCATGATGACGGTGCCGATCGCTACACCACCAATCATCTCAGCCACACCGAGTTTACCGATCACCGCGGTGTCCACCGCCCCCAATAATGGTTGGGTAACAGTAGAAACGATGAAAGGAAATGCGATTTTAAAATAGTCTTTATGAGTCAGGGACATCTTAAATTATGAACAGGGTTAATTTTTATAAGGTCGCTATCATATGCGAATGGCGTCCGAACATGAACCAAAGTTCGCCAGCAAGGAATAGCATTGATAATTGATACAACCAGCAAACGTATTCTCATACCAAAGCTTGAAATAGGATAACGACTTATGAGAAAAGCCAAGTTAATTGCATATAAATGAGTTTCTAGTTTGGAAAGATTAGCGTTTGGTTGAGCATGGCAGATCAGAATGTATCTGCCATGTCATAACGGTAGTGATTGGTGAAAAGAGACCGTACAGATGATATTTAATGCTTGTGGGTTTCATCTGACAATGTTTAGGTCGATACCAAGCCTTATGTTCTGTAAAGCACCTTCACAACATGCCAACCGAACTTGGTTTTAACTAAATGCGGCGTTAACACTTCGCCAGAAAAGCACACTTTGTCGAACTGAGGTACCATTTGACCACGGCGGAATTCACCAAGGTCACCACCGCGTTTGCCTGACGGGCAAGTTGAATACTTCTTCGCTAATGTCTGAAACTTTGCGCCTTTTTTCAGTTGCTTGATTATGTCTTCCGCTTGCTCTTTGTGCTTCACAAGAATATGTAATGCGGCTGCTGTATTTGCCATTGATCTATCTCTCACTATTCTGGTCGCGCAAGTGTACCCAATCCTTTTTAACAGACCAAACATTTCTTAATAATAGCTCAGCGGTAAAGGCCCTAATACACGAGGAATATAAAATCGTCTACATAATGAGTTTAAAATACAAACAAGTTTTGCTCAGTTAATCACTATGTCTCTAAAAGATTGTCTAAAAAGCTCACATTTGTCTCTCCGATGGTTGAAGCCTTCGTCTGATAAGATTAGATTAGACACAATTCGGTGGTGTTTATAAGGTTATTTTCATGGCAAAAGTCATTAGCAAAGCGAATCAATCTCAGGGCATGTTGATGTTTAAGCTCACCCTGCAACAGAGTTTCGCTATCGGTACGCTAAAAGTCCGTGAAATCGTCCCGTACATGCCAACAACAAAGATCCCTTACTCGCATCATCACGTCATTGGAACCGTTACGATACGTAACTTAACAGTACCAGTGATCGATATGTCAGCGGCTGTTGGCTTTCGTCCTATAAGTGAAGAAGAATATAAAAGCTGCTACTTGATCGTGACAGATTGCTTGCGAACCGTGGTAGCTTTTATGGTTCGTAGTATAGAGAAGATCATTGAGTGCGATTGGAAAGCTATTGAAACGCCACCTCCGAGCGCTGGAAAAAATATTTTCGTGACTGGAATTACTCGCTACGAGGATAAAACTGTTCAAATGCTGGATGTGGAACTGCTACTTTCCAAAATTTATCCGCAGTACGAGAATTCAAAGATCCCAATGCTGACAGATATTGAGCGAGAACGCCTAAAAGCACTCAGTATTCTATTGGTGGATGACTCTTCCATCGCTCGTAAACAGCTGTGTGACGCACTCGATAGCATCAATATTGGGTATCAAATCTGTAAAAATGGTTTAGATGCATTGGAACTGATGAAAAGTGACGCTGCGGCTCATCGCCCAATTGATATTCTGGTCAGCGATATTGAAATGCCCGGATTAGACGGTTATGAATTAGCATTTGAAGTTCAGAATAATTCCTCTCTGAACCATTCATACCGCATTTTACATACATCGTTATCGAGCGAAATCTGTGTAGACAGAGCTCACCAAGTTGGCGCGCATGAGGCACTTGAGAAATTCAATGCAGGAGAACTAATCGAAGCGATGCTTCGCGGAGCAAAAGAGCTAGAAGCCAAAGCTATGACTTCTTAACTCTTATTGGACGACTTGATTTGAGAATATAATGCAGTGCTTGTCCTATCCCTGATGCTCACATCCGCTAATTTCTCAGCTCACTTCTTTGGCATCGCGTAACTACGAGAAACGAATTCCGTCTCTTTGACTTGCTGAGCATGATTAATATAAGAAGCTAGGCTGTAAAGTACATTCGCTAATAAGTTCGCGTAACGAAACAAAATAGGTGCGGGCTGCTTCTTACCTGTATGTTCAACGGCAACTAATGCTCGTACCGTTTTTTTAGCTTGGCAACGGCACAAATGCAATTGACTGGCTGCCGGGTGCCCTCCGGGTAGAACAAAGCCTTTGAAGCCGCCATCAATACGTTGCTTGAGCAAAGCATAATCGGCCTTTAACTCTTCAACTTCCGCCTCTGTAATCGCTAATTTTCCGCGAACCGAACCATTTAGATGATAAACATTAGGCTGCATTCTTGTCAGTATATCGCGGCTAAACTCGTCCAACTCCATAGCGAGAACAAGGCCAATACGACTACAAAGTTCATCTGCTGTAATTTCAAAGTCACAAACCGGACTGTCCTCGTAAATAAACGGATAGCAAATCTCGCTCAATTCCTTACTTACAGGTTTCATGCTTTTGTTCCAATATAAAAAAGGGAGTCAGTATAACCTAACTCCCTTTAAACGTTCATTATGCCAAATAATCGACATTCATATGATCGGTTTACAATCAGGCACTTTCGACTTTCTTGTGACCTTCTTGAAGGTGAACAAAATCGACTAAATCATCACCAGACACTTGATACGCCTGACCAAAACCTTTAACAAATAGCCCCGATTCTGGCTTTAAGTTGAACAAAACGAAATCCTCTAGCTGGCTTAGACCATCAATAATCTCACCAAAACGCTCTTTCATTTGTCCAACAACTTGTTGCCACATCTCTGTGTCTCGCTCAACTACATTTGCTACCGCATCAAAAGTTAAGCGCTTACGAGCAAACAGCTGCTTTGAAGACTCTTCATCTTCGATCATCATCAATGAAACATTTGGATTTTCTAAAAGGTTACGGGCATGACGAGCGATTTTAGAAATGAGAACGAAATAACCTTCCTGGTTTTGGACATAAGGCGCGTAGCTTACATTCGGGCGACCTTCTGCATCGACAGTTGCAAGCTGAAGTGTACGACGCTCCTGACGGAACTCTTTGATCTCTGGCCCTAAACGACCTTGCAAACGCTCTTGTTTAACTTGTTGATCCATATTGATACCTGACTTTACTAATTAGTATTCGAGTTAAGCCTCGATTATGTTTGTGATTACTTTTTTAATTCGGCTTGTAGGGCGCGAAATGCGGTGACTTGCTCTTCAATCAACTCGCGCTTTTCGTTACGGCCTAAATAAATCTTGAAAATATTGCTTCCGCACTCTGAGAAAAAACCAAAATAGTGACTCTCTCTACCCATAAATGGTTTACTGACTAATGCGACATTTTTAACGTTATCTAATTTAAGGTGGCCGTGCAGTTCACCTTCTCTACCCATTAAATTGTAATAGCCACGCGCCACTTTTCCTTTTGGAAACGGCGCTTTAACTTCAAAGATAGAACCAAAAGAGTGGACGATGGTCGTCACCGGGCCAAAACCAACCAAACTTTCTAAGATGCTTTGCGCTTGCTCTCCTGGTGCAATAGCCACCATTTCCTGAGGTAGAGCCGCAACAACCTCAAACTCGGAAATGCCAAGACGCTCTGCCATCGCAGCTGGCAATAATTGTGGTTCTTGCTCTAGTAATACTTCAACTTGTTGCTTGATTGATTCCATTGTGTCTTCCGTTTTTGTTCAATTTGTTTTCATTAATTATTGGATGCTTTCGGTACCGTTTCGTTCATCTCTGACGTGAGTACCTGAATACAACTTTGAGCCAATGACACTGCCCAGAAGCTGCCTGCAAGAGTAAGGACTGCGCTACGTTCATGTAGTTGTACTAAGCCTTTCGCTTGCCACACTTTAAATAGAGGCAATAAAAACCCGAACGCGTCCTCTCCCATAAATGATGGAAGTTGATTTGCTTGAACAATGCCACGGTCAAACGCAGATTTGAGTGCAGAAAAAAGTGGTTCTAGAGGGCTTTGCTTCATCATCATCGCGATGGTGCTTTGACCTTCTTTGACCGCTTTAATATAGGTCTCTAGTGTGCGGTGTTGCATCATCCCGTAGCCACCGATATTACCTCCAGCACCACAGCCAATTGGCAATACCTCTGCATAAGTCTTGGCTAAACTATTGTATAAACTACGCTCGCGGTTATCGATTGCCCAATGGTTCACGCTAAGTTGCTTCATATGGTGTTTGGCCATAAAGTTCACACCGAGCTCGTACATTCCCGCTTTTTCTGGTGTGGTCGCAGGTGGCGGGATTTTTCCCTTTTCTACGAGGTTGAGCATGGGAGCTGACCCACCAACCACTAACTGATACAAATCCAGTCCGTGTGCGCCAGTCGAGAGGAAATCATTTAAATCTTGCTCTAACACTTCTTTGGTTTGATAAGGTAAGCCATAGAGTAAATCGATAATGACCGGAATTTTGTCTTCTTTGGCGATCTCGCTCACTCGTTTGAGGACATCTTCCCTATCATCTAAACGTTTTGCGCTGCGGCGCACTTGTGTATTAAAACTTTGCACACCAAAAGAGAAACGATTAAAACCACCCTCTAAAGCGCCTTGATACAACTCATCAGAAAAACGATTGATGCGACCTTCTAAGGTGATTTCGCAGTCTACAGCCAAAGGAAAGTGGTCTCGGATAGCCTGGCCTAACACACGAACCTGTACTGGAGATAAATCCGTTGGCGTTCCGCCCCCGATATATACGGCGTGAAAAATACCATTTTGTGTCCAAGGTAATGCCGCTTTCTCTCTAAGCTCCTGCATTAATGCTTCAAAGTACTCATCAACCAGTGTGCGACTTGCAGCATTTTGAAAGAAGTTACAAAAAGTGCAACGAACGCGACAAAACGGAACATGAATATAAAGACAGCGCTTGTTGGTCGCTTTAATTGAGTTAGCCGTAATACTCGAAAAAATCGCCTGTTGTTGAGACGAGGGCACAGGTACGCTCGCTCCCCCGGCATGTGCAGAATGCTTCTTAACAAAAGCAAATCGCAATGGATCAGGACTATCACTGCCCAACACTGATTCATCAAGCTTATTGATATCGACGCTCATATATACTCGCTTAACTCCCATCATGTAAGGGATGGAAGCTGATCTTAAAAATTCTGCAAGAATCATAATTTGAGCGTAATGATAATGCAATTGATAATTGATCTTATTTCCATTGTAAGTAATAATCTGCCCAAGTTTTCATAGTTTCCCGAGATATTCCGTGAACGTACAAAGATATGTCATTGCAGGAGGTGCTTCCCTTGCCATCCATGCCGCACTTCTTTTTGTTTCTCAAGAGACAAAGGTGTTCGCGATGCCGGCTGGAAACCCAGCAAGTTCGGTAAGTCTAAATCTTGTGTCTGCTCCTCCAGCTGTCGAAAAATCTACACCAGAAAATGTAGCACCACTAAAAGAGCAGCAGCCTCAAGACCAACCTGAACCAGAAAAGAAGATTGTAAAAAAACAGGTCGTCAAGAAAGACGCTGTTAAGAAGAAGGTAGTAGAGAAAAAACCTGAACCGGTTAAACAATCTAAACCTAAAGCGGTCGAGCCCACCAAAACCGTAACAAAGCAAAAGGTTCAGCCCGAAGCGAAACCAAAGAAAAAAACGGAACCAGTGAAGAAAGAGACGGTAGCTCAACAATCCGCACCTGCGAGCCAATCCAAAGGGGCAACGTCTCAGCCTGTCTTGGTAGACAAACCAACGTTTGTGAGTCAACCAACACAACCCCGTTACCCAAGGTCTGCACAAAGACGCGGTATTGAAGGTGTAGCCTTGTATGAGATATGGCTAGATGAGAATGGTAACCAGATTAAACAGGTTTTGATTGAGTCTTCCGGCACAGAGTCGCTAGATGCCTCAGCACTTCGTGCGATCAAACAGTGGCAATTTACACCACATATTTCAGATGGGCTAAAAGTCGCTCACCGAGTACAAGTACCTGTTCGTTTTAAGTTGGATGGATAATGGAACAACTACAAGAATTACAAACTCAATTTGGGCTGATGACATGGCCTTTGATCATTTGCTCAGCTCTAACCGTGATGATCATCGCCGAGCGATTATTCCATGTGTTAATTAGCCTTGGTGTAGGAAAACGAGCCATTCGCCAAAAGCTCACAGGATTAGACCCAACAAATGGGAGCGAGCTTGAAGCACTTGCTGAAGAGTTGTCGAATAAGAGGCCGCTTCTGTACCGTGGTGTTGCGATGTTGCTTGCTCATCATTCTTTCTCGAAATCTTTAAGAGAAGATGCCGCAGGTATTTGGCTGCAAGAAAAACGCCATCAGCTGCATTCCGGCCTTCGTTTGCTGACGCTGATTGGTGTCATCAGTCCTTTAATTGGCTTGCTTGGTACGGTACTTGGCCTAATTGACATGTTCAAAGGCATCGCGGTTTCAACGGGGAATATCACTCCGAATGATTTGGCTGACGGCCTAGGTCTTGCTATGCGCACCACTGCCGCGGGTCTCATTATCGCACTTCCTGCTATTTCAGGAGCGCAGATCATTGGTTTGTGGGCGGATCGTGTAATCGCCAAGCTTGAGCACACTTTAAACTACGTCAACTTATGGCTTGAAGGTATATCGTTACAGCATGTCTCGCCAGACCACTCAAAAGTAACACTGCGCTCTTCTGGGAAGATTGAGGCCGCAAGTCAATGATTAAAACACCACAAGAAAATAGTCGTAACGGTTTAACCCCCGATTTAACACCGCTGTTAGACATTATTTTTATCGTCATGGTTTTCCTGATGTTAACCGCAGCGGTCAAACTCGATTCATTAGACGTCAATTTACCGAGCACAGAATCTCAGGCTGTTGCAGATGTCGATAAGCAATCCATCACGGTAAATATTCTTAAAGACGAGCCTTACTGGGCTATTAACGGCAAGACATATATCGATTGGGACAACTTTACCCTCGCGCTGTTAGAAGAGAGTAAGTCAAGCGATAAACCGATTGTAATTGGAGCAGAAAAAACCGCGAATATTCAGTCGCTAGTACAACTTCTCGGCTTTTTACAAGAAAACGGAATTCAAGCAACTCAGTTACTCACTGAAGAGCCATCATAAAAATAAGTAAGATAGAGATCCTTTCAAAATGAAGAACACACGCATCACTATTCATGCTGTTGTCACGGCAGCTATTTCCCTACTCGCGAGTAGTCAACTTTTTGCCAATGAAACGCCATCCTCAGAGCGCGTTGTTAGCGCAGGCAGCGCCGTCACTGAACTCTTGCTTGAACTCGACGCTAAAGATAGCTTGGTTGCTATCGACGTCACCAGTCAATTACCAAAAGGCATGGAACTGCCTAAAGTGGGCTACCATCGTCGTCTTTCAGCGGAGGGGTTGCTCGCCTTACGTCCGACAAAAGTCATTGGTTCTGATGAGATGGGGCCGAAAACAACATTGAGCCAATTGAAATCGGCTGGCGTAGATGTAGAAATTGTTAATACTGATGCAAATGTCGAGGGCCTTTATCAACGTATTGATCAAATTGCGAACCTTATGGATCGCAAGGCTCAAGCTGAAAGCTTAAAGCAAGATGTCCAGGCGCAAGTACAAGCACTCAATGCAAACCAACCTGATCAAGCGAAGAAAAAGAAAGTGCTCTTTCTGCTGATCCATGAAGGGCGACCTGCAAATGTTGCGGGCTCACAAACGACACCCGATGCAATTATTCAACTCGCCGGCGGACAAAACCCAGCCGCTACACAACTCTCGTCTTACAAGCCTCTATCCACAGAAGCGATGGTAGAGATGCAGCCTGACGTGATTCTTGTTAGCGGTCGCAGCTATGAAACGTTGGGTGGTGCCGATGCAATTTTAAAAGCAATGCCGCTTCTTGCTGCAACACCCGCTGGAAAGAACAAAGACATCATAACGATTGATGGCCATGCTCTGGTAGGTGGTTTGGGCCTTAAAAGCCTTGCAGAAGCTAAACGCTTGAATGCACTGCTTTACCCATAGAGACATGACATGTTGTTAAGACGCATCCCCCTTTCAACGACGTTATCAGTGCTTAGTGGATTTTTAGCATTTATTGCTATCGCCTCTATTACCGTTGGCCCAATGAACATTAGCTTTGCTGACAGTTTGCGTAGCCTAACGGGAGGCAGTTCTGATCTCGCTCCTCACATTCAGTTGGTCATTAACGAAATCCGATTGCCTCGCACCATTTTGTGTATGTTCATCGGCGCCATTTTGGCAATTTGTGGTGTGGTTATGCAGGGCTTGTTCCGTAACCCATTAGCCGAGCCTGGTATCATTGGTGTGTCTGCTGGCGCTGCTCTTGGTGGTGCATTCGCTATTGTTGTATTTGCTGAATTTAGCCAAAACTATCCGCAACTAATGAACTTAGCGGCTCTGCCTCTTTTTGCTTTCCTTGGCGGTGCACTAACGACTATTCTCGTTTATAAACTCGGCACAAGTAAGTTTGGTACCTCAGTTACAATTATGTTGTTAGCCGGCGTTGCCATCAGCGCGCTCTCGGGTGCTGCGATTGGCTACATGAACTTTATCGCAGATGATCAGATGCTGCGAGATTTGACGCTTTGGTCGATGGGCTCATTAGCTGGTGCAAATTGGTCAGGGATTGCTCTATCTGCTGTAACACTCGTCATCCTATTACTCTGGTTTCAGAAGAAGTCGATGGCGCTGAATGCTCTGTTGTTAGGGGAATCAGAAGCAAGACACTTAGGAGTTCCGGTTCAAAAACTCAAACGTCAGCTTATTTTACTTTCTGCACTGGGTGTTGGTATTACGGTGAGCATCAGTGGTGCAATTGGCTTTATTGGGCTCGTGATTCCACACTTAGGGCGCATGCTCGCTGGGCCTGACCATCGAACGCTATTACCAATATCTGCCTTAATGGGAGCTCTGCTTCTTACTGCCGCAGATATGTTTGCTCGTGTTGCCGTGGCACCAGCTGAATTACCAGTTGGAATCGTGACCGCATTGATTGGCGCCCCCTTTTTCATCTACTTATTGTTCCAGCAAAAAGGGAAGATTTTGTAATGAACCAGATCGTTTTATCGGGGAAAAACATTTCGATGACATATGGCAACCGTGTGGTGCTCGATGACATCAACATTGATATCCGAGCTGGTGAAGTGACCGCCCTACTCGGCCCCAATGGCGCAGGTAAAAGTACTTTACTCAAGCTTCTATGCGGTGAGATCTCTTCGAATCATCACATCACCTACTTCGGTAAACAAAAGCATGATTGGGAGCCTGAAAAAAGCGCCAAACATATTGCAATGCTCCCGCAGCACAGCACCTTAACCTTCCCATTTCTAGCCAGAGAAGTAGTAGAGCTGGGGGCAATACCGCTATCACTGTCCAATAAAGAAACCACTAAACTGGCTTTACATTACATGGAACAAACCGACGTATTGCATTTAGCAGAAAGCCTGTACCCGTCTTTATCTGGTGGAGAAAAGCAACGACTGCATCTAGCACGAGTGATGACACAACTACATCAATCTGGCGAAAAACGAATCTTAATGCTTGATGAACCTACCTCAGCGTTGGATCTCGCCCATCAACACAACACGTTAAAAATTGCTCGTGAAACGGCAAAAGCACAGAACGCTGCGGTGGTTGTGGTGTTACATGACTTGAATCTAGCCTCTCAGTACGCGGACCGCCTTGTACTCTTGCATAACGGGAAACTAGTTTGTGATGACACGCCATGGAATGCACTAACGTCAGAGCGCATTGAACAAGTTTATGGCTATCGCTCTATTGTGACAAAACATCCGACGCTAGACTTCCCTCAAGTGCATGCCGCAGCATAAAGCGTATCTCCTCTAAGCCGTCTCGAAAACACTTTGATACGACAAAGGCCCGCAATATGAGAGTTGCGGGCCTTTGCTTTTATATTGGCAGAATTTGTTGCTTTAAACGCTATTACTTGCTCATTTGGATCAATGAACGACCAATCAACCACTCAAGCTCTTTGTCACCACCCGCACCAAACTGGCTTTCAACCATTTTGTATAAGCGGTCAATACCATTAGCAGCAAATTCTTGCGCATTTTCAGCGGTGACAATGTGATGGAATAGCAGTCGTAAAATCGCGAGGAACTCAGCATCTTCCAGCGCTTTAATCCAACTTTGTGAAAATGCATTTAATCCTTTATCAAACTCTAAGTGTTCAATAAACATTTTAAAGATACGGCCATCCAGTGCGGCGGTGAAGTCCGTTTTCTTAGGGAAGTGATGGCTAATACCGGTACGCGATATACCTGTCTGCTGGCTTAGCGTCGTGTACGACATTTTGTCGTAACCTAATCTGAGTAGCTGATCAATAACGGCATCCATGATCTTTTGGATAGTGATTTCGGTATCTTCTTTACTACGCTTTGGCATATTTTAAGCTCTTCTCTTTGTAAATCCATCTAACTCACTATTAAATGAGGCCAGAATGAAATCATTCTTAGCATTATACCCGGCTCGCCGATGCGGTTCGATTAGCGAAAACCTAGAAATCAGGTTGCTAAGCGCTGCACTTTAAAGCGCTTTGGGTATATGTATTGCGACTATTTAATATCATGTCGAGTTCCAAACCATAACGTCTTTACACTGCGTAATGTGTAATTTTCAGTTATGTTTTTGTCAATACATGCTACTCAAAATAAGGCGAAAAGTTAGTCTCATCAAAACCTTGCGCCAATTATTCATCGAAACTATTCAAAGACCAAGAATGATAATTATTAAAAATAATCAATCAAGAAATAGTCTTATAAATTAACCATTAGTTCAACTGGACTGAGCAAAATCTCGTCACTATGTTCGTTAATTGATTTTAAATGTTGATATATATCACATTAACGTTCTTGATGATTTAGTAATCCAATCTTTAACCCTTACTTAACAAGTGCCTATTCTGTTCCTTTTTTACGCAAAAGTCGTCATTTTTGTAGATACAGATCAAATACCTGATAGAATACCCTTAGTATTTACAAGAGGATTCGTTATGAGTGTCGAATTAGAAAAAAACCAAGTATGTGAGGCCTGCGGCTGTGCTGGCGAGATAGGCTTTATCATCAAAGAAGGTGACGAAGTTGCCGACGTAACGGTTTTCGCACAGACAAAAACAGAGCTAGAGTCTGAACTACAAAAATACATCGAGCTCGCTAAATCAGTATGTGCTGATGTTGAATACAATGTTTCAGAAATAACCGAAGAATCGAACCAAGCGACGGCTCGATTCAAATTTGAAGTAAGTGCTGAAAAACTTATCTTTGAATTAAAAACTCGCTCACTCGCGCGTTAATGAAAAAAGCGAGCATGATGCTCGCTTTTTATTTTTCCAATCTCTTAATCTTAAACCGCTCTAAATGAAACAGACAACTTCGGCGCGTTTATTTCTCTTTTTTGAACACGACCCACTTTAACGAGCCATTGGTTTCAAAATCGTTCTCAGCGGTACACATCAGTAATACGCCTTCAACATTAATCACGGCCCCTGTGGTGTAGGCTTTATCATCGTAGTAACAGATACGCTGACCTACCTTACCGTCAGCAACTATTAGCGCTTTGTTTTCTGGTGTACTGTATGATTTAGCAAAAACGGAACCCGACAGCAGTACTGCAAAAACACCAGCGGTAAAAATAGATACACTTTTTAACTTCATGAAAATCTCCCTCAAACCTCAATAATACTAACAAGGACCCTTGTGAAGTTCTTGGAAGAATCTCATATTATTCAAATATCTACTGATATTTTTCTCACCTCTACGCTTGAATCTGCTTCACATTCAATCATTTAATTTATCTCATTTTAGTAAGCTTGAAGTTACTTAGCGCAGTAAAGAAGCGCACACTTTTAGCGTGCATCTCTAATTTGAATATTTAAGTTATGAATCAAAAACTGTGAGCAAAAAATGCATAATAGGTTTATTTAAGTATAAGATAAGCACCTGTTGATCTCGGTATTTAACTAAATCTTTGACTATGCGTTTTGTTTCCCTATGCCTTACTTCAATCCTGCTCTGCTCGTCTCCTTTGGCATATGAGCTAGATTACTATTCTAAGTTTGGTCACATCGATAATTACGGCAATCTTGATCTTAGAAACAAGCCTTACACCCAACTCCCCTCTGGCCTAGTGGTAAAGGGCAACTTAAACATCTCACAAACCCCTATCAAAACCTTGCCCAAAGGGCTTGATGTTGAAGGCAGTCTGGAAGCAACTAACAGCGCACTCAAAGTTATTCGCTCAGGAACAAAGATAAAAGGCTATGCAAACCTACTAGGTAGTAAGATCGAAAACTGGCCTAAAGGCATCAAACTAGGCGGTTACCTAAACCTGACAGATACACCGCTAAAAGCGCTTCCAGCTAAACTTCGAGTAAAAGGTGATCTAAGTGTTATTCGCACTCCCATTTCTGATCTTCCTGAAGGATTGGTGGTTGATGGTAATCTTTATATTGGAGGATCTGCGCTGAAAGTATTTCCAGACACAATGACGGTGAAAGGGAATATCTATTTAGGTGGTAACAGGATCACAAAATGGCCCAGCAATTTAACCCTTGGTGGCGCCGTCGCACCTTAAAGAGCAGATAAACAAAAGCCCCGGCAGACCGAGGCTTTAAGGCATTCTGAATCAACGAGTTCAGTGACGAAGATTACTCTTGGTTATTCACAGGATTGGCATAGCTCGCCACCAAATAAGGTCTTGCGCCTTCAGGTAGCTGATCCAACTTATCCGCGAGATGACGCTTAACCGCTTCCGTAATGATGCTCGAATCTTCATGCCCAGCAGCTAACAAGTTGATTGGGTACAACTTGTAGTTGTTGTGAATTTGGCGGTCGATTTCACCAGCAAGAGATTCCGGCGTTTCAAACTCTTGCTCAATCACATCACCAAACGCAACATGTACACGGCCTTTATAGCCAACGATACCTTGAATGATGCTTTCGATATCTTCAAATTCGCCTTTTTCATAGCGGCCATTTTCTGCTTTTTCGTACAGCTCTTTTGCTTTGGCAATGTCACATGGATCATTTTCATAGGCAATCGAGACAGGAACGATTTTCAGAGAACGCGTGTACTCACCAAAGCTGATCTTTTGTTTACGACCTTCAACATGGAACATTTTTAAAATCGCAGGATCAGTAAAGTCGTTTCCATCTTTAGCACGGCCTTCCTTTTGGGCAATCCAAATTGAATTGCCAGTATCAAGCGAATGTTTGATATAGCTTGACAGTTGTCCCAATGCTTTCATCATTTCTCTAGGCGCTTTAGCAGAGCGCTTAACGATGAAGCTCTTATTGAGTCGCATCAATTCTGTCGCACATGGCTTCTTCAGCAGGTTATCGCCAATCGCTATACGAACTGTACGGTGCCCACTTTGGTACAAGCCATAATTTACGAGCGCAGGGTCCATCGCAATATCACGGTGGTTAGAAACGAATAGGTATGACGTGTTTTTATCCAGCTTATCCAAACCAGAAAAAGTGACGCCATCCGTTGTCTTATTCAATGTATCTTTCAGATACTTCTTCACTTCAATCTGAATAGCTTCGACAGAATCAAGCTTGCTCCACTTGGCTTTCAGGTAGATGCGCAGGATCGGGCTCATTAGCGTTTTGAACCATGCTGCTTTATTAGCAAAGCGATGTTCTAGGATAGCAGTGATAAATTCATCATCTTGGATTAGACGATCCAGCGCTGCTGGAATTTCTTCGTCGTTGTAAGGACGAATTTCAATATAAGGATCGATATTGGCTGTCATTGTTCATTACATATCAAAAAAAGCTGGCACATTTTACGCATAGTTTTGCTGACAAGCAGCATTTCAACCCATACTTTTAACATGGTCATACCAGTTAAGCCACCATTTATCATGCTAAAAAATTCTCTCAGCAGGTTGGAATCGTATGGGTTTAACGTTACCCTTAGCGCCAAAAAACACTGGTACTCATAATGAACTACGCAATTGAATTTCACGACGCTAAATACCCCTTTCTTGATGTAGCTGCGCGTAAAAAAGCACTGAAGCACAGTCTACTATCTGTCATCGAAGGGTTAGCCGTCATTAAATTGGGTAAGCAGGAGTATGCCATTGAACCAGGCCAATATTTTTGGATTCCTCAAGGATGTTTGAGCTCCCTCACCTTTTTACCTAATTCTCGTGTATATCGTTGTGATTTTTCTGTGCGTTTAAATGACGACTTCTCACAACAGGCGGGCTTTGTGAAGCCTTCACCACTACTAAAAGCGCTCGTCGAGAAGCTAGCAACAACAGCCGAACGCTCGGATCTACAAACCGATCTACTGACAGTAGTAAGACATGAAGTATTGACGCTGTCTCCTAAACTAGCGCACTCAACGTTAACGAGAACCATCAATCAATGGACTCCTGGCTGTGACATGAATATTTCTAAAGAGCTTTGCTTGGTACTAACACTACGTGAAGCAAGAAAAATGAAACTGTCGGGGAAGAAGGAAGAGCAAATTGTTGACTCTCTTTTTGCTGGTAACACCGAAGAATATGAACAGCTTTGCTTTTTAGTCTTTGGAGAAGCGCTATAACTTGCTCTTCAACAAGCTACGTCTTCAGCATTACGGACACAGAAAGTAGAGATTCAAGTAAAAGCAAAAAGGGCGTACATTGATAATGTACGCCCTTTTTTCATTTGCTTGAGGTGTCTAGAAAGGTACCTCTATCTGCATCATCCAGTCAGCGTCATAATATTCGTGCCAACGATAATCAAACCGCATTCTTGGCTGTCCGTCGGATTTATCACCAAAACCAACGCTGAACATCAACCCGTGACTACGAAGCCACTCTTCTGTATCCATTTTACTCTCTTCGTCTCGAAGCTCTTCCGGCATCCAAAAACCAAGACCAAAGTAATTCTTTTCTAAGTTTTGAGTTAGAAGTGGGGTGTCTTCCGGCTTAATCGCCCACTCCTCCCAATAGTTTTCTGTTGGTCCTTCAAGCTTCGCTTCCGCTGCATACCAAATCAATGCTTCAGTACTTAACACGCCGATGGAATCTAAAATTTCTTCACAGATTGGAAGCGTGTTATCTTCAAACACCACGGAACGATCAGAAAAATAGTTACACGCGGAATGAGCTTGTGTCACCACAAGCAGCGCACATGCACTAAATAAAACGACTCTGACCATGAAAATCTGACCTCTCAGTTCCCAGACAATGTTTCTCTGTATAAGCCTTTACTAAGTAATAAATCACGTACGGAAGGTGTTGTATAGGCGCCGATCTCTTCACCCTCGGCCAATGCTTTGCGAATATCCGTGCTTCTGACTTTTACTTTTTCAGGACATGCCATAACAGTCCAACGTTCCGTAATCTCTTCAGCTCTACTAAATTTAGCAAATTTGAAGAAATTATCAGGACCAATGACAAAAGTTATATCGGCAGTTGGGTAGATTTCTTGAATTTTTTCTAACAACGCATAGGTCGTCACACTTTGTCCAGGTTGGTATAAAGCTTGCTCTGCATCAGAACGCTGAACATTAGAAAGCCCCATATCCTTGATGAACACATCAACCATTTTGCACCGAGTTGGGTAATCAAGCATGTTCTTGCCCCAAGCGTGTGCAATGCTTGGCTCAAGTAGCACAAGATCAAAGTGGCTCAAAGACTCAATAACACTTTTATGCCCTAAACTAGGTGGGTTAAATGCACTACCAAAAATGGCGATTTTTTTCATATCCGGTGATTACCTGGTTGAAGAGAGTTTTCTAATCTGATGATTTCGGTATGATACTACTAATCTTTACAGCTTTTGACCCTAAAGTCGCGTTTAATGAGCCTCAACTGTATGGTTTATCACCATTTGAGCAAATGCGCTTTAGAGTCTGAAATATTTGCAGGAAAAGGAACCCTAAATGGAACAATCCATCCGTGACGAAATGCGCGTACTCCCTTCAATTGATCCGCATTTTGAAATTGAACGCCGTGTCGCTTTTATTAAGCGTAAATTGCAAGAAGCGGGCTGTAAGTCTCTTGTTCTTGGCATCAGCGGTGGCGTTGACTCAACGACATGTGGTCGTTTAGCTCAGTTGGCTGTAGACCAACTAAACGAAGAAGCGGGCAACAATAGCTACCAATTTATCGCAGTTCGCCTGCCTTACGGGGAGCAAAACGATGAAGATGAGGCTCAGCTCGCTCTGTCTTTTATCCAGCCAACCCATTCTGTATCGGTGAACATCAAAGCAGGTGTTGACGGGCTTCATTCAGCTTCTCACGTTGCATTAGAAGGCACAGATCTTCTACCAACTGATGCAGCAAAAGTCGACTTCGTAAAAGGCAATGTAAAAGCGCGTGCTCGCATGGTTGCTCAATACGAGATCGCGGGCTACGTAGGCGGCCTTGTTCTTGGTACTGATCACTCAGCAGAAAACATCACTGGTTTCTACACTAAATTTGGTGATGGCGCTTGTGACATGGCACCATTGTTCGGATTAAGTAAGCGCCAAGTTCGTGAAGTGGCTGCTACATTGGGTGCACCTGAGCAACTAGTGAAGAAAGTGCCAACGGCAGACTTAGAAGAGCTTGCTCCACAGAAAGCAGACGAAGATGCCCTAAGCCTAACTTACGAGCAAATCGACGACTTCTTAGAGGGCAAACCTGTTCCACAGCAAGTGAGTGACCGTCTGGTAGCGATTTACAAAGCAACGCAGCACAAACGCCAGCCAATCCCGACGATTTACGACTAAGCGATATTTTCAGCTCTCTTTAAAACTCAAAACGCTGCTAAAAATAGCAGCGTTTTTTTGTCTAGGAACAGTTTTTGTCGAAGGAAAAAGGTGCTCTCGCCTAGTTGGTTACTGTTACGTCCGTCTCTGGCACAGCACAACACGCCAATACGGTTCCCATTGCACGTTCCTCATCAGTCAACGCGGGCACGTCCGGATGATGTACTTGACCCGACGTAAGCTGAACTTTACAGGCACCACATAAGCCTGCACGACAGCTATTGCTGATGACCGTCCCAGCATCTTCGAGCTGATCTAACAACGTTTTTTGGTTGTTGCCTACGAATTTAGTTCCATTAAAGTCAATAGAGAGACTTTTCTCTCGCTTTGACGTAAGAGAAGAAACTCCAAACGCTTCTTGATGGTAGTTTTCCTCTGGCAGCCCTTTTCTTAGTAGAAGACTTTTTGCTTTATCCATAAAGCCATCCGGGCCACACACAAACACCTGCCGCTGTTCAACATCTTTGATTTGCTTAATGTGTGACAAACTTAAACGCCCTTTCAAACCAAACCAATCAACAGCAGGTTGCGTTAAACAGACTTTTACTTCTAGCCCTGGGTGCTCACGCTTTAACTGCTCCAACTCTGAGCGACAAGGAATATCATTCTCGGTGCGACATTGATGGTAGAAAACCACATTATCCAACTGATTGTGATCCGCTAAGTAACGCACCATTGATAACATTGGTGTTACTCCGCTACCCGCAGAGAGTAACAGCAGAGGCTGCGCTTCATGCGTTTTAAGGTGGAACTGACCGTCAGGTTGTTCTGCCTCTAAAACATCACCGACTTGTAAGTTGTCTAAGAGTGAGTTAGAGACTCTTCCACCCGCGATACGCTTTACAGAAATAGCATAACGACCCGGGCGAGAAGGACTGGATGATAAGGTATAGCGTCGACCCACTTTCTTACCATCAATATTCACCTCTATTGGCAGGTGTTGTCCTGGCAAGTAATTAGGCAACGAACCTTTGTTTGGCTCTAACCATAAGGTCACAAAGTCTTGGGCAATTTCTTCACGCTCAACACATGTTAACGTCATGCGCACTGGCGAGTTATCTGCGTAAAACTCCGGCTCTTTGTACTCCAATACTTCAACTTTATCGCCTTGACGAATAATGCCTTCATTTCGCGCGACAAGATTCTGGCCAAAGAACACACCACCGACATCGTTTGCACGGAACTGTTGCAAGGTTTTGAGCGGCTCTTTGCTCTCACGGAATGTGCCTCTTTGGGTATTCACCGTAGTCAGGATACAGCGCTCGCAAGGTTTGAGAGACTCAAACTCTACCTCACCGATTCGTATGCGCTTCCATGAATCTTCTTCAAATGGCTTAGTATCAGAGACAACTAAGTTAGTACGAAACTGATCCATTGAGTGTAGCTCTGAACTTCTTCGGTTCAGCTCATCAAGTGAAGCTTGGCTGATCACTAAAACCGGATAACCATCAGCAAAACTGACGTTTTGACCTAGCTTTTCACGGACACGATTCGATTGCTCACCACTAAACAACAACTCAACGCGCTGCCCCAACACACGACTAAACCAGTCATCTGCATCATCTGTCGTGGTATAGGCAGTAAACGTATCTTTCCAAACCGTTGCAGGTGTCTCCTGCATTTTGAAATCTTGGTAACGGATTTTAAGTGGCTCCATACCCAAACTACTAAACACCACTCCATCGGACAATAAGGCAGACTTAATGGTTACCATTTGCGGATACTTTCGCGCAGTGATCATCGAGCCATCAGCTTTCGCAATCATAAAGCGACGATCGAAGCTCAATCCTTGCTTCTCAACCCATACGGACGACAGCGATAATCCGCCAACTGACTTAACCGGAAAAACATTAATTTGGGATAAAACGGGTTGCGACATAGCCTTCTTCCTACGGGTGTTTTTTATTTGTTGCGGTATTGTATACTCAAATCACATTAAGTTGCAGAGTCTGCTGCCTCTTCATCCATTTCAACTTTCTCGAAACCATATTCTTATAAATTTGGTTTTAGTGACAAGTATTTACTACACTCAATATTCGCGTTTTTTAACACCGTTCTGACCAAATACCGTTTGATAAAGTGTGATACGACACACATAATTCACCCAAGTTATCACTACTCCCATTTATCGATTTGGAGCTTAATTATGGATACAAGAAAACTGGTTCTGATTTTGTTATGTATCTTTCTTCCGCCTGTCGCGGTGTTTATGGAGAAAGGTCTAAATAAAGACTTTTTGATTAATCTAATATTGACGTGTTTCTTCTTTCTACCAGGTACGATCCACGCGCTTTGGTTAACAATGAAGTAACCACTTACACTCTCACTCTTTATAAAATTGAAAAATGGGATGAAATATGAGGGCAATTCCTCTATCATCCTGTCGCCTAAGCGCAAGCGTTTGCTCAAAAGCAAATACGGCGCTTAGGCTCCAATCAGACAACTTTTCAATGGTGGGAGCAATTAATGACAACACTGACTATCACTCGTCCTGACGACTGGCACGTTCACTTACGCGATGGGGAAGTTCTTAAAGACACCGTTCGCGACATCAGCCGCTACAATGGCCGTGCGCTGATTATGCCAAATACCGTCCCACCTGTTACTACAACTGAGCTCGCCCTAGCCTACCGTGACCGAATTCTCAAAGAGCAACATGGCGAACAGTTTAAGCCTTTAATGGCGCTTTACCTTACAGATAACACGACACCAGACGAAATACGTAAGGCTAAAGCAACCGGACACATTGTTGCTGCCAAGCTCTATCCTGCTGGCGCCACAACAAACTCAGATTCCGGTGTGACCAATGCGAAAAACATTTATCACGTTTTAGAAGCAATGGAAGAAGTCGGAATGTTACTTCTAGTTCATGGCGAAGTAACACATCACGATATTGATATCTTCGACCGAGAGAAAGAATTCCTTGATACTGTCCTCGCTCCTATCGTCAATGACTTCCCTAATCTTAAAATCGTTCTAGAACATATCACCACCGCCGACGCAGCAAACTTCGTTAGCAACGCCTCAGACAACGTAGCGGCTACCATCACTGCCCACCACCTTCTTTTCAACCGTAACCACATGCTTGTGGGTGGTATTAAACCTCATTTCTACTGTTTGCCAATTCTTAAGCGCGGAACCCACCAGCAAGCGCTGATCGAAGCAGCAACTAGTGGTAGCAAGAAGTTTTTCCTAGGTACAGACTCAGCGCCACATGCGAAAGGGGCAAAAGAATCGGCTTGCGGTTGTGCTGGTTCTTACACTGCACACGCAGCGCTAGAGCTTTATGCAGAAGTCTTCGAAAAAGAAGGCAAGTTGGAAAACTTGGAAGCTTTCGCAAGCTTCAACGGTCCTGATTTTTACGGCATTGCACGTAACACAGATACGGTAACGTTAGAAAAATCCGCTTGGGATGTGCCAGAAACGATGCCATTTGGCAATGATATCGTTGTGCCTATTCGCGCAAATGAACAGATCGAGTGGAAAGTGAAGTAAGTACTTTACTGACGTTTCACCCATAAAACAGGGTCATGCTTTTTGTAAAAAGAAGTCATGACCCTTGTTATTATCGTCTCATGTTTTAGATGTGATTATTGACCACGAAGCTTTTCAACCATCGTCCATACCGCAACCACAACCAACCCCGCCACAAAGCCGATAATACCGTTCAATAAAATAGGCAAAATGGCTGTAGCAACCGAATGACCACTAAAGTTCATAATAATCGGCTCTACAAAGTGATGAATGGCTGGCACGTTGTGCACCACAATTCCTCCACCAACCAAAAACATCGCAGCAGTTCCTACAATGGTTAACAACTTCATCAACTTTGGTGCAAAAGCGACCAAGGCCCCTCCGACTTTCGCCACCCAACCTTTACCGTTTGAGCGACTTTCAAGGTAAAGGCCTAAATCATCTAGCTTCACAATCCCAGCGACTAGTCCATAAACTCCAACCGTCATAATCACTGCAATTAAACTGACAACTAAAATTTGCGTAACAAGACTGGCTCCTGTCACGGTACCTAACGCAATCACGATGATCTCTGCTGAAAGGATAAAGTCTGTTCGAATCGCCCCAGAAACTTTACGCTTTTCATACTCTTCTATCGACTCGCCAGTATTAACTAGCTCCTCTTTTTCTTCGTGCGGATGCGAGTGAGGAAACACTTTCTCAAGTACTTTCTCTGCACCTTCAAAGCAGAGAAATAAGCCGCCAATTAGCAATAATGGCATGATAAGCCATGGAATAATGGCGCTAATAAGTAAAGCTGAAGGAACTAAAATCAATTTATTTTTGAATGAGCCTTTTGCAACCGCCCAAACCACTGGAATCTCTCGCTCAGATGCAACACCAGACACTTGTTGAGCGTTTAACGCTAGATCATCTCCCAACACACCTGCGGTTTTCTTTGCCGCCATTTTTGACATTAAGGCGACATCATCAAGCACCGTGGCAATATCATCCAACAGTGTGAGTAAACTTGCTCCAGCCATTTTTGGTCTCTTATATGAAATTGAGTAAGTAACAAAATGTAACACCAATGAATCACTCATCAAAGTGATGATTTTGCAAAGAAGACCACCCCAAATGGTGTTTTATATTGCCGTAAAGATAAGACAGGTCTAGTCTTGTGATACCTTTCAGCAGTCAAAAGAAAAAGTATAGATGAAAAGTGGATACATTTACCCGATCGGTACTCCTGGCCAACCTTGGAACGAAGAAGAACGTAAAGCTTGGTTAGCAACGCAAGAAGTAAAACGTAGCTACCAAGATGAAGTCGTCAGTAAAATCGATGCCCTACGCGAGCGTTTTGATGTTGAACAATATGGTGCGCTCTCATACAACGAGGCACGCTTCCCTCTGTTTTGTATCAAAACACGCAATTGGGATTCAACTAAACCTGTTGTGTTGGTCACAGGCGGCGTGCACGGTTACGAAACCAGCGGTGTACATGGCGCATTAAAGTTTGTAGAAACAGAAGCAGAGCGCTATGCAGAGCATTTCAATATTGTCGTTGTACCCTGCGTAAGCCCTTGGGGTTACGAGGTGATCAACCGCTGGAATCCAAACGCGATTGATCCAAACCGCTCTTTCTATAAGGATAGCCCTGCCGAAGAGTCCGCTAACCTCATAAAGCTAGTTGCAACTTTAGGCGATGTGTTAATGCACATTGATCTACATGAAACGACAGATTCTGACGAAACTGAGTTCCGTCCAGCCTTAGCTGCTCGTGATGGTATTGAGTACATTGAAGGTATGATCCCAGATGGCTTTTACACGGTGGGAGATAGTGAAAACCCTCAGCCTGACTTCCAAAAAGCGGTCATTGAGTCAGTTGCAAAAGTGACTCACATTGCACCAGCAGATGAAAACGGCGAAATCATTGGTTCACCCGTCGTACAGTTTGGCGTTATCAACTACCCAATGGTAAAACTGGGCCTGTGTGGCGGCGTAACAAATTGCGTTTACGGCACGACAACGGAAGTGTACCCAGACAGCCCAACAGTGACCGACGAAGAATGTAACGATGCACAGGTTGCAGCCGTAGTTGGTGGTTTGAATTACATAATAGCTCAGCTATAACAATCGATTCTTGTATTGCTCCGGTGTCATGCCGGAGTATTTCTTGAACATCGCGATAAAAGGGCTAGCTTGGTTATAACCTAACGTCAGAGCGACTTCTTTTACGGTCTGCCCTTTACGCAGCAACTCCATAGAATGTAAATATCGCACACGTAAGCGCCACTCAGTAAAGCTCATTCCTAACTCACTCTGGCAATGTCTCGCTAACGTGCGTTCTGTGGTATGCACTTTTGCCGCCCACTCCGCCAAACTGATCTCATCCGTCGGCGATTCTTCTACTGCTTTTAAAATCGGTTCAAGATACTTATTGTCGGTAGTCGGTAAAAAGTGATGTTCGACTTCTTGCTTTGCAAGCTGGTCCAATAACACTTGTACCAAGCGCTTGTCTTCATCAGTTTGCGCCACATTAATGTCTCGCTGACGAAAGTCCTCAATAATAGATGACACGATTGGAGTCACTTTGATCAAGCTCGTTTTAGTTGGAAAATGCGCCGTCAATTCAGGGGCAATATTCAAAGAACAATATTCGATTGGCTTACGGTTGTAGCTAGTGTGACGAATTCCGGCGGGAACCCAAATAGCAAGATGTGGAGGTGCTAGAAATCTTGTGTCTTCTGCATCCATCTCCAGAATCCCACCGCTGATCAGTTGCACTTGCCCCCAAGGGTGGCTATGAATTCGTGTTTCTGTATTAGAGAGAAACGCTTCGAAATTCATAAATACATCTGATGGCGCACGATCGATTGATAAGGAGGGGTGAAGATTTCTGGCGCTCTTTTTCAAAATTGTCTTCCTATCGCTTACGATGTCTTTTAAGAGATACTTTTTATTATAAAGACCTGCCAGACTAGCGCCATCAATAATTGTGCTATAGGGTTCTCATGATTTATTTACTTCCGTTTTTCACCGTTATGATTTGGGGTGGTAACTCAATTGTGAACAAGATGGCTGCGAGCGCCATTGAACCAAGTGCGATGAGTTTCTACCGTTGGTTTGTCGCAATGGTACTCCTAACGCCATTTTGCCTGCCTGCAATCATCAAACAACGACACATTACTCGACCTTACTTAGCTAAGTTGGCGTTTCTTGCGTTACTTGGTATGGTTCTCAACCAGTCACTTGGATACTATGCCGGTTTAACAACAACGGCCTCTAATATGGCCCTGATCACCTCTTTAGTTCCTTTGATCAGTGTGTTTTTAAGTGTCCCATTGCTCGGTAAATCTATATCAATGTTAAGTATCGTCGGTGGTGTCATTTCGCTCGGCGGCTTAGCATTTATGCTTGGTCACGGTGATATCACTTACTTTTTACATCAAGACTTAACGCAAGGTGACAGCTTAATGCTCGTTGCTGCCATGGTATACGCGGCTTATTGTGTTCTGCTAAAACGCTGGAAAATGCCATTCAGTAGTTTGACTCTGGTTTACATGCAGGGCTTCTTTTCTGTTTTGATGCTCACACCACTTTGGCTCTCTAGTGAGCAACTGTTACCAAGCCAAGACGCGCTACCATTAATCGCTTATGCTGGTATTGCTGCTTCCATTTTCGCGCCGCTGATGTGGGTCAAAGCGATTGATTCAATTGGTGCTGATTCAAGTGCTATGTTCATGAACCTAATGCCTGTGGTTTCCGTCATACTTGCTTCAACACTAATTGGTGAGAAAATTTACACTTACCACATTATTGGTGGGTTGTTAGTCATCTCTGGCGTTATCTTGTCGCAAATAAAAGTAAGACAGAGAAAACCATTGTCCAATTCTGAGATTGCCTCTACCGCCAATTAACATCTACACCCCAAGCCACAGAACTACGCTGTGGCTTGTCACTTCCAGCGTTCGAATAAAAGTTAATATTTTGTTTCATTCGCTATTCCCGAAAATTCATCTTGCTGCTAAATTGGGAAAACAATAACCCATCAAGGAAAGACAGATGAGCAGTGGTCAAAGAGACATTACCCTTCGCTTTTTAGCAGAACCCAGCGACGTAAATTTTGGCGGAAAAGTGCACGGCGGCGCCGTAATGAAATGGATCGACTTGGCAGCATACGCCTGCTCTGCAGCGTGGAGTGGTAAATATTGCATTACCGCATATGCTGGCGGCATTCGGTTTGTTGCGCCGATTCATGTCGGCAACTTAGTCGAAGTTAGCGCGAAAGTCATTTATACCGGACGAAGCTCAATGCACATTGCGATTGACGTGCAAGCTAGTGATCCAAAGCAAATGAAAAACAGACTCACCACTCACTGTATCGTTATCATGGTTGCTGTAGATGAAAACGGAAAACCAACCGATGTACCGAAATGGATTCCAGAGTCAGATGAAGACAAAGCCTTAGAGCAATCCGCTATCCGTCTTATGAACATGCGTAAAGAGATTGGGGAAGAAATGGAAGCACACGTTAAATATCTCAAGTAACTGGCATCCGTTAAGAACGCTATTAAGTACCTCAACGTTACCTAGACCCAGAGTGTGGAGCAACATCATGGTTTTGCCATTTGTTTCACGCTCGCCCTTCTCTGTCATAAATCCTTCACCTAGCTTTGCTTAAATCCATCCATTATTTTAGAGTTGGATAGAGTTTGGATCTTGAGACTAAAAGAAACGACCTTAAGTGAAGAGACGTTGACCAATTTAAAAGCGGTCGAGTACCAGTGGGTGAGAACCATGTACGTCGAGGGGTATAACGAAACAGAAATTAATCATTACATTCAAACTTGCTTTGGCGGTGACGTTACCTTTGCTAATCTATTTCGTCGCGTCGCACTGCAGCAAGAAAGTTTGTACACGCTGCTTCAATACGTTGGATGCGCACCTTCCAGCCGAGAGTTTTAATCTCTTCCTTCCCTACCTCAATTTAGCTTTTTACTAAGCTCTAGTTATTTATGTGAAGTGCTACGCAGGGCATTATTCAAGCCCTGTGTAATCCATTGCAAAGCCGCTAATCTCTATCTACTTATTGCACAATTGCCTTTAACAGGCATAAAAAAACCTGAGTCTAAACTCAGGTTATGGTTACAAAAACTGTTAGTGATTGAATCGTAAGGAACTAAGCTAACAGCCAGCTATGCGTAACGCCAATAAAAGCCAAGATATTACTGATCGGCGGCCAAACCAAAATTGTAATATCCGTGCTAAGTATAAGGGCGACCATGTGGTCGCCCTTTTCTAGTTATTCTTATCAATCTCAGACCACAAGAGATTATCCTTTCACACCACCAGCGGTTAGACCACCAACCAACCAGCGCTGCGCAAGTAAGAATACGGCAGTGATTGGCACTGCTGAAAGTACAGCAGCTGCGGCAAAGTCACCCCACAAGTAGTTTTGTGGATATAGGTATTGCTGCATACCCACTGCAAGTGTGTACGAGTCTACATCAGAAAGCAGTAGTGACGCTACAGGAACTTCACCAATTACCATGATGAACGACAAGATGAAGACTACCGCTAGGATTGGCACAGACAGTGGCAGCAATACCAAACGGAATGCTTGCCATGGTGTAGCACCATCAAGAGCCGCTGCTTCTTCTAGAGACGAGTCAATGCTTTCGAAGTAGCCTTTAATGGTCCAAACGTGCAGTGCGATACCGCCTAAGTAAGCGAAGATCAGACCGCCATGCGTGTTCAGACCAAGGAAAGGAATGTACTGACCCAGTTTGTCGAACAACGCGTACAGAGCAACCAGTGCCAACACCGCAGGGAACATCTGGAAGATCATCATCGCTTTAAGAATGGTGTTCTTACCTTTGAACTTCATACGAGCAAACGCGTAAGCCGATGTGGTTGATAGCGCCACGATTAGGATTGCAGAAATACCACCCACTTTTACCGAGTTCCACAACCATGTCATTACTGGGAATGGTGGCGGTGTAACTGTACCGTCTGGATTAGTCACCGAGAAACCTAATGCCAATTTCCAGTGATCAAGTGTTGGGTTGTCTGGGATCAGGCTACCCGTTGCAAAGTTACCTTCACGGAATGAAATCGCGATGATCATCAGTAAAGGGAAAATAATCAGTGCCAAGAATGCCCACATTGCAATATGAGTAGCCCAAACACGATACTTTAATGACTTACCTTGTACCATTGCCATTGTAATTTCTCCTTAGTCCTGAGCTACTTTAGTTACACGTAGGTTGATAAGTGCCAATGCGCCAACCAATAGGAAGATAAGCGTTGCTACCGCACTTGCTAGACCGAAGTCTTGACCGCCAGCACCTTCGAATGCGATTCGGTAGGTGTAACTTACTAGTAGGTCGGTGTAACCCGCAGGCTCTGATGTACCAATCATGTTTGGACCACCGCCAGTCAACAACTGGATAAGTACAAAGTTGTTGAAGTTAAATGCAAAACTCGCGATCAACAATGGTGTTAACGGCTTCAACATCATTGGTAGTGTGATACGTGTAAAGTTCGTGACAAAGTTCGCACCATCAATTGCTGATGCTTCATATAAATCGTCTGGAATCGCTTTTAGTAAGCCCATACACAAAATCATCATGTAAGGGAAACCAAGCCAAGTGTTCACAATTAAGATCATGGTTTTCGCCATGAACGGGTCAGAGAACCAAGCCGGGCTAATGCCGAATAAGCCTTCCAACAACATGTTGATCTCACCAAAGCTTTGGTTAAACAAACCTTTAAAGATCAAGATAGAAATAAACGCCGGAACTGCATAAGGCAGGATTAGCAACAAACGGTAAACTGAGCGACCTTTAAGTGCTTCCCACTGAACCACACTGGCAAGGACAAGACCAATAACAAGCGTAAACAATACGGTTAGCGCAGAGAAAACAATGGTCCAGATAAAGATACTGATAAACGGCTCTTTGATACCATCATCTTTCCAAACACGCTCAAAGTTGTGGGTACCAATGTTCACCACGAAACCTGGTGACACTGTGCTGCCAACAAATTGACCGTTTTCATCGACAGGCTGGTAGTAACCTACTTCCATATTTGGACGTAGCGTTTCTTCAGTCCGGTTGTTGTAAAGCGTTTCACCATCTTCTTGTAATGTGTACAAAGGCACAACTGCAGCAAATTTGCGCAGCCCACTCATACGGATATCATCACCGCTTGGCAAATGTAAATCGACACTGCTCAACGCACTGCGGTTCTTAACAATCGCCTTGATTGATTCTTTTTCACCCGTCACTTCTTCAGTTGGTGAAAGATCAAACTCCGATGCTGAAAGGTTATCAAGCTGAAAAGTCGGGCTTGCAAGTAGCTCACCATCTTTTTCAACCACAAGTTGATGGCCTTGCTCCGTTTTATACAAAGTGAACGGGTAGCTATCACCACTTTGGTAAGTTCGGTCCAAAAGTACGTTCTGAGCGCGATCAAAAGAGAGTTGGTTCTTCGCGCTATAGTTGGTAAACGCCAAACCTATGGTGTACGCCAAAGGAAAAAGAATGAAAAGGATCATCCCTGCTATACCAGGGTAGATGTAACGGTGTGCGTACGTCTTTTTACTACCAAAGATGAACAACGCTAAAGCGGTAAGAATGAGCGTAAGTAGTGCAAACGCAATCTCACCGCGAGAATACATAAGGATTGTTGCGTAGCCATTGATGATGCCGACTGTGCCTAAAAGTGACCATTTCATGAACACTTTTTTGCTGCTCGGAAGGCTGGCTTCTGGTGCTGTCATAGCATTTGTACCTTGAACTGACTGCATAGGGAACCTGCTAGCGAATATAGAATAAATATAGAAAAGTAAGGAGGAGTTGCCTCCTCCTTAAAAAGGTCTTACTTAATTATTTAGTCATTTGTTTTTCTGCATCTGCAAGAGCTGCATCGACAGTTTGACGACCGTCAACTACGTTGATGATTGCGTTCTTAGCCGCACCCCAGAATGCGTTCATTTGAGGGATATTTGGCATGATTTCGCCGTTCATCGCATTATCCATTGTTGCTGCGATACGAGTATCTGAATCTAGCTCACGTTGGAACGAGTTAAGTGCTACCGCACCTAGAGGCTTATCGTTGTTAACCATACGTAGGCCGTCGTTTGTTAGTAGATAGTTCTCAATGAACTCAACTGCTAGGTCTTTGTTTGGAGACGCAGTGCTGATACCAGCCGTTAGAACACCAACGAATGGCTTAGAAGATTGACCTTGGAACTTAGGTAGCGTAGTCACGCCGTAGTTAACGCCAGACTTCTCAATGTTGCCCCAAGACCATGGACCGTTGATCGTCATCGCTGTTTTGCCTTGGTTGAACGCAGACTCAGACACGGAGTAATCCATATCCGCAGAGATTACGCCTTTATCAACTAAGCCTTTTACGAAGCTCATTGCGTCTTTAACGCCTTCTTTCGCGATACCTGCGTCTTTAACATCGTAACCTTCAGAAGTGTATTTAAACGCGTAGCCGCCATCAGCCGCCATTAGTGGCCAAGTGAAGTACGGTTCTTTTAGGTTCCACATGATTGCAGACTTGCCGTCTTTTTTAAGTTTTGCATCTAATGCTGCAACCTCTTCCCAAGACTTTGGTGGGTTTGGAACTAGGTCTTTGTTGTAGATTAGAGATAGAGACTCAACCGCAACTGGATAGCCGATCAATTTGCCGTCGTAACGTACTGCATCCCAAGCGAAATCAACGATACCTTCTTGAATATTCTTAGAAGGTTTAATTTCTGCTAGCAGGCCAGCTTCTGCGTAACCACCGAAACGGTCGTGAGCCCAGAATACGATATCAGGACCGTCGCCAGTCGCTGCAGTTTGAGGGAATTTGTCTTGAAGGCCATCTGGGTGAGCCACAGTCACTTTAATGCCGGTGTCTTCTTCAAATTTCTTACCAACTTCAGCAAGGCCGTTGTAGCCTTTATCACCGTTGATCCAGATAGTAAGTTGTCCTTCTTCGATGGCAGCATTAGCACCAAAAGAACCCAAAGCAACAAGAGTACCTAGTGCTACAGCGCTTAACTTTTTCATGTTCGTATCCTTTTTATATTTTTGATGTAGGGCTAGTCCATTGAGGTTCAGCCGTATTTCGACATATATCATCTGAAATAATCCAATATGTCTCATCCTCCTAATCCCTACGCCCTTACAATTATGACGTATTTTCGTGATCTAAATCGCCAAGGGTAAGAGACTCAAATCACAAAATGGATAGTTCCTGTGATCGGTTTCAACTTTAGGTGGTGCAATAATGTGATTTCCGACCAACTGCTTTCTTCCTCCTCCTTTTTTACTCCTCCCTTTCTACTCCCCCTACAATTATTTCTATTAGGAGGATGTCGCACTACGCACAATCTTAGAAACTGCAGTCATCCAAGAGTGGATGGTAAGAACCCTTTCCCAGCAGTGCCTACGTATTAGGAAAAAGATTTGCTGGTTTTGCATTGCCAGACGAGTGGAATGTCATTATTAGTGTTGTTTGTGGTAATTATTTCACGGGGGAGACAATACGAATAATGTGGGGGAGAGAAACTCGTACTTGGCTATGATGGGTAGCACTTCTATTCAGGACATTTTATTGAAGTGCTACCCTACTTTTCTTACCAACCGCAAGAACTTACCGATTCCTACTGTTACTGCTCGCTAGATAATTCATATAATGATGAGCGGTGAATAATAAAAAATTGATCGAGGACGAGCTACATGGCGAGTGTCACGTTAAAAAATGTTTGTAAAGCGTATGGCGACGTACTGATTTCTAAGAACGTAGACCTAACAATCAACGAAGGTGAATTTGTTGTTTTTGTAGGTCCATCAGGTTGTGGTAAATCTACCCTTTTACGTTGTATTGCCGGTCTTGAAGACATTACTTCAGGTGATTTGTATATTGGTGACCAGCGCATGAATGACGTCGAACCATCCAAACGTGGTGTTGGTATGGTATTCCAGTCTTACGCTCTTTACCCGCACCTTAACTTATATGACAACATGTCATTTGGCTTGAAACTAGCAAAAGCAGACAAAGCAGAAATCGACAAGCGTGTTGAACAAGCAGCAGAAATCCTACAACTAGGCCACTTGCTTGAGCGCCAACCAAAAGCACTTTCTGGTGGACAGCGTCAACGTGTGGCGATTGGCCGAACATTGGTATCGCAGCCAAATGTATTCCTTCTAGACGAGCCACTATCAAACTTGGATGCGGCACTGCGTGTAAACATGCGTGCACAAATTACTAAGCTACAACGCCAACTTGGTTGTACCATGATCTACGTAACGCACGATCAGGTAGAAGCGATGACAATGGCAGATAAAATCGTTGTACTAGACGGCGGTTATGTATCGCAAGTTGGTAAGCCGCTTGAGCTTTACCATTACCCACAAAACCGCTTTGTAGCTGGCTTTATCGGTTCTCCGAAAATGAACTTCATGAGCGTATTCATTGATGAAGTAGAAGCAGAGCGCGTCAAAGTTCAACTATCTAACGGCGTATCTTTCTGGATTCCGGTGGATGGTACAACAGTTAACCGCGGCGACCGAATGTCTTTAGGCATTCGCCCTGAGCACCTATTATCCGCTTCTGAAGCTGATGCAAGTATTCACGGTGAAGTGATGATTGTTGAGAAGCTAGGTAACGAAACTCAAGTATACCTAAACCTAGAAGGTGCGGACGCCGACGTTATTTTCCGTCAGCCTGACACGCTTGCAGTCGACACTGGCGATAAAATCGAGATCGGTATTCCAGCTCATCGTTGTCACCTGTTCCACAGTGATGGTCGCGCATGCCGCCGCCTATACAAAGAAAACGGCGTAGAAGTCGAATAATTCATTCGTCCTTACTCAAAAAAATCCCTCTCAAGTGAGAGGGATTTTTTTATCTTAATAAATATCAGCAATTCGATACTAAATCATTAATCGTGAACGAATCAAATCACCCGTTTCTTCTACCCTCACATAAACCATTGTCTTTGTACTGATACTTCATTTTTAATACTTTTCCTCATTCCTCATAAGTAAGTACCAGCTTTTTCCTAACCCGCCAAACTTAGCCAAAGGGCTAAATATCATTCTTATTTCCACTTACCTCAACAAAGCAAATTTTTACACTTATCAACGAAATTACACGTGACAAAAAACTCAGCAGCATTCCACAGAATGCTCTGTGCACTAACTACTAATAACGTTCACGACACGGCAATTGGGGAAGACACCCAAGGGCGGTAGCGTGTCAGAAGGGAAACTGAGTCATGAAACAAAAAGGACTTATCCGCTCTCATGAGATGGAGTTCGCTTTTTTATATCGCATCTCAGATCTTGCTGTCATCGTCTCTTTTATGCTGCTTTTAGTGTTCAAAGACATGAATACTGCGATGGGGAAAGATTACGTCATATTGGCTTTCGTTGGAGGCATCTCTTTTCTATTTATGGCAGAAAGCGGCAATCTGTATCGCTCTTGGCGAACCAGTTCGTTTAAAGAGCAGATGTTTATTGTCTGTGTTTCTTGGGCGGTGACTTCTGCACTTATCTTTATTGTGCTGTATTTTTCTGAAGTCCATACCTTATTTGATAACACAATTTTAGTGCTGTGGTTTGCGATTACGCCCGCTCTGCTCTTAGCATGGCGAGTAACATTCCGTACCGGATTAGCCTATTTGAGAAAAAAAGGATTCAACACTCGCACTGCGATCATCATCGGCCAAACTCCTCACGGCATTACCCTAGCTAACGAAATTCAAAACCACACAGAACACGGCGTGCTTTTTGATGGCTTTTACGACGAACGATCTTCCGACAGATTGCCAAATTCTAATTATCCTATTAAAGGAGCTGTTGACCACGCCCTTGAGCGAGCTAAAAAAGGGGAAGTAGATTACGTCTATATCGCGATGCCAATGCACGCAAAAGAGCGCATTGCGTCACTTCTTAACCAATTCTCAGATACCACCGCAAATACGTATCTGATTCCCGACTTCTTCACTTATAACCTTTTACATTCTCGTTGGGCGCAGATCGGCCAAGTTCAAACACTAAGTGTCTTTGATACACCTTTTGCTGGAATTTCTTCTTGGGTAAAACGGTTTGAAGACATCTTGTTTTCGAGCATTATTTTGGTCTTAATCGCCCCTATTCTATTCGTCATTGCGATTGGCATTAAGGCAACGTCTAAAGGCCCTGTCATCTTTAAACAACATCGGTACGGTCTTGATGGACGCAAGATTGAAGTCTGGAAGTTCCGTTCAATGACAACCATGGATCAAGGTTCCAACGTGAAACAGGCGACAAAGAACGATCCTCGTATTACGCCTTTTGGCGGATTTCTACGTCGCACCTCTTTGGACGAACTACCTCAATTTATCAATGTACTGCAAGGGACCATGTCTATTGTCGGCCCACGCCCTCATGCCGTGGCACACAATGAAGAATACCGTCAGATCGTGGATCGCTACATGCTACGTCACAAAGTAAAACCAGGCATTACTGGCTGGGCACAGATTAATGGTTATCGCGGCGAAACCGACACCTTAGAAAAAATGGAAAAGAGAGTCGAGTTTGATTTGGATTACATCCACCATTGGTCGGTTTGGATGGACATCAAAATCATCTTTATGACCGTTTTCAAAGGCTTCACTGGTGCTAACGCTTACTAAGGTTGAGATTATGAAGAAACTGACAATGGCAATAGCATTGAGTCTGTTTTCTACTGACTTGCTCGCAGAACCGATGGCTTACCAAACCGAGTCTGGTATAGAGTTGATTCCCCTCGTAAAAACTTTCTACGAGGGAGATGACAACATCAATAAAGCGGAAAAATCCGGCAATGTGGAATCGGTCAATATTTGGGGTATAGAACCAAGCTTACTAGCACGTATAGAACGGAATCGCTATCGCGCAGATATTTTATATAAGTTAAAAGCTGGCTTTTCATCTGACGATCGCAACGACTTCGACGACCACACTTTTCAGTTTTCCAACTTTTTCGAATTTAATCATCGTCATCGTTTAGTGGTTGATTACCGTTTTCGCGCCCAGCATGAAGTTCGAGGAGAAGATATTACCGAAGGTAATGGTAGCGCAATCGACTCACCAATAGAGTTCAACCGTAACGATGTAAAAACCAATTATGTCTTTGGATCTAACGGTGCCAAAGGCAGACTCGAATTCGGTTTAGGCTATAGTGATAAAACCTATCAAAACTATCGTGACGGCTTGCCTGGGCGCCCAAACGCTAAAACTAAATACAACGATTTTCGAGCTCCCAATGCACATTTGGAGTTCTATTTAAGAGCGACGCCAAGAACCTATTGGTTAGTCGGAACAAACCAAATCGTAACCGAGTATCAGCATCGAAATTCTGCGCAACCATCGAAAGATAACAACACCAGTTTCTATTACACCGGTGCCGAATGGGAAGTCACAGGAAAAACCAAAGGCATCGCTCGACTCGGTTATCAAATCAAAGATTTTGACAGCGCTCAACGAGAGACATTTAAAGGCTTTAGTTGGGATATCGGCTTTGAATGGTTGCCTCAAGAACAAACTCTAGTCAGCGTGAAAACCACTCAAGCGGCGGTTAACCCCGATCAAGATGGCGATTACAACCTACAAACTCGTTACCGACTGAACCTGAAGCACGATTGGAATAGTTACCTTGCAACTCGCTTAGGTGCTGTTTATCAACAAGATGATTACACGGGAATCTCCAGAAACGACGATCGGTACACTCTATCTTTTGGTATCGATTATCAGATCAAACGTTGGATACAGCTGCAAGCCGATTGGCAATACCAAGATAAAAACTCTAGCCGATCGGATTATAGCTTCGAACAAAATATTTGGACTTTAAGCGCACAGTTTTCTCTGTAAAAAGGATTATTAATGAAGGCATTCATCAAATTCATGAGTGTAGCGTTGTTGCTATTTAGCACTTTGGTCAACGCTGACTCAAACGAGGAAGATTACTTACTCGATACTGGCGATACCATTTCCGTGCAGGTCTATGGTGAAGAAGATCTTACGATTAAAAATATTCTAATAACGTCAGATGGCTACTTTGATTACCCCTACCTTGGCCGAATTAAAGCAATCAAAAAAACACCAAAACAACTCAAGTACGAAATAGAAACGGGCTTAAAAGGCGATTATCTCATCAATCCAAAAGTGATGGTCACCATCAATAACTTTCGTCTGTTTTACGTTAATGGAGAAGTCAGGAAACCTGGTGGATTTGAGTACCGTCCAGGGTTAACCATAGAGAAGGCCATCGCTCTAGCAGGTGGCTTGACCGACAGAGCCTCACGCAAAGGCATTAACCTCACCAAGCATAAAACAGGTCAAACGATGGAGGGGGTCAGTATGCACCGCAACGTTGAACCTGGTGACATTGTATTTATTGACCAGAGCTTCTTTTAAGTGACAGGGAATCAAATGAACGGGACTCATCCAAATAATCTCCAGATGAACAAAGTAGAACTGATTCGTTTTGGCCATCACTTCAAAGCGATTAAAAAGAATTGGCTAAGCATCGCAGCATTCACGCTTCTGTTCTCATTAACTTGTACTTGGTATATCTACTCCAAAGCATCGATATACCAAGCTACAGCTACGCTACTCATCCAAGAGGAGCAAAAAAGCGCCCTTTCAATCGAGGAAGTATATGGCGTCGACACGACAAAAAAAGAGTACTTTCAAACGCAAATCGCCATTTTAAAATCGAATCATATTGCAGATAAGGTCATTAGAGAGCTGAACCTCACCCAATTACCTGAATTCACAAGCTCAGGGGGGTTAAATAAAAAAATCGACCAAATAAAGTCGATTCCTTTTGTTCAAGACCTACTGAATGTGGCACCAAGCCCAAAAGAAACCGCCCAGTTTTCAGAGTCCTATTATCAGGCACTTCAAGCTTTCAGAAGTAAACTCGATATTGAGCCAGTACGTAACACCCAATTAGTCAGAATTCGCTTTCGTTCTACCGATCCTAAGCTTGCGACGACAATCGCCAACGCGGTCGGCCAAGCCTACATTGACGCAAATTTTGAAGCCAAACTGGTCGTTACACAAAATGCGGCTACTTGGTTGACAAATAACTCTCAAAAATTGGAGGAGCGATTGCGTAACTCGGAGCAAGCGCTGCAAGAATTCTTGTTAAAAGAAGGGTTGATCGATATAAACGGTATTGATGAAATTTACGCAAATGAGCTAGAAGAACTCACTCGCAAGCTGAATATCGCTGTTAATAAGCGTATTGAAGCGCAGACGTTAATCCAACTGTTACGACGTAAATCTTCGCAAAGTTTAGACAGCTTGTTGTCAATTGATGAATTCGCTAATCAAGCGCAAATCCGCGATCTAAAATTGTCGGAAGCACAGGCAGCCAAAAATCTCTCTGAACTGGCACAGCGCTACGGACCTAAACATGATCGAATGATTCAGGCGAAAGCACAGCTTGCTGAAATTCAATCAAGAACCCAGCAACTCATCCGTGACATTTCCTTCAGTAAGCAACAAGACCTTCTTGCTGCAAAAGCGCAAGAGGACATGCTTCGAGCAGAACTCGATAACAAAAAGTCAGACTTCCAATCGTTAGGGTCACAAAAAGCGCGTTACGAACAGTTAAAACGCGAGGTTGAATCTAATAAGGCACTCTATGAAGCGTTCTTAAATCGTGAGAAAGAGACCAACGCCACCAGCGACTACAAGAATGTCACTGCTCGCTTTACTGATAAAGCCATCATTCCTCTATTCCCGGTGGCACCACAACGAATCAAACTGGTACTGATTGCCACCTTTTTTGGCTTTGCCATTGCTTGCGCTCTAGTCATCATCTTAGAAACGATGCGAGAAGTTATCCGAAGCACAGCCGATGTGCAGGAAAAACTTGGTGTTACGTGTTTAGGTGTGATTCCTATGGTCAAAAAACGCAATTTGCGTAAAAACGGCGTCAGTTATACCGCGTATTTAGATGATGAAGAAAAGCTATTTAGTGAAGCTTGCCGCTCCGTCAGAACCTCGCTTCTGCTCAGATTAACCAACACGAAGCAAAAGATATTGCCCTTTACCTCTGCTATTCCAGAAGAAGGAAAAACATCAACCAGTATCAATATGGCGGTGTCGTTTTCAAAAATGGAAAAGGTATTGATCATCGACTGCGATTTACGTCGACCTTCCATAGCAAAGCGATTCGGTATTGCTGAATCAAGCCCTGGCTTAACGCATATCCTGACGATGGATACGCCAATCAAAGATTGTGTTACACATATAAAAGAAGCCAACTTAGATGTATTATCGGCCGGCCTAATTCCGCCAAACCCACAGGAATTATTGGCTTCTGATCGCTTTAAAAAGTTGCTCGAACATTTTCAAAATAAGTATGACCGGATCATTATCGATACACCGCCCCTACTGTCAGTGAGTGACGCACTTATTCTTGGTCAGTATGCCAATGGTCTGATTACCGTCATTCGCTCAGAATCGACAAAATCATCACTGGTTAACCTTGCGTTATCTAAACAAATACAACACTCAGTTCCATCTCTTGGCGTCTTAATCACACAAGCCAAGGCCAAGGAAGGAGAGACGCTTTATGTCCAGAAATACGCCTACTAACGTAAACCTATCTTGGTACCAAACGTTGAAAAGCCAAGAACAGCCGGTATTGATCTATCAAATGGGCAAAGTAGGTTCGAGTGCATTAGAGCATTCCATTCCTGACTCGATTCACTTGCACGACCTTATGACCGTCGATGCGCAAAAACAAATATCCCCCGTTAGAGCGCAATTGCATAAGCCTCAGATCAATGCGTTAAAGCGACGACTAAAGCGTATAACGATGAGCCATATGTTAAAGCGCAAAAAAAAAGTTCGAATTATCTCGCTGGTGCGTGAACCGATCGGACGAAATGTCTCAATGTTCTTTCAAGCACTTCCTTTTTGGATGGCGGACAAATATCTAAAGGATGACAGCGCAATACGTACCGAACGACCGCAATTACTCCAAGAAGCATTTGATAAGCACATGAATCATCAATATGCGCTGCAGTGGTTTGACAACGAGATCAAACAACTAACAGGGATTGATGTGTTTAACGAGTCTTTTAATCACGAAGTAGGCTATCAAACATACCATAACAATAACTTCTCACTGTTGGTCATTCGAAGTGACAAGCTAACGAAGGCTAACTCCGCAGTTGAAGACTTTTTAGGTTACCCCGTGGATGTTGTTTATGAAAATCAATCAGACAACAAATGGTACTCGCCACTAATGAAAGAATTCAAAACGCAATTTCAACCTACACCCGAGTACGTTGAAGAAATGCTGAATTCTAAATTGACGAAGCACTTTTTCTCAAATGCAGAAATCACCGACCTTAAACAGCAATATCTGACCAATTAATCATGAAAACCAAGATTCTACATATTATTAATGATCTTTCTCAGAACGGCGGTGCTCAGAAGTTCTTAGTCGACCTTGTTTTAGAACATAAGCCTGAATACGAAATCAAAATTTTGGTCTTGTGTGATGAAAATGATTACTTACCAATGCTATCCGCCCAAGGGATAGAGTGTTTTAACTGGCGCACATTGTCATTGAGTGAGAAATTCTCTTTGCTGCGTTGGCCGGATGTCGTTCACGGGCACCTCTACCCTTCCATTTACCTAGCGCTATTGGCGGTAGGTAAAAAACGAATCCAGACTGAGCACTGTTCTTATAACCGTCGACGTGACTATCCGCTGTTTAAGTTCATGGAATACGTCTTGTATTGGGGCCACGACTTGACGGTCAGTATTAGTGAAAAAGTACAAGATGAACTGGTGAAGTTCATGCCTCGCTACCAACACAAATATCACGTGGTGCACAATGGCGTTGATTTAAAAAGGTTTTCTATGACGCCAAGATGCGCCAGCCACCTAATCGACAAACCAGTTATCAAGATTGGAATGGTGGGCCGACTTCACCAACATAAAGATCATGAAACGCTTATCCAAGCACTTATCCATTTACCAAGACGATACGAACTCCACCTTGCGGGAGATGGAGAAAAAAAATCGTCACTGCAAGCATTGGCAACAAAAATCAACGTCGCGCAACGTGTTCACTTTCATGGCGTAGTTTCTGACGTTCCAGCCTTTTTGAACGACATGGATATTTACGTGCAATCGTCGCACGTCGAAGGCTTTGGTTTGGCGGCGGTTGAGGCGATGGCAGCAGGCTTACCCGTACTATCGTCGGACGTACCTGGTTTGGATGACGTCACCGGACGTGCCGAATATTTATTTCAAGTTGGTAACGTCACTGAACTGAGCCAAAAAGTTCTCCAGCTGTGTGAAAGTGTTGAGCGGTATGACGCTGCAAGTCAATACTCAGTCAATAGGGCCTCTCTCTACACCATCGATAAATTTCGTGAAGGTTACTATGGAATCTACCAGCAGCTTTGCGCCAACAAATAGTTCCGCGCCATCGAGCCATCGCGCCTCATTGCTTGCAGCATGCCTATTAGCATTGTTCTTTATTCCTATGAAGTTTCGTGCTGGAGGAATAGCGCTAGCCCCATCTGACATCGCAAGCCTTTTGTCCATTGGTTTTACTGCATTAGTGGTATTGGAAGGAAAAGCTGAAAAACTCATGCATCCCTGTATGGGGTTCCTCGTATTGTTCACTGGGTATGTGTTCATAAATGGTCTGCTAAATCGCGTCCCTTTAATGCCGCTAGTTATAGAAACTGTGCAATGGTTAGCGATTTTGTGCCTACTGAGCCTGATGTACGCCTATGGCGTGTTTGATGACGAACGGGTAATGGTTTATTTCACGTATCTGTTGTTTTTCATCTGTACGCTCGTTGCCTTATGGCACTTTGCTCAGGGCTATCAAAGCGGGTTTAAGTTACTCGGGGTAAGTAAATACGGGTTCGGTGTACTGTGCTCGCTACTGTACCTTTATCGAGATAAAATTCGCGCTTTCCACCTTTTGATGCTCGTAGCTTTAGTATTACTGGTGTTGTCACAAGAAAGAAAAGCGCTACTTGGTTTTTGTCTGCTTTTCTTCTTTGACCAACTGCTCGTAAAAAACTTAATGAGAAAATCGCTCAGCGAAACGTACACGTGGACGATTTTATTAGCCTTAAGCTTCACTGTGTTTACTGCCGTCACAACCACACTCTACGTTGGGTTTGAAACGCTAGCAGACACATTGGAAATAACCCAAGAAGACGTCTTATTTGCCAACCAAAGTGAAGCACGCTGGGTATCGAATCTTCATAGAAAACTTTTACTTGCCAATGGGCTAGATATTTTACTTCAACACCCAGTGTTAGGTGTCGGCGCGAAAATGTTACCCAACTTTATGATCAGTTACTTTAATTATGATGAGCTGGCGATCTACACCCACAACTTTGTGTTAGATACCGCAATTGAATACGGATTGCTTGGTATCGGTCTGCTGTTTGGTGGTTATTTTCTTTTTATTCGCTTTTGCTTCCGTAGTCTTAATGAAAACAGAAAAAGCCTATTACTTGCGATATACGCCCTCATCATGGTGTTTTTCGTTGCGGTAAACACCACCATAATTTTAATACTCTTATTACCCGTCATGATCAGCATGAGCAACGACTCAAGGGCCATTGCTCATACTTTTCCGGTAAACCATCACCACGAATATGAATAATCAAGGATAGGATAGATGAAGTATTCAATCTCTCGACAATTTGAAAAGAACCGAGAACTCCAAGCTGATAATTTTGTTTTAGTTTACCAAATGGGCAAAGTTGGCTCCTCATCAATTGAGCACACGCTAGGGGAGAAAAATATCCCGAGCTATCACATCCACACCTTTGATGATCACGAAGAATTTCACATGTATCACAATAAAAAAGACGTGAGTAAATTCTTCGACTTCCGAAACCGCGCACTCTATCGCTTAGTGCTCAAGCAGCGAAAACGTATCTTACAAAAACGCGAGCAGATTAAAATCGTTACGCTGGTCCGCGATCCAATCGCAACTGTCTTTTCTCGCTTCTTTCAAGATCTCCATTTGCAATTTATCGAAGGCAAAAAGAACGATGCAATTCACCGAGATATGGAAGTCACGTATCAGCACCTCGAGCATTGCTTTGATAACTATATCAATCTCAACTATTTTGCGGACTGGTTCGACAACGAGTTAAAGCGTAATTTCAATATCGATGTGATGCGCCAAGAGCTGGACAACACTCAACCTTTCTTCACATTCCAGAACGATCAGGCCAACGTCATGCTAATCAAATGCGAACAGCTCAGTTCTCTTGATAAAGAAATCGGTGAGTTTCTTGAGTTGCAAGACTTCGTGCTGAAAAACAGCAACGAAGCGAAAAACAAGTGGTACTCCAATATCCACCAACACTTTAAGAATCACTACGACTTCTCAAAACTGTTCTATATGTACGATCTTCCCTTGTATCGCCACGTTTATTCAGAGCAAGAGCGTGATGCTTTTAAACACAAATGGATGCAAACACCAGGGACAAAATCATCATGAAGAAAGTGCTCCATGTTACAGAAGCGTTTGGAGGTGGCGTTCAAACCGCCCTCTATAGTTATGTTCACTCATCCAGAGACGAGCCTTACCAGCATTTCTTGCTAGCCAGAGCCCGAGAAAACGACTTAACCAATGAGAACAACCACCACATTTTCGTACAGACAAAGTGGGTAGAAGGCGGCTTGCTTCAATTTATTCGCGATGCAAACCACATGATTGCATCACTTGGTCCCGACGTCGTGCATTTGCACTCGAGTAAAGCAGGATTTCTCGGCCGATTTCTAAAGCTTGGCAAGGCACGCTTGGTTTACACACCGCACTGTTATGCCTTCGAACGTGAAGATATCTCAGAGCTTGCACGCCAGATCTATAAAGCACTAGAGAAAGTAAAACTGAGCAAAATTGATGTGGTTGCAGGCTGTAGCCAACGAGAGTGTGGCCTAGCCATTAGCATTGGTGCGAAACATGCCGAACTGCTCAACAACTACGTGTCTTATCAAAGTGAAGATCGTATAGAGCGAGACAAGCAAGAAGCGCTGAAGCTCGTTGTACTTGGCCGTGTCGCGCCCCAAAAAGATCCTCAGTTTCTTATCAGCACATTGCAGTTCCTTAATCGGTATGCGCTTAACCGCCCGATAGAGATCACATGGATAGGTGGCGGTGACCAAGTACTCGAACAGAAATTACGTACTGAAAATGTGGATGTAACGGGTATGCTGCCTCGCGATGAGGTAGTTGAAAAGCTCAAAGGTTCAGACCTTTATCTACACACTGCAGCATGGGAAGGGATGCCGTTAACCATTCTAGAAGCATCCAAGTTACATCTTCCTATGGTTATTCGGACCATCGGCGCAACCAAAGATCTCAACTACCCGTTTTTAGCGCTCACACCTGAAGAAATGGCCAAGCAGATCGCGCATTGTGTCAATCATTATGAAGAGATCGATTTTCGCCAATATACAGCAGAATTAAACGATGCCTTCAGTGAAGAAAAGCAGCGCCTCGCACTCAATAATATTTACGGTTAAATGCCCCTATGTTTCACACTGTTCAACAAAAATTACTGTTGATGCCCAGCGGTAAAAAAAGCTTGTTATCTACTGGATTAAAAACCGCAATCACGCGTGTGTTGAGTGCGCTATTTGCTTTTTTACTGACTCTGATTGTATCGAAGACCAGTGACGCTTCGACGGCCGGTCAATTCTTCTTTTTATTCAACCTAGTCTCGCTACTCGCCATCGTTTCTCAGCTAGGTTTTGATGTCTCGTTAGTTCGTTACAATGCGATCGCTTTTAATAACAAAGAGAAGCTTGAACAAAGCCAAAACTATAAAACCGCACTTTATCGAAGTATGGCATTTTGCTTGCTCGCCATAGGCGTTTTGTTGGCAGCGTTTAATCTGTTTCCAGAACAGCTAAACCAGACTCAATCACCAATGTATGCGATTACTTTATGCTTGCTTTGCATACCTTTCTTGGTGCTTGCGCAAACCAACAGTCGGGTGCTTCAAGCATGTAGAAAAGTTGTATCATCTCTGTTTGCGTTGCAGCTTGGGGTAAGCATGTTGATGGTCATTTTTGTCTTTGCCCTAGACTATATCGGTCAGCAAAATATCAACAATCTAATGACCGCACTGCTTTTAGCGAGCATAGGTGTCGCGGTCATATCTAGTGCCAATTGGCTTGGCTCAGATCAATATCAAACATCGGCTTTCGTACCAAACAAAAAAATGGTCGCTTCTGCCAAGCAAGTCTGGGTTGGCAGTATCTTCACGAATGTTCTTCAATGGGGAAGCCTTGTTATTGCGGGCTTTTTTATCTCAACAGCGGAAATCGGTTTGTTAGCCGCAGCCCAACGCACATCACTACTGATTGGCTTTGTGCTGATTACCATTAACTTTGTGGTCGCCCCGATGTTTGCCTCTCTCTACAAAGAGCGTCAAATGCTCAAACTGCAGAACCTGAGCCGCTTGGCGTGCCGAGCCAATGTTGGTTTAGCGATTGTACCCGTAGTTATTTGCACCCTCTTCCCCGAGTTTGTAATGCAGTTTTTTGGTGAGGAGTTTCTCGCCGCGGCGCCACTATTAGTCGTCCTTTCTCTGGGGCAGTTAGTCAATGTTGCGACTGGTTCAGTAGGGTTTTTATTATTAATGAGCGGTCATGAGAGAACCATGAAATACATTACAATTTCCTCCGGTACGGTGTCTATCTGCCTACTTGTTACGCTTTGCCAAATGTTTGGGGTGATTGGTGCAGCGTGGGCAATGGCAATTGGCATGGCTATCCAGAATTTAGCTGCACTGTACTTTGTAAAACGTTACTTAGGCTTCTTTCCAATAGGTTAATTATGGCTTTAATACTGGCACGCACGAGTTTTGTTTTAGTCCTGATGCTAACCGCTTCACTCTCTTTGTGGAAAAGCTCTGACCTACACCATACTGCTTACCTGCAAATGGAAACCTACTTAGGCGGATCGAGTACGCTTCACTTTACTTTCAGTTTATTGATCGGCTTTTTATCGGTTTTCACGTTCCCTTCTCTGGTGAGCTCGAATAAAACCGACGTTTTTGGGATTCGTCTTTTGCTACTGCTGTTGGCTATCGTTTCAATGGAAGAAATAAGCCAACTTTTTATTCCAAATCGATCATTTAGTTTTGATGATCTCAGCACCAACTGGATAGGCGTTATCTCAGGTTACTTTAGTGCCAAGTTAATTCGCTTCATCCGCACTCGATCGTTCTAGTAATACAGGAATCTCTGGGGGATTTGGGTATATAATTGCGCCAAACATCCAGACTAACGAGTACATCATGCCATCTCATCCAACCAAGATTACTTTTTTTGAATTCTTAACCCCGTTGATCACGTCAGGCAAAAAGACGATAACGATTCGAGATGAATCAGAAAGCCATTACGTTCCCAATACAGAAGTCGAAGTTTTTACCTTAGAAACGGATCGTAAAGTCTGCGATATCAAGATACGTTCTGTAGAACCACTTCACTTTGAAGATATTAATGAGTTTCATGCAGAACAAGAAGCCATCGAACTACCAAAACTCAAGCAGTTAATTCGAGAAATCTACCCAAATACCGACACGCTCTTTGTTATTGAGTATGAGCTGATTAAATAACCCACAACAAACACTAGACGACTGGTCTAATTCATTCTATAGTACACTCCATGAACGCAAAGACGAATGACACACGCCAACATATTCTCGACGTCGGATACGAGTTGATCGTAAACCGAGGGTTCACGAGTGTTGGTCTTTCAGAGCTGTTAAAAAAGGCCGCAGTGCCAAAAGGCTCGTTTTATCATTACTTCAAGTCCAAAGAACAATTTGGTGAAGCGATGATTCAAGACTACTTTACTAAGTATTTTGAGCGTTTAAACGCACGCTTTACCAATACTGAACTGAGTGGCTACCAACGCCTAATGAGCTATTTCGAAGAAATGGTCAAAGTAGAAGACGACGTGTGTAATGCGAACAAATGTTTATTGGTCAAGTTAAGTGCAGAAGTCTCCGATCTCTCTGAGTCAATGCGCTTGGCATTACGCCAAGGAGCAGACAAAACCATTCAAGCGATAGCGGATTGCATAGACATCGGCATTCAAGATGGCTCAATCCCCAATGGTGACAGTGCGTTATTAGCAAGGCAGATATACTACCTTTGGAATGGCGCTAGCTTGCTGAACAAACTTTATCAAGATCAGGCAGCATTGACGCAAAGTCTGACCTATACTCAACACTTACTGCAGAATACGCGCACTTGTCCATAACAGGCGGCGTGGAAGCAGAATGAACACCCTACACGCGTTTCACTGTCAGAAAAAGCGTCAGTGTTAACACAGTAAACCTTCCCGCTTTACATAAGCGGGATATTTTGAAATGAATACTAGACGACCGGTCTAATCAACAAGTGAGATAGATATGACTAACGCAACAAATCGCAGAATAGTACTCGCGTCACGTCCCCATGGTGCACCGACACAAGAAAACTTTCGTTTAGAAGAGGTAACGAAACCGACTCCGAAAGAGGGTGAAATGCTATTGAGAACGGTTTATTTATCTCTAGATCCATACATGCGTGGTCGCATGAGTGATGCCGAATCATACGCTGACCCTGTTGCAATTGATGACGTAATGGTCGGTGGTACAGTTTGTCAGGTAGAAGCATCAAACCACCCAGATTACGAAGCAGGTGAATGGGTTCTTGCCTACACTGTTGGCTGGCAAGACTACGCTATCTCAACTGGTGAGATGGTCATTAAACTTGGTAAAGAACCGCAAAATCCTTCTTACGCGCTAGGCGTTGCAGGTATGCCAGGATTTACCGCGTACATGGGTTTACTCGACATTGGTCAGCCAAAACCAGGGGAAACCATCGTGGTAGCAGCTGCTACGGGGCCTGTAGGCGCAACAGTTGGTCAAATTGGTAAAATCAAAGGTTGCCGAGTTGTTGGTATAGCAGGCGGAGACGAAAAATGCCGTTACGCTAAAGAGGTGCTTGGTTTCGATGAGTGTATTGATCACAAAGCTGAAGATTTTGCAGAACAACTGAAAAATGCCTGTGACAAAGGTATTGATGTTTACTTCGAAAACGTAGGTGGCAAAGTATTCGAGGCTGTAATGCCACTTCTGAATACAAATGCGCGTATCCCACTTTGTGGTTTGGTTTCTCAGTACAACGCGACAGAGCTGCCTGAAGGTACCGACCACCTTCCATTACTAATGGGTAAGCTCCTGACCAAACGAATCAAGGTGCAAGGCTTCATCATTTTTGATGATTACGGACATCGTTACGGTGAATTTGCGCAAGATATTAATCAATGGTTGGCAGAAGGAAAGATCCAATACCGCGAACATCTAGTACAAGGACTGGATAATGCGCCAGAAGCATTCATCGGTCTGTTGGAAGGTAAGAATTTCGGCAAACTTGTAGTACAGATTAACGACCCATTATAAAAAGGGATATGTAAATGATTAAACTTCACCACCTCAATCAGTCTCGTTCAAAGCGCATCATTTGGTTACTTGAAGAGCTAGATGTAAATTACGAGATTGTACCCTATGTCCGTGATTCCGTGACCTTCATGGCACCGCCAGAACTAAAAAGTGTTCACCCATTAGGGAAGTCACCTGTTCTTGAAGATAACGGCGAGATTATCATTGAGTCAGGTGCAATGACCGAATATTTGATTGAGAAATACAGTGACGGAGCCTTTGCTCCTGAGCGTGGTACAAAAGCACACACAGAATATTTGCAATGGATGCACTTTGCAGAAAGCTCTGCAATTTTACCTATGCTGCTAAAAATCTTCGTAAGCAAAGAGCCAAATGAAACTCAGTTTTTATCAGGCTATGCCGACAAGGAAGCAATGAATGTACTAGGCTACTTCGAGCAATCTTTAGAAGGCAAAACTTACCTAGTAGAAGAGCGTCTGACTGGCGCAGACATCATGATGTCTTTCATTGTCGAATTGGTTCAAAAGTTTGGTTTAGTTAATCACTTCCCTAATATTGAACGTTATGGGAAACAGCTCGCGACACACCCAGCATTTGCAAAAGCTGAACAACTTGAAGTGAAGTACTCTTAATTACTTCGCCCCTTTGATGACGCGTAAAACTTCATTTAAGGGGCGATATTACTAACATCGTAGACACGCTAACTGGATAGCGCTCCCCCCAGTCAATCGCTTTCGAGAACGTCGATTGTTATGTCAATCAAGCTAATGTAGTAAATTTCTGATTCTAATATAGTTTCGACCATAGTCACCATCTATTGAATTGATAAGCAATATCAGTTTTCTCCCCCAGCTTTTCCGTAATAACCTCCTCTACAGTTTCTAAGGTATTGAACCCTGGAGGGGGAAGAAAAATGACAAACAAGAAATTGACTACAGCAGCAGGTTGCCCTGTCGCACATAACCAAAACGTTATGACTGCAGGTCCTCGTGGCCCTCAACTATTACAAGACGTTTGGTTCCTTGAAAAATTGGCACACTTTGACCGCGAAGTGATCCCAGAGCGTCGTATGCACGCAAAAGGTTCTGGTGCTTACGGTACGTTCACAGTAACGCACGACATCACAAAATACACTCGCGCTAAGATCTTCTCTGACATCGGCAAAAAAACAGAACTATTCGCTCGCTTCACTACCGTAGCTGGTGAGCGCGGTGCAGCAGACGCAGAACGTGACATCCGTGGTTTCGCACTAAAATTCTATACTGAAGAAGGTAACTGGGACTTGGTTGGTAACAACACACCAGTATTCTTCCTACGTGACCCACTAAAATTCCCAGACCTAAACCACGCAGTAAAACGCGACCCTCGCACTAACATGCGTAGCTCTACCAACAACTGGGATTTCTGGACATCACTACCAGAAGCATTCCACCAAGTGACTATCGTAATGAGTGACCGTGGTATCCCCGCTTCTTACCGTCATATGCATGGTTTTGGTAGCCACACATTCAGCTTCATCAACGCAGAAAACGAGCGTTACTGGGTGAAATTCCACTTCAAAACTCAGCAAGGCATCAAAAACCTAACTGACCAAGAAGCAGAAGCAATCGTAGGTAAAGACCGCGAAAGCCATCACCGTGACCTCTACGAAGCGATTGAGCGTCAAGACTTCCCTAAATGGAAGATGTACGTACAGATCATGCCTGAGCTAAAAGCGGATGAAGTCAACTTCAACCCATTCGACCTAACACGTGTATGGTCTCAAAAAGACTACCCACTGATCCCAGTTGGTGAGTTCGAACTGAACCGTAACGCAGAAAACTTCTACGCAGAAGTTGAGCAATCAGCGTTTAACCCAGCAGCAGTTGTACCTGGTATCGGCTTCTCTCCAGATAAAATGCTACAAGGTCGTCTGTTTGCTTACGGCGATGCTCAGCGTTACCGTCTAGGTGTGAACCATCATCAAATCCCAGTGAACGCACCTCGTTGCCCTGTTCACAGCTACCACCGCGATGGCGCAATGCGCGTTGATGGCAACTTTGGTTCAACACTAGGTTACGAACCAAACTACAAACAAGAATGGGCAGAGCAACCAGATTACTCTGAGCCACCTCTACGCATCAACGGCAACGCTGATCACTACGATCATCGTGTAGACGAAGACTACTTCAGCCAAGCGGGTGACCTATTCCGTCTGATGAGCGAAGAGCAACGTCAAACTCTGCTCGATAACACAGCTCGCGCAATGGACGGTGTACCAGAGTTCATCCAACAGCGCCACGTTCAACACGCATACCAAGCGGACGAGGCGTACGGCAAAGGTCTTGAAATTGCACTAGGCTTAAACAAGTAAGCGAACGCTGTAATCATTACACTGTGTGATTTAAAGACGAAAAAAAGGAGGTGCTCTACAGCACCTCCTGATTTCAAATCACTAATCCTTAATCACAAGTCATAAACCATGCTCAAGGAGGTTCATTATGATTAACTTAGATTTCTTTAAGCTCTTTAATACCAAAGAACTGTTTATCTATTACTGATTCATCAACTACTGATTTTTAGCGACCGCTTTGATCAGTACTGATGTATCCATGCGACCTAAACCATCACGTTGAAGGTCTGCGTATTGCTCATCCACTTTCTTAGTCAGTGGAAGTTCTAGACCCACTCGCTCAGCTTCTTGCAGACAGAAACCTAAGTCTTTGCGCATCCAATCAATAGCGAAGCCAAAATCGAACTTGTCTTCAGCCATCGTATTTGCGCGGTTTTCCATCTGCCAAGAACCTGCAGCGCCATGCTTAAGCGTTTCTACAACTTGAGCGATGTCCAAGCCTGATTTTTGTGCCAGCAACAAAGCTTCACTCAGACCTTGTAAAACGCCTCCAATACAGATTTGGTTTACCATCTTACAGCGTTGACCCTGACCGTTTTCACCCAGTAGCGTCATCTGCTTCGCGTACACATCCATCGCCGGAGACACACGGTCAAAAATGCTTTGTTCACCACCACACATGATGGTTAGAACACCATTTTCTGCGCCTGCTTGACCACCAGAAACTGGCGCATCAATGAAGTGATTACCATACTTAGCACACGCTTCAGCCAGCTCAACCGCTAGGTCTGCAGAAGTGGTCGTGTGGTCCACTAGCACTGCATCCGCTTTCAAGCCGACCAGAATGCCCTCTTCACCGTAAACAACGCTACGAACGTCATCATCATTACCCACACAGGTAAAAACGATGTCACAGCCTTCTGCCGCTTCACGTGGTGTTTCACAAGCTACGCCTTGGTATTCTTCAGCCCATTTGTCGGCTTTCGCTTTTGTGCGGTTGTATACTTTGGTTTCAAAGCCCGCTTTACTTAGGTAACCAGCCATTGGGTATCCCATCACTCCCAGACCAATAAATGCTACTCGTTGTTTTTCCATTGCACGCTTCCCTTAGTTCACCTGACTGAAATGTTTCGTAACATGCTACTAAAGAATTGAAA
>NZ_JAWOTA010000022.1:0-74614 GCF_033338635.1 Vibrio sp. Vb1755 | reverse complement strand
AATACGTGGGAAGCTTGATTGTATCTACTCATGTTATTTGTCCTCTTTGACTTCTGGAAAAATCAAAGACGCATTTAACATGAGTAGTTTTACAGGCAAAGCCGAAACGGATGATAACCACCTACTGAAGTAGGTGGTTTAGGGCTGAAAACAAAAAAGAGGCGACTAAGCCTCTTTTTTATTCATAGCATTATACTGTCGTTACGCGCCATTTATGGCTTTAATGACTGACGAGTAAAGCCTTTGTGACCACATTTAATACACGGAATGATTACAGTTGGGTGGTTATACGTTGTCTTGTGACCACACTCATCACAGACTAAAGTGCCTAAGCCTATCACCTCTCCTGCTTCATATAGCCCTTGATGCTCTAAGTCATCGAACAACTCAACCCACTCAACTTTAGTTCGGTCAGTAATCTCTAACAGCCCTTGCCATATCGAGTCCGCAATCGTTAAGTAAAACGGGCCGCTTTTGCTATCCTCGTAACTCTCTGAAAACTCTTTTAAGTCTGCTTTAAGGTACGCTTTGATTAAAGCCAATTCATCTTTGGTCAAGTCATTAGCAGCATCCACCACTTTGCCCGACGTCTCAATCGCTTTGTTAACTTCTTCCGGACTGTGCTTCAAGGTTTCAATCACATCCTCGAGCATTTCCTCATAACCTGTTTTACGTTTAGGCATAACTGACCTCCATCTTTCTCCTACCTGCGTCACTTAAGGGCGCATGGGTACAGATTGGCTATTGTTGTGATCCCTAGCTTTAGGTATTCTATGACGATCTATTTAAGTCTGTTCTAACCGAACTCACAAATTCCAAGATAACGGATACCATCGATGCAAGAACAATACAACCCACAAGATATTGAACAAAAAGTTCAAAAGCACTGGGATGACAACAAAACCTTTGTTGTAAGTGAAGACCCAAATAAAGAAAAATTCTACTGTCTGTCCATGTTCCCATACCCAAGTGGTCGACTGCACATGGGTCACGTGCGCAACTACACTATCGGTGATGTAGTATCTCGTTTCCAACGCCTACAAGGCAAAAACGTGATGCAACCAATCGGTTGGGACGCATTCGGTCTACCTGCAGAAAACGCAGCAGTAAAAAACAAAACTGCGCCAGCACCTTGGACTTACGAAAACATCGAATACATGAAGAACCAACTTAAGCTTCTAGGCTTTGGTTACGATTGGAACCGTGAATTCGCAACATGTACACCGGAGTACTACCGCTGGGAACAAGAGTTCTTCACTAAACTTTACGAGAAAGGTTTAGTTTACAAAAAGACTTCTTCTGTTAACTGGTGTCCTAACGACCAAACTGTTCTTGCAAACGAGCAGGTTGAAGACGGTTGTTGCTGGCGTTGTGATACGCCTGTAGAGCAAAAAGAAATCCCTCAATGGTTCATCAAAATCACTGAGTACGCTCAAGAGCTACTAGACGACCTAGATAAGCTTGAAGGTTGGCCTGAAATGGTAAAAACCATGCAGCGCAACTGGATTGGTCGTTCTGAAGGTGTTGAACTGAAGTTTGAAGTTAAGGGTCAACAAGACCTAGAAGTTTACACAACACGTCCAGATACGCTAATGGGTGTGACTTACGTGGGTATCGCAGCCGGCCACCCTCTTGCAGCTCTTGCAGCAGAGAACAATCCAGAGCTTGCAGCGTTTATCGACGAATGTAAGAACAACAAGGTTGCAGAAGCTGAGCTAGCGACAATGGAGAAGAAAGGTATGGCAACTGGCCTTACTGCTATTCATCCATTGAACGGCCGCGAAGTACCAGTATACGTAGCAAACTTCGTACTGATGGACTACGGTACAGGCGCGGTAATGGCTGTACCTGCACACGACCAACGTGACTACGAGTTCGCAACGAAGTACGGTCTAGACATCGTGCCAGTTATCAAGCCTGCTGATGGCAGCGAGCTAGACATCTCTGAAGCGGCATATACAGAGAAAGGTGTACTGTTCGATTCAGGTGAATTCGATGGCCTAGAATTCCAAGCGGCGTTCGATGCAATTGCAGCGAAGCTAGAAGCAGAGGGCAAAGGCACTAAGACTGTAAACTTCCGTCTACGCGACTGGGGTGTATCTCGTCAACGTTACTGGGGCGCACCAATCCCAATGGTAACGACTGAAGACGGTGAAGTTCACCCAGTACCTGCTGACCAACTACCAGTGATTCTTCCAGAAGACGTGGTAATGGACGGCGTCACTAGCCCAATCAAAGCAGACAAAGAGTGGGCGAAGACAACCTTTAACGGCGAACCTGCTCTACGTGAGACAGATACGTTCGATACGTTCATGGAATCTTCTTGGTACTACGCGCGTTACTGTTCACCACAAGCGGACGACATCCTAGACCCAGAAAAAGCAAACTACTGGCTACCAGTAGATCAATACATCGGTGGTATCGAGCACGCTTGTATGCACCTACTGTACTCACGCTTCTTCCACAAACTACTGCGCGATGCGGGTTACGTAACTTCTGACGAACCGTTCAAGCAACTACTGTGTCAAGGCATGGTACTGGCTGATGCGTTCTACTTCGAGAACGAGAAAGGCGGCAAAGAGTGGGTAGCTCCAACAGACGTAGCCGTTGAACGTGATGGTAAAGGCCGCATTACTTCTGCTAAAGACACTGAAGGTCGTGATGTAACGCACTCAGGCATGATCAAGATGTCTAAGTCTAAGAACAACGGTATCGACCCTCAAGAAATGGTAGACAAGTACGGCGCTGACACAGTACGTCTATTCATGATGTTCGCGTCTCCAGCGGACATGACACTTGAATGGCAAGAGTCTGGCGTAGAAGGTGCGAACCGCTTCCTAAAACGTGTTTGGAAACTAGTGAAAGAGCACACAGCGAAAGGTGCAGCAGAAGCAGTAGATACCTCAGCGCTTTCTGGTGATCAAAAAGCACTTCGCCGCGACGTTCACAAGACTATCGCGAAAGTGACGGACGATATCGCTCGTCGTCAAACATTCAACACCGCGATCGCAGCGATCATGGAGCTGATGAACAAACTAGCGAAAGCGCCTCAAGAATCTGCGCAAGATCGTGCAATCCTTGACGAAGCACTGAGAGCTATTGTTGTCATGCTTTACCCTATCACTCCGCATATCTCATACGAGCTATGGGCAGCACTAGGTGAAACAGACATTGATAACGCGGCATGGCCGACGTTTGACGAAAAAGCGCTAGTTGAAGACGAAAAAACTATCGTTGTTCAAGTTAACGGTAAGCTACGTGCGAAGCTAACAGTCCCAGCTGATATCTCTAAAGACGATATCGAACAGCTTGGTCTAAACGACGAAAACGTGGTTAAGTTCACTGATGGCCTGACTATTCGTAAAGTTATTTACGTTCCAGGTAAACTGCTGAACATCGTTGCAAACTAATCGCAGCTGTCAATTTGTCTCTGTTTAGCGAACTTATTTGTTAACCAAGAGTCATTAAACAGGGTAGTTTTCTACCCTGTTTATTTACCTCAAACCATTCACATGAGTGGTTTAAGGTAAATAACCCCTTCAATTTAGGATGAATACAATCAATGCGCTTTTTCTCTTTGATTAAACTACCAGTGGTATTGGTATTAGCGGGGCTTCTTTCTGCCTGTGGTTTTCACCTTCGCGGCGAGTATTCCGTACCGGAAGAGCTGCACACTATGTCTTTCTCCAGCTACGATGAATACAGTGAATTAACTCGCTATGTTCGCTCTCAACTCGAACTGAACAAAGTTGAACTTGTTCAACCATCATCGACGGTACCCAACCTTCATTTGACGGAAGCGACAATCGATGAGCGTACACTATCGCTTTATCAAAATAGCCGTGCAGCAGAAAAAGAGCTGACATACGTAGTAAAATACCGTGTGACAATTCCTGGCTATGGTTCTAAAAACTTTACGACAACAGTAAACCGCAACTACCTAGACAACCCGTTGACCGCACTTGCAAAATCTGTTGAGCGTGACGTAATTGAAGACGAGATGCGCTTGCAAGCTGCAAAACAGATGATGCGCCAGTTGGGCCGTATTCGTGCCGAATATGAAGCAGGACAAATCTCTGAGCCAGCGAACAAAAACTCTTAGTCACTATGCGAATTTATGCCGATAAGCTAACGGATCATTTAACTAAACAAGTTAAACAGGTTTACTTAATCTTTGGTAATGAGCCGTTACTGATTCAAGAAAGCCGCCAAGCAATCCAAAAGGCAGCGTTTCAGCAAGGTTTTGAGGAAAAACACCGTTTTGCGGTGGATGCTAGCATCGACTGGAACCAAGTTTACGACTGTTTCCAAGCGATGAGCCTGTTTTCAAACCGTCAATTGATTGAGCTTGAAATTCCTGAAAGTGGCGTAACAACCGCCGTCAGCAAAGAGCTGCAAACACTGTGTGATATGCTTCATGATGACATCATGCTCGTCATTGTTGGTAGCAAACTGACCAAAGCCCAAGAAAATGCGAAATGGTTCAAAGCATTAAGCTCAAAAGGCGATTGGGTAAGCTGCTTGTCGCCAGACCTTCAACGCCTACCTATGTTCATTCAGACACGTTGCCGCACGTTGGGACTAAAACCCGATCAGCAATCACTGCAAATGTTGGCTCAATGGCATGAAGGTAACCTATTTGCATTGACACAAAGCTTAGAGAAATTGGCCCTACTCTATCCGGATGGTGAGCTGACCATCATACGTTTAGAGGAAGCCCTAAGTCGCCATAATCACTTCACTACCTTTAACTGGATCGACGCCTTACTGGCAGGTAAAGCAAACCGTGCACAACGTATTCTTCGCCAACTTGAGGCGGAAGGGGTTGAGACCGTGATCTTGATTCGAAGTGTACAAAAAGAGTTGAGCCAACTTTTAAATATGCATCAAGACTTAACTCAAATGGGAATGAACCAGGTATTTGAGAAATATCGAGTTTGGCAAAACAAGCGTCCACTCTATAACGCAGCACTGACCCGCTTATCAGCGAGTCGTATTTGTGCATTGCTCTCCTTGTTGGCTCAAGCCGAGATAAAAGCCAAAACTCAGTATGACGAGTCTGTATGGCCAACTATTCATCAGTTGAGCTTAGAAACCTGCTCTCCTGATATTAAGCTGGCAATTTAAAAATCAAAGCGTGATATAGTGCGCGACCTGTTTTGCAAGCAAGAATGTAAAACACTTTAGAGATAAGAGACAAACCGAGGAAAACCGAGTGCTTCGCGAAGAACTGAAAGACTTTTTAGCTGATAAAGCCGACGACATGAAAGCGGAAGACATTATCGTCCTAAATGTGGAAGATAAATCAAGCGTGACAGATTACATGATCATCTGTACTGGTACATCCAAACGCCACGTTTCATCCATCGCTGACCATGTTGCAACAGAAGTGAAAAAAGCCGGTCTTGAGCCACTAGGAATGGAAGGTGAAAACGAAGGTGAATGGGTAGTCCTAGATATGGGCGACGCCATGCTTCACGTGATGCAAGAAGAGCACCGCGAACTCTACCAGCTAGAAAAACTCTGGGGTTAATCTTTTGAAAATTCAACTAATTGCTGTTGGCACAAAAATGCCAAAATGGGTTGAGGAAGGCTTTCAAGAATATCGTCGCCGTTTCCCGCATGATATGCCGTTGGAGTTGATTGAAATCTCTGCTGGTAAGCGTGGTAAGAATGCCGATATCGCTCGCATCCTGCAAAAAGAAGGAGAAGCGATGCTCGCGGCGGTACCAAAAGGCAACCGTATCGTCACGTTAGATATCCCAGGTAAAAAATGGGACACTCCTCAACTCGCTGAGCAGTTAGAAGCTTGGAAATTAGATGGCCGTGATGTATCAATATTAATCGGCGGTCCTGAAGGACTCGCTCCTGCATGCAAAGCTGCAGCAGACCAAAGCTGGTCATTGTCTGCCTTAACGCTACCCCACCCTCTAGTGCGTATCGTAATGGCAGAAAGCTTGTACCGAGCGTGGAGCATCACCGCTAACCACCCTTATCATCGCGAATAATCGTTGTTTAACTTTAGAGCCAAGCGTTAATGATTCGTAAACGACGCAGTCAAATCCGAGATTATCAAGCCGAAGCGCGTCTGTTTGCCAGCCGCGCTATTGTTGCTTTTATCGGCATTGTTGTCTTGATGGGAGCTCTGGTTGCCAACATGTACAACATTCAGGTGAACCAGTTTCAAGACTATCAAACCCGCTCGAACGATAACCGCATCAAAGTAGTGCCTATCGCGCCTAACCGAGGTCTAATTTATGACCGAAATGGCGTTTTACTGGCAGAGAACCGTCCCGTCTTTAACTTAGAACTGACCCCAGAAAAAATTAAAGACATTGATGCAACCATCCAAGAATTACAGACTATTCTGGAAATTACACCAGACCAGATTGAACGTTTCCACCACGAGCGTAAACGGACTCGTCGATTTAAATCGGTCCCACTGCTTACCCAACTGAACGAAAAACAAGTAGCGGTATTCTCCGTCAATCAGTACCGCTTTCCAGGTGTGGAAATAAGTGCGACCTTAAAGCGCTACTACCCTTTCAGCGAAGTCTTAACCCACGTGATTGGGTATGTTTCTAGAATCAATGATCGCGACATGCAGCGCCTGATCCGAGAAGAAAAAGACGCAAACTATCAAGCCACTCGCGACATTGGTAAGCTGGGTATTGAAAAATACTACGAAGACCTCTTACACGGTACAGCCGGATATCAAGAAGTCGAGGTAAACAGCCGCGGCCGAGTAATTCGTACCTTAAAGTACGTTCCACCTGTACCCGGAAAAGACATCGTTTTAAACCTTGATATCAACTTGCAGTTGTACGTACACCAATTATTGGACGGCCGCCGAGGCAGTGCTGTAGTAATCGATCCTAGAGACAACGGCGTACTGGCTATGGTTTCGAGCCCTAGCTACGATCCTAACTCGTTCGTGCACGGAATCTCAGGTAAAGACTATCGCGCCCTTTTGAACGATAAAAACCGTCCTTTGGTCAACCGCACTACACTTGGCATTTACCCTCCTGCGTCTACCATCAAACCATTTATGGCGGTAGCCGCGCTGCAAGAAGGTGTCGTCACACCTAACACCACACGAAATGACCCTGGTTATTGGCGCATACCAAACTCCAACACACGCCCGTTTCGTGACTGGTTGCGTTGGGGGCACGGGCGCGTCGATATCATTAAGTCGATCGAAGAGTCTGTTGATACCTTCTACTATCAAATCGCTTATGACATGGGTATTGACCGTATTTCGAATTGGATGATGATGTTCGGTTTTGGTGATTACACTGGCATTGATATCTACGAAGAAAGTAAGGCGAATATGCCGACTCGTGACTGGAAAATGTCTCGCCATAAAACCCCATGGTATAAAGGTGATACGATCCCTGTGGGTATCGGCCAAGGATATTGGACAGCAACACCAATGCAAATCGCCAAAGCAACCTCCGTATTAGTAAACGAGGGAGAAGTGATCGCACCTCACTTGCTCAAAGCGACGATAGAAAATGGTAACGACTTCGAAGAGCAGCAAACGACAGAATACGTGACTTACCCACCAATCAAGAATGTGCCTAAAAAGTACTGGGATATGGCGAAAGAAGGCATGCGTCGGGTAAACCATGGCACGCGCGGAACAGCTCGTCGCTCATTCTACAAAATGAATTATGAAACAGCGGGTAAATCAGGTACTGCACAGGTCTTCGGTCTGGGTGAAAACGAAGAGTACAACGCCGATGAGATCGCCGAGCACTTACGTGACCATGCGTTATTTACTGGCTTTGCACCATTTGATGATCCTAAAGTGGTCGTCACTGTAGTACTAGAAAATGCCGGTGGTGGTTCTAGTAACGGTGCCCCAGTAGTAAGGAAAATTTTTGACCGAGTCGTTCTTGGTCCAGAAGAAATTGAGCCTGAAAACAATGCGAAGAAAGAGGTAAAACAGTAATGAAGATGGATCCCTCTACAGGTAAAAATCGCGCCCTGTTTGAACGCTTCCATATCGACTTACCACTCCTACTTGGCATACTGGCCCTGATGGGGTTTGGCCTGGTGATCATGTACAGCGCCAGTGGCCAAAGTTTACTGATGATGGATCGCCAAGCCATGCGAATGGTGCTTTCACTCGTTGTGATGCTCGTCCTTGCACAGCTTTCTCCACGAACTTACGAAAGCTTGGCACCTTTGATGTTCGTTGGTGGCGTTATACTGCTTTTCGGCGTGCTGTTTTTCGGTGAAGCATCGAAAGGCGCGCAGCGTTGGCTTAACCTCGGTTTTGTGCGCTTTCAACCGTCAGAGCTATTGAAGCTCGCGGTGCCATTAATGGTAGCTCGCTATGTTGGTAGACAGCCCCTCCCACCAACGCTAAGAACACTCATTGTTGCACTGATTATGGTCTGCTTACCAACCATTCTCATTGCAAAACAGCCTGACTTAGGTACCTCAATCCTGATCGCGGCTTCCGGTATTTTTGTTATCTTCCTCGCAGGCATTAGCTGGAAAATAATTGCTGGTGCTGCGATTGCATTAGGTGGTTTCATTCCAATTCTGTGGTTTTTCTTGATGCGAGAGTATCAAAAAGTGCGAGTTCGTACTCTATTTAACCCGGAGTCTGATCCGCTAGGAGCGGGCTACCACATTATTCAGAGTAAAATTGCGATTGGCTCCGGCGGTATTTCCGGCAAAGGTTGGTTGCAAGGTACGCAGTCACAACTAGAATTTCTTCCTGAACGACACACTGACTTTATCTTTGCAGTAATTGCTGAAGAATGGGGTATGATTGGCTTCCTTTGCCTTTTAGCCATCTATCTATTTATTATTGGACGAGGTTTATATCTCGCCAGCCAAGCGCAAACCGCATTTGGACGAATGATGGCAGGCAGTATTGTACTCAGCTTCTTCGTGTATATTTTTGTAAATATTGGCATGGTAAGTGGCATCCTACCTGTAGTAGGTGTACCGTTGCCACTCATCAGTTATGGCGGCACATCAATGGTAACCTTGATGGCTGGTTTTGGTATTCTGATGTCGATTCATACGCACCGAAAAGCATTCTCTAAGGCGACCTAGACATGCAAAAACGCGCTTTATATTCCTTGGTTTTCTCTGCTCTTATTTTGGCAGGCTGTTCATCAACTAGCCAAAAAGAACAAGAAGGCCGTTACGAACTCGAATCCGATGTTGCACCGGATACACCGCTTTCAGTCGAACACATCGAGGATGCGCATCCTAAATATGAACCGTACAGCCTAGGTGGGAACAAAGATTACCACTTACGTGGCAAAGACTACAAAATAGTTCGCAATGCGAAAGGCTTTAAAGAAAAAGGCCGAGCATCTTGGTATGGGAAAAAATTCCAAGGTCATTTGACTTCTAATGGCGAAATCTATGACATGTACTCAATGACGGCAGCGCATAAAACGCTACCGTTACCAAGTTACGTAAAAGTTACCAATACTGACAACGGCAAAACCACCATAGTACGAGTTAATGACCGAGGTCCTTTTCACGATGGCCGTATCATTGATTTAAGCTATGCCGCCGCGCACAAGTTAGATGTCATAAAAACAGGCACCGCGAACGTGGAAATTGAAGTGATCAGTATCAATCAGCCCACGGATAAAAAGTCATTAGAAGCGCACCCTAGGTACGTTATTCAAGTGGCATCATCAAAAAATGAAGAACGCGCGCGAACTTTAGGTACCGAGCTTGGTCAAAAATTGGATACAGAAACTTTCCTAGAGAGTGCGAAAGAGTCTTATCGCTTGTTGTTAGGGCCATTTACTGACTATTCCCTGACGCAAGCCACATTAGATAAAGTAAAGTTGCTCGGCTATTCGTCTGCATTTATTAAAAAACACAACACTGCCAAATGACCTCGTGTCATGAATTTCTCTTTGATCCCCCTCTTACATAACTAGGGATTCTGATAAGATGTCTGCAGTTAACCCAAAAATTTGAATTACCATGAATAAAAATAAGTTTGTGAAATCTATTCTCGTTTCTTCGGTTGCCCTTTCTGCAACTTTCGCTCAATCTGCTCTTGCATCACCTATCGTTGTTCCAGATGCCCCTCAAATCGCGGCGAAGGGCTACGTGCTGATGGATTACCATTCAGGTAAAGTACTGGCAGAGAAAGAGATGAACACAAAATTGTCTCCAGCTAGTCTGACTAAGATGATGACCAGCTATGTAATCGGCCAAGAGCTAGCGCGTGGTAATATCTCAGAAGATGATGATGTCACCATCAGTAAAAATGCGTGGGCGAAAAACTTCCCTGATTCATCAAAGATGTTCATTGAAGTAGGCACAACAGTTAAAGTACGTGACCTGAACCGAGGTATCATCGTCCAGTCAGGTAACGATGCCTGTGTTGCGATGGCAGAACATATTGCAGGTTCAGAAGATGCATTTGTTGACCTAATGAACGCTTGGGCCAACACATTGGGTATGACTAACTCGCACTTTGCCAATGTTCATGGCTTAGATAACGCAGAATTGTACTCAACACCATACGACATGGCACTGCTAGGTAAAGCACTTATCCGTGACGTACCAAATGAGTACCGAGTGTACTCAGAGAAGAAATTTACTTACAACGGCATCACCCAATACAACCGTAACGGTCTACTTTGGGATAAGAGCATGAACGTTGACGGCATCAAAACGGGTCACACAAGTAATGCGGGTTACAGCCTAGTAAGTTCAGCAACTGAAGGTCAAATGCGCTTGGTTGCGGTCGTTATGGGTACTAAAGATGCCAATGCTCGTAAGTCAGAAAGCAAAAAGCTGCTAAGCTACGGCTTCCGTTTCTTCGAAACAGTGGCACCGCACAAAGCAGGTGAAACGTTCGTAGAAGAAAAAGTGTGGATGGGTAACAAAGACACCGTAGCACTGGGTCTTGACCAAGATACTTACGTAACACTACCGCGTGGTGAAGCGAAAAACCTAAAAGCAAGCTTCGTCCTTGAAAAAGAGCTAGAAGCCCCAATTAATAAAGGTGATGTAGTTGGTAAGCTATACTATCAGATCGATGGTGAAGATATTGCCGAGTACCCACTAATGGCACTAGAAACCGTAGAGCAAGGTAGTCTATTTAGCCGCATGTGGGATTACATCGTATTGTTATTCAAGAGCTTCTTCTAAAAAGAACGTTAGAGTAGCAAACTTATTCGCAAAGCCGCCTGAATGGGCGGCTTTTTAAGTTTGAGCTCCTCGTCTTGAGTTCCCCCTAATTTGACTGTACTATTTCGCACCGCAACGAATATCTACTGGAGTTATCGATATGCTAACCATCAACTCTGATGCAAAATTAAAAGACCTGCTTGAGTTCCCTTGTTCATTTACTTACAAGGTAATGGGTCATGCAAAGCCTGAACTTCCAGAGCTTGTTCTTGAAGTTATTCAGCGCCATGCTCCAGGTGACTACAGCCCGACCGTTAAACCAAGTGCTAAGGGCAACTACCACTCTGTGTCAATCAACATTACTGCAACCTCTATCGAGCAGGTTGAGACACTGTACAAAGAGTTAGGTGAAATTGACATCGTACGCATGGTTCTATAATTTTTTGATAGATTAAATTTTTTTTGAAAGCAGCTTTGGCTGCTTTCTTTTTATTTATCAAAGAGATAACGAGGCTTTACATCGCTTTCAGTTAAAAATCTGTTACGCAGCGGTAGAGCATCAGGGTTATCCGGTTTATAATCCAAAAACTTTATATATTAGCAACAGGAATTCCCATGCAACACCAACTTGTTGTAAAACGACTTGGCCGCCAAGACTATGAGCCTGTATGGAAGGCGATGCATGAGTTCACCGACCAACGCACAGAAGAAACCCGTGATGAAGTCTGGTTGGTAGAACATAACCCAGTATTTACGCAAGGACAGGCAGGTAAAGCTGAGCACTTGATTAACACTGGCGATATTCCTGTTGTACAAAGTGATCGCGGAGGTCAGGTTACGTATCATGGCCCTGGTCAGTTGGTCGCCTACTTCTTGATCAACCTACGCCGCAAAAAATTAGGTGTACGAGATCTCGTTACCACAATCGAGAACCTCGTGATCAACACGCTAAAAGCATACAATATTGGCTCAGCCGCGCGACCTGACGCACCAGGTGTCTACGTTGCCGGTAAGAAAATATGCTCTCTCGGTTTACGCATTCGTAAAGGATGCTCGTTTCATGGTTTAGCCTTGAACGTAAATATGGATTTAACACCGTTTCTGCGTATTAACCCTTGTGGTTATGAAGGTATGGAAATGGTTCAGGTCAGCCAATTTGGCGGCCCAGACAATGTAGAAGCCGTAGAAAAACAATTAATAGAAGAACTCGTTACTTTGCTCGATTATGAGCAAGTAGAATTCAGCACAGAAGCACCTTCTCAAGGTAATAAAGCATGAGCAAACCAATCCAGATGGAAAAAGGCGTTAAATATCGTGACGCCGATAAAATGGCATTGATTCCCGTAAAGAACATGCCTACAGAGCAGAAAGAAGTGCTACGTAAGCCTGATTGGATGAAGATCAAGCTACCAGCCGACAGCCAACGAATTCAAGACATCAAAGCGGCGATGCGTAAGAATAAACTTCACTCCGTATGTGAAGAAGCATCTTGCCCGAACCTAGCGGAATGTTTTAACCACGGTACAGCAACCTTCATGATCTTAGGTGCTATTTGTACTCGTCGTTGTCCTTTCTGTGACGTTGCTCATGGCCGCCCATTACCACCGGAAGCAGAAGAGCCTCAAAAACTGGCGAAAACCATTGCCGATATGAAGCTGAAATACGTAGTAATCACTTCTGTTGACCGTGACGATCTGCGTGACGGCGGTGCACAACACTTTGCCGATTGTAACCGCGAGATCCGTGCGTTAAACCCGCATATTAAGATTGAAACACTGGTTCCTGACTTCCGTGGTCGCATGGATGTAGCGCTTGATCTAATGAAAGACAATCCGCCAGATGTCTTCAACCACAACTTAGAAACAGCGCCACGTCTTTACCGTAAAGCTCGCCCAGGTGCGAACTATAAATGGTCACTTGAGCTTCTTAAGAAGTTCAAAGAGCAGCATCCCGATGTACCGACCAAGTCTGGTTTGATGATGGGCCTTGGTGAAACCAAAGAAGAAATCATCGAAGTACTGAAAGATCTACGCGCACACGGCGTAACGATGCTGACTCTAGGCCAGTACCTAGCGCCAAGCCGTCACCACTTGCCAGTAGAACGTTACGTTCCACCATCAGAGTTTGACGAGCTAAAAGAAGTTGCACTAGAACTTGGCTTCACGCATGCAGCGTGTGGTCCATTTGTGCGCTCTTCTTACCATGCCGATATGCAAGCTCAAGGTATCGAGATTAAATAAGCTCTCGCTTGTTTTGAAAAGAAAGGTTGGCTCAGTGCCAACCTTTTTTGTATCTGGAAAATGATGATAAAAAGCCATTCTACCACTGTCATTCTGAACAGCGAGGAACGAGCGTGATTCAGAATCAGTTTTCAGAGTACTGATGATTTTTAGGGAAACTCTGAGTAAAAGAGTGTGCCTTAACAAGATTCCTGATCTCGCCTAGGCTCGTCGGAATGACGTGGTTTCGATATATTGAAAAGGGACAGTGTTGGTAGCCATCCCCTTATCACACACTCTCGCTATATCTCATTCCAAACGCCAGACAAACAAAAAGGCCCTCAATTGAGGACCTTTAGTATATCAACGTTCAAAATAGATGAGTCGAGTTCTAGAAGAACACACGGAGTTTGCGCGAGCAAATGAGTATGTTCGACACCGAAATCGACTCATTCTATGAAGAACAGTTATGCGTAAACTGGTAGACGCTTACAAATTTCTAGCACTTTCTGTTTAGTCGCTTCGATAACTTCTTCGTTGCCGATGTTATCTAGAACGTCACACATCCAGTTTGCTAGCTCTTTTGCATCTTCTTCAGTGAAGCCACGGCGAGTGATCGCTGGCGTACCTACACGGATACCAGACGTTACGAATGGGCTGCGTGGGTCATTTGGTACTGAGTTCTTGTTTACAGTGATGTTTGCTGCACCTAGTGCCGCGTCTGCGTCTTTACCAGTGATATCTTTGTCGATTAGGTCAACAAGGAACAAGTGGTTTTCTGTACCGTTAGATACGATTTTGTAGCCACGCTCTTGGAACTGACCAACCATTGCTTTTGCGTTTTTCACTACGCGAGCTTGATAAGCTTTGAACTCTGGCTCCATCGCTTCTTTGAACGCTACTGCTTTACCAGCGATAACGTGCATTAGAGGACCACCTTGACCACCAGGGAACACTGCTGAGTTCAATTTCTTGTACATATCTTCGCCAGCATTTGACAAGATAAGACCACCGCGAGGACCTGCTAGTGTTTTGTGCGTCGTTGTTGTTACCACGTGAGCATGCGGTACTGGTGTTGGGTATTCACCGGCAGCGATAAGACCAGCTACGTGCGCCATATCAACAAATAAGTAAGCACCTGCTTTGTCAGCGATTTCACGCATGCGTTTCCAATCAACGATTTGCGAGTAAGCAGAGAAACCACCGATGATCATCTTAGGTTTGTGTTCAAGTGCTAGCTGTTCCATCTCGTCGTAGTTGATTTGACCAGCTTCATCGATACCGTAAGGGATAACGTTGTAGTGCTTACCCGAGAAGTTTACTGGTGAACCGTGAGTTAGGTGACCACCGTGCGCTAGGCTCATGCCTAAAACTGTATCGCCAGGGTTAAGAAGCGCCATGTAAACTGCGCTGTTTGCTTGAGAACCTGAGTGAGGCTGTACGTTAGCGTACTCACAACCAAATAGTTGGCATGCACGCTCAATTGCTAGTGCTTCAGCTTTATCTACGTACTCACAACCGCCGTAGTAACGCTTACCTGGGTAGCCTTCAGCGTATTTGTTCGTTAGCTGAGAACCTTGCGCTTCCATTACACGTGGGCTTGTGTAGTTTTCAGAAGCGATAAGTTCAATGTGTTCTTCCTGGCGAAGAGTTTCTTCCTGGATAGCTGCGAACAGTTCCGCATCGTAATCTGCGATGTTCATATCACGCTTAAGCATCTGTATCTCCTGACTCAGATTAGTACTGAAAGTTGCAAAAAAACTGTTGAATGACCCGACGCAAACGTTTTCGTCACCCTAATGGCGCGCATTCTACATAATTTGATTTAGGTCATAAAGAGAAATTTACAATTTTTCTCATGCAGTTTTTTCATGATGACAAGCAATGTTTATCATGCCAGCATTGCAATCGCATAACGACAATCTATTGCCTGTCAAATTTGTGCTTTACACCCTGTAAAACAGCAATTACATAGGTTTACCGTAAATTTTACCCTCTAGCTACCGAAAAGATCATCTTTTTACTACTATGCACGCCTTATTTATCACTAATGACTGCAATATTGATGGAAAAACACTCATTAAAAGAAGACTGGATAGCGATTCTCACGGGTACCTTTTTAGTAGCTCAAGGCGTTTTCTTTCTCCAATCCGCGAACCTTCTAACGGGAGGCACGACTGGATTGGCTCTGCTTATTAGCCAATTTACACCTTTTACCTTTGGTGTGCTGTACTTTTTAGCAAACAGTCCTTTTTACTTACTAGCATGGAAACGCTTCGGCCGTCATTTCGCCATTAATAGTGCCATTTCTGGCGCGTTGGTTTCTATCTTTGCCGATCATCTTTATTTGCTAATCTCGCTCGAATCGGTAAATGAAGTTTATTGCGCCGTCGCAGGCGGGCTTTTAATGGGGCTCGGTATGCTGATCCTATTCCGACATCGCTCCAGCTTGGGTGGCTTTAACGTGCTGTGTTTGTTTATCCAAGACAAATTTGGCATTTCAGTTGGCAAAAGCCAAATGGCAATCGATGCATGTATCCTGTTTGCTTCATTCTTCTTTGTCACACCAGAAGTGATTGGCCTTTCAATTTTGGGGGCGTTTGCACTCAATCTCGTGTTAGCGATGAACCACAAACCGCACCGCTATTCCGTGACCTACGGTTCATAAATTTTTGATAATGATTGAAGCGCGATTTATAAGATTTCGCGCTCCAATCGCTATATAATACTTCGCGATTTCCAAATAGATCGGTACGGTATGCGCGACTTTCTGCAACAAGCTAAACAGACTCACAGTTGTATTGCGATTGGAGAGCTGATCTATAACCCGAAGACACAGACCCTTCATCAAGATGTTATCGCGATTGATCTTGAACCTCGCACCATTGAATTATTAGAACTGCTGTTAACAAGCGTTGGCCACCCACTCTATGCTGACACCATTATTGAAACCATTTGGCAGAGCAAGTTCATCTCTAAGAATGTGCTCACGAACCGCATTAGCACCTTACGTGCCCTGCTACAGCAGTACTTACCCGAATACGATGCCGCTAAGCTTTTAGTCACTTACCCCCGCAAAGGCTACTTTCTTAACCCTGCCAATATTCGTTTGGTGCCACCAGCGAAAAGCCATCGACGCGTTATCCCAACTCAGGTTGCGAGGAATAAGAACTTCAAGCTGATTTTTGCTTATAGCTTGTGTGCCATACTTGCAGTTTGTAGCGTGACGCTCGCAAGCTTGTTATGGCAACGCCAAGAAATCTCAACACAACAAACACGTCATCAACTACTGATTCCCAAAGTCGAGCTACTACTCAACCGTGTCGATTCAATCGGCTCTCAGGCGCGAAAATACCGCATACTGGTCAAAGCCATCTTGCTGCAACAACAGGTCGAATATCCATACACCGACATCGCCAACCAAGATGCTCCCAGTTACTTTCTTGATCCTATCGGTCATGCGCCATATTTCCCTGGCGCACGAAACATGCAGACCAGCGACTACGAGCTCAATATCGAGTTAAAAGACGGCACAAAACAGGGCATCTTGAAAGCGCAGATGAACCTTATTTATCCTGCGACGGGCAAGCTAGCGTTTCGCAATGAGTACACACTGCGTTTATCTGACTTACAATCGGATATTTTCCAAATGCACTCGGATGTCGCGCAATACTTCAATCTGCCTGCACCTTCGGCAAGTACGTGGCAGCTTTCGGATATTCACAAAAAAATGTTATTCGAGAATGCCTTTTCTAGCCAACCTCTCCGACAATCTGATGAGTTTGCGGCTATAACAACGGCAAGACATCTCGCCTTATACGAGCACGAACATCAAAAGCTGGAAGCGTATTTAACTCAAGTACAATCGTCGTTTGATGTTTTGCCAGATGAGCTGAGCCTCTGGTTAGGTCTATTGCATTTCAAATTAGGTAACTTAGACAGGGCAAAAGCTCTGTTAACGACACCAGATGGCGACTCACGCATCCAAAACGCACTGATTTATACCTTTGTGTCTCACATTGCTTACAAGCAGAACAAACTTGAACAGTTCCGTCTCAACTACATGGAATCACTGGTGGCGCTGCTGCGCGTTTTACCTTCCGAAACCTTGTTTGAGCGTCTTTCTCAATCTGAATCCAAAGAGACTTGCCTCCAACCGTGGAAAACGTTGCATGTTAGTGTGACCGATCAAGAAATCATAAGCCGATGGAAAGCGCTCATTAACGAGTATTGCACTAATGTAGCCAACGAAATAAATCCAAATAAAACAAAGACCTAAATATAAAATTAAGCTTTCATTAACCCCTGTTATCTTTTGTTTTTTGCCCTTTTTCTCTCGCTGAACTTAGCATGCTCGCATTCAAGCAACGGCCCAACATGAAGCGGCCTTATCAATCAGGAATGTAAACCATGCTAAACAAAATGACGCTTATCGCAGCAGCAACTCTGGCTCTTTACGGCTGTGGCGGAGGTTCGTCTTCTGGCAGTGCGAATCCAAACAAAGTGCCTCAAGAAAGTTTCGACGTCTCGATTCACAACTCCATTTTCGCTCCTGTACCAAACACACAATTGAGCTATTCGTTTAGCTTGGATGGCCAACCAGAGGGCGACATGAAACTGAGCTTCCAAGCGATGGATAGCGAGCAAATATTGGCAGCATTGGCACAAATCCCAAACAGCGAGGCAATGGTCCAGTTGGTTAATGACTTGATGAACTACGGCGCCGAACAGTTCTACTATTCAGACGAGCAGTACAACGACGACGAAGAGAGCAATACGCTTTACTTTGCAGGATCAGATGGTGCACTCCATGAAATCACTGACGCTTATTTCATTGGTCATCAGTTTATTGCCATGCTTATGCACAGCGGTCCGATTTTCCGCCTAAACGGTGACAACGTAAAAGAGAAAAGCCCGAATATTGACATCGGTGAAGAAACTATGTCTCTGCAAACCACTCTTACAGGCTACTCAGTTCACAACCTACTAGACCGTTTTGAAGAGCATGAGTGGGTACAAAACCTTCCTATGACAGCATCTTGCCAAGTGGTTTGGCAACAGCAAATCCGAGAAACTGGCGTGCGTAAAGCGTTCTCGATCTCAGGCAAGAAAATTGAAGCGGCATACCTGATGGAAGAGAACATCTACAACCTAAACTGTGATGATATGGACTCAATGGAGTTCGCCACTTCGGCAGAACGTTGGTTTAATCCGAGCTTAGGTCTGATAGAACAAATTGAACTGCTGAAAGTACAACAAGTACAAATCAACGAAGAGAAAGTGCAGCTAACAGCGATTGAAACAAAATAAGCTTGCATTTTTTATAGATATCTCAATAAAAGAAGGCTTTGGGGAGCACACCAAAGCCTTCATCTCGAACATCAATCTTAGGGGTGATGACACCCGAGTTTATTCTTCTATCAATAAAATACGAGTTTCGTAAGGTCGTAACACTTGATGGTTTGACGCGACTGCGCTTGCTGAGTTTTGATAGTTAGATAGCAAGTTTTTCGCCTTACTCATATCAAAACGTTCTGGCAGAACGCATTCCACCTCTTCAGCGTAGTAGTTATTGATACACAGCAGCGTTTGCTTATCGTTCTGACGAGCGTAAGCGAAAATACGTTTGTGCTCTGGCAGCAGGTCCTCGTAACGGCCATCGGTGATGACTGGAACCTGTTTACGCAGTTCAATCAGACGCTTGTAAAAGTAGAACACCGAGTTCAAATCGGCAACCGCAGCTTCAGCATTGATTTCAGAGTAATTCTGCGCCACTTCAAGCCACGGCGTTCCCTCAGTAAAGCCCGCGTGTTTTGCACTGTTCCATTGCATTGGTGTACGTGAATTATCACGCGACTTCTGTGCCAAGATCGCCATCATATCGTCATGAGATACACCATCACGGTTGACCATAATGTCGTACATGTTAGTACTTTCAACATCACGATATTGGCTGATTTCGGTATAACCCGGGTTGGTCATGCCGATCTCTTCCCCCTGGTAAACATAAGGTGTGCCTTGCATCATGTGCACTGATGCCGCAAGCATCTTGGCAGATTCAACACGGTATTGCTCGTCGTTACCTAATCGGCTGACAACGCGTGGCTGGTCGTGGTTACACCAGAACAGCGCCCCCCACCCTTTGCCATTTAAGCCCGTTTGCCAATGATTGAAGATCTGTTTTAACTGAATGAAATCAAACGGCGCTTTGGTCCATTTTTCACCATTTGGATAATCGACTTTCAGATGATGGAAGTTGAACACCATGGATAGCTCTTTGCCGTCTAGCGAAGAATATTGCTGGCAGTGCTCTAGCGTAGTGGAAGACATTTCACCCACCGTCACGCTGCCGTATTTTTGAAACACAGATTCGCTAATCTCTTGAAGGTATTCGTGCACACGTGGACCATCCGTGTAGAAACGACGACCATCACCAATATCGTCACTTGGAAAATCTTGCTGCTTGGAAATCAGGTTGATAACGTCGAGACGGAAACCATCGACACCTTTGTCTGCCCAGAAGCTGATGACTTCTTTCACTTCTTCACGCACTACTGGGTTTTCCCAGTTTAAGTCCGCTTGCTCTTTAGCAAAAAGGTGCAAATAGTACTGGCCTGTTTTTTCATCCAGCGCCCAAGCGTTGCCACCAAACTTTGATTGCCAGTTGTTTGGTTCAGCACCATCTACCGGATCTTTCCAGATGTAGTAATCACGGTATGGGCTGTTTTTATCACCCAGTGCGGATTGGAACCACTTGTGTTCTGTCGACGTGTGGTTCACTACAATGTCCATGATGATACGAATACCCAACTGATGCGCTTCTGCTAGCAAAGTATCGAAATCTTCCATAGTGCCGAACTCAGGGTTAATCGAGTAATAATCGGAGATGTCATAACCGTTGTCGATCATTGGCGATTGGTAAACCGGCGTCAGCCAAATCGCATCCACACCAAGGTGCTTAAGATAATCCAGCTTAGAAATGATCCCTTTGATGTCGCCCGTGCCTTTACTGCCACTGTCACAAAAGCTTTTTGGGTAAATTTGATAGATGGTTGCGGTTTTCCACCAGCTCTCATCATGCTTGGTCATAGCCATTTCTAACACTCACTTACCAGTAATCGGAAACTTAAAATTTGAAAAGAAAAATAGGAGGAGGCAGCCAAGTCACTGCCTCAAATAGAATTACGCGTTTGCAGGCTCAAGCTCACCTTTGGCTTGTGCACGCTTATAAAGAATTAACGTTAATGCAGCAGGTACCAGCATTGCGACTAACATAGCCAAAGCAAAAATGCCCCAGAACTGCGGTTGGATAGACAAGATGCCCGGCAAACCGCCCACACCGATACCGTTCGCCATTACGCCCGCACTACCACAAATAGCAGCAGCACACGCACTACCGATCATCGCGCTCAGCATTGGGAACTTGTATTTCAAGTTGATGCCGTACATCGCCGGCTCAGTCACGCCAAGGTAAGCAGAGATAGCCGCAGGCACTGAGATATCACGCTCGCCATGTTTTTTACTGATGATAATGATGCCGACGACCGCAGACGCTTGAGCAATGTTTGAAAGTGCAATCAGAGGCCAAATTGGCGTACCGCCTAGCTCTTGCATCAGTTGAAGGTCTACCGCGTTGGTGGTGTGGTGAATACCAGTAATGACCAATGGCGCGTATAGGAAGCCGAAGATGGTTGAGCCAATCATTGCGAAGTCACCCGTCATGGCTGCTTTTGCTGCGAAAGCAACGCCGTCACCCAACATACGACCGAATGGACCAATGATAGAGTGCGCAAGAATCACAGACACAATGATTGAGACAAACGGCACGACCACTAGGTAAAGGTAAGACGGAATGATGCGTTTTAAGTTGGTTTCAATAAACGCCAGAGCCATACCAGCAAGCATTGCTGGAATCACTTGCGCCTGATAGCCCACTTTCTCGATGGCGAATAAGCCAAAGTCCCACACTTCAGGTACTTGCTTACCAATTAGGTAAGCGTTCATTAACTGCGGCGAAACCAGCGTGACACCCAATGTGATACCCAAAATCGGAGTACCGCCGAGTTTTTTCACTGTCGACCAACACACGCCAACTGGTAGGAAGAAGAAGATTGCTTCACCAATTAGCCATAGGAAAGAGTGTACCGTTGCCCAAAACTGGCTGATTTCCGTTAGCGTTTGACCATCAAACATCTTGATGTCGCCAATCACGTTACGGAAGCCAAGAATCAGACCACCGGTAATGATCGCAGGTAGCAGTGGTACAAAGATTTCTGCAAGGTGGGAAATACCACGCTCAACGATATTCATGTTTTGACGAGCAGCGTTCTTCGCTTCGTCTTTGCTGGCTTCACTTTTACCCGTCAGTCCGATCAGTACCTTGTAAACTTCATCCACTTCAGTACCGATAACCACTTGGAACTGGCCTGCGTTGGTAAAACAGCCCTTCACCATCGGTAATGCTTCTAACTGTTTCGTATCTGCTTTGTCCGTATCATTTAGAACAAAACGCAAGCGAGTTAAACAGTGACTTACACTGGCAATATTGTCCGGCCCCCCGACCAGCTCAATAAGACGCTCCACGTCTTTACGCGCAATCTTACTCATAACTTTGTCCACCCTGTATTGGATACATTCGATTCATCATTTTGTTTTTATAAATGGGAACATTCCCATTTCTTAATTTTAATATTGCCATTCGAAGACAAAAAACAAAATGGGAACAGTCCCATTAATTGAGAATGATCACAGTATAATTTTAGAGCAGATCGTTTTAGTGTGGATTAACAAACGATAGGCTGTTGAGTAAAGTGAACCACTTCCTCATCACCATTTAATTGATTGATCAGCATGTTAGCGGACTTCTCACCTGCAAGGGTATAACCTGGGTCGACACTAAATACTTTAGGGAAAAGGAAAGAGAGCAATTCATTACCACCAACACCTGTCACAACCACGTCTTCACGGCCTAACTCTTGAAGACGCTTAATCACGCCCAACGCGATAGTGTCACTGGCGCACACGATGGCCTGAGTATCAGATTGAAGGACTTTGTCTACCAACTGATAAGCACTTTCATGGCTCAACTTACCCGTTTGGAAACAAGGTGCAATTTGCTTGCGTTGACACCAAGCTTTATAAGCATTTAGACGAGCTAAGCCAGTGGTTTTGTCTTCAGGATCAACACCAATATAAGCAATGCGAGATAAAGATTGCTGCTCAAGGTGAGACAAAGCCATGTCTATCACACCTTGGTTATCGTAGTTGATCGAGGAAACCATTTGCGTGTCCATCGCGATCACGACGATACGATTCCCCCACTCCGCCAATGCTCGCTCATCACATCCAGTAAAACCAAACACGATCACCCCATCGACGTTGCGACGTCTAAGCACATCCAAATGCTCATTGGTTTTATCGCGATCGAATTGGCTCTCCATGATCACCGCATCATAACCAGCGGAATACAAAACATTGAGCATGGTACCAACGGCGCGATTTTCTGATGGTGAGTCTAAACGGGAGATGATAACCCCAATGACTTTTTGGCTGCCACCACGCATCGACTGCGCCGACTTTGATGGGACGTAGCCTGATTCACGAATGATTTGCTCTACCTTCTCTCGCGTTTGGGGTTTCACTTTTGGATCGTTAGTAAGCACACGGCTTACTGTCGATTTGCCCACGCCTGCCAATTTTGCGATATCAAGAATGGTGAGTTTTTTGCTCATAAGTGTTCAGATTAAAAGAAGGAATCAAACAAAAGGGAAGCAGTGGCTTCCCTTATCTCAGTCAGTAATGAATATTACTTGTTTAAGTACGCAGGCACATCTGCAATGCTATCCAATACTACCGTTGCAATGGCTTCGCCCTGTTCCGTTACTGGCTTACCAGTGCGAACCAAAATCTTAGTGCCAACGCCTGCCGCTTCTGCTGCCATCATGTCTTCAGCTTTATCGCCGATCATCACAGATTTCTCCATGTCGATCTTCAAGAAGTCACGCGCAGAAATGAACATACCTGGTTTTGGCTTACGGCACTCACAATCTTGCTTGTACTCGCCAATGCCATGTTCTGGATGATGTGGACAGTAATAGATACCATCGAACTCAACACCATTATCAGCAAAGTTCCAATCCATCCATTGAGTCAGAGACAAGAAACGGTCTTCACTGAATTTACCGCGTGCGATGCCCGATTGATTCGTCACTAACACTAGAAGGTAGCCTTTATCTTTTAGCGCTTTCGTCGCTTCAAATACACCATCAATGTACTCAAAATCATGTTCGTCATGAACGTAGCCGTGGTCAACGTTTATCACGCCATCACGATCGATAAAAACAGCAGGTTTTGCCAAAACGTATTTCTCTATTAACTCGGTTTAATCAGATTATTACATACCTTATAAACTTCAACACTATCTAATTCATTCTAGGCCTCGACAAAACAGTTGATTTGTTGGGCAAGAATCGGTAAATCTGAGGGTGCCCCGCCATCTACCTCCTGCTTGTTATCTATACATCTTCGCTTCAAAACAGAACATCCATACATTTAGACGTCTAGACGTAAAAATATCTATTGACTTCATTCTGCTTAACCCATAGCATCAACTGAAAATTGAGATAAAGCTCAACATTAAGTTCTGTCAAAGGCCGTTTTTGACAGCGAAGTTCCCCGTATCTTTGGGCAGGTTGAAACATGATAGAAATAAAAAACGTCAATAAAGTGTTCTACCAAGGCAGTAAGGAAATCCTTGCCCTGAAAGACATTAACCTACACATCGACAAAGGCACTATCTTTGGTGTTATCGGTTCATCAGGTGCTGGTAAAAGTACGCTGATCCGCTGTGTCAACATGTTAGAAGCGCCGACCTCTGGTTCCATCATCGTTGATGGTGTGGATCTAACCAAACTCAGCAAAAAACAACTAGTCGAAACACGCCGTAACATTGGCATGATCTTCCAGCACTTTAACCTGCTTTCGTCTCGTACTGTGTTTGATAATGTGGCATTACCCCTAGAATTGGCAGGTAAAGACAAATCGCAAATCACAACAAAAGTAACTGAGTTGCTAAAGCTTGTAGGCTTAGCCGACAAACACGAGAGCTACCCATCTAACTTAAGTGGCGGCCAAAAACAGCGTGTGGCAATTGCTCGTGCATTGGCATCCGATCCTAGCGTGCTGCTTTGTGATGAGGCCACTAGCGCACTAGACCCAGCAACAACTCAATCTATCCTTGAGTTATTGAAAGAGATCAACCGCAAACTCGACATCACGATTTTACTTATCACTCACGAAATGGAAGTCGTAAAAAGTATCTGTCACGAAGTAGCAATCATCGGTGGTGGTGAGCTGGTGGAAAAAGGCACCGTTGGCGATATTTTTGCGCACCCTAAGACAGAGCTAGCGCACCAATTCATTCGCTCAACGCTGGATCTTTCCATTCCTGAAGATTACCAAGCACGTCTGCAAGCAGAGCGTGTTGATGGCAGCTATCCGTTGGTTCGCTTAGAGTTTACTGGCGCAACCGTCGATGCACCGTTAATGTCGCAAATTTCTCGTAAATACAATATTGATGTGAGTATTTTGAGTTCCGACCTTGATTACGCTGGTGGCGTGAAATTCGGCATGATGGTCGCAGAGCTATTTGGTAACGAAGAAGATGACAACGCAGCTCTTGAATACCTGCGTAAGCACAACGTAAAAGTAGAGGTACTTGGTTATGTCCTTTAATACGATTTCTGAATGGCTGAGCTTAAACAGCAAACTACTTTTAGGTGCAACGTGGGAAACGCTTTACATGGTTGCGGTTGCCGGATTAGTCGGCTTTGCTGTGGGTATTCCATTAGGCGTAATCCTCCATATTACTAAGAAAGGCGGCCTACTTGAAAACACCAAACTAAATAGCGGCTTAGGCGCTATCGTTAACATTGGTCGTTCTGTGCCATTCCTCGTACTGATGGTTGCGATTATTCCAGTGACAAAAATGCTAGTTGGAACCTTTATCGGTACAACCGCAGCAATCGTCCCACTGACTATTGGCGCCATTCCTTTTGTCGCTCGTCTTATTGAAGGTGCTTTATTAGAAGTACCGACAGGCTTGGTGGAAGCTGCGCAGTCAATGGGGGCGACTCCAACACAGATCATCACAAAAGTTCTACTACCTGAAGCAATGCCGACTATTGTTAACTCAGTAACGATTACCTTGGTCACTCTCGTTAGCTACTCAGCTATGGCGGGTACGGTAGGCGGCGGCGGCCTAGGCGACGTAGCCATCCGTTACGGTTTCCACCGCTACGATGTAACTATCATGGCCGTGACTGTCGTGATGTTGATTGTTCTAGTACAGATTATTCAGTCTATCGGTGACGCAGTGGTGCGCCGTGTAGACCACAGATAAGCATCAAAAATACAAATTATAAGGAGATAAAGATGAAATTTAGCCTTAAAGGTCTTTTGACTGTAGCAACGGCCGCCTCTGCTCTTGCTCTAGCGGGTTGCGGCGACAAAGAAGTAGACGTAAACAAAGTAAAAGTTGGCGTTATTGCTGGTGCTGAAGCACAAGTAGCCGAAGTTGCCGCTAAAGTAGCAAAAGAGAAATACAACCTAGACGTTGAGCTAGTAACATTTACCGATTACGTAACACCAAACGCCGCTCTGGATGATGGTTCAGTAGACGCGAATGCGTTCCAACACAAACCATACCTAGATCAACAAGTGAAAGACCGCGGCTACAAACTGGCTATCGCGGGTAACTCATTCGTTTACCCTATTGCTGGTTACTCAAAGCAAGTAAAATCAATTGATGAAATTCAAGATGGCGCACGCATCGCAGTACCAAACGACCCAACTAACCTAGGTCGCTCACTACTGCTTCTTGAGCAACAAGGTTTGATTACGCTACGTGATGGCGTTGGTCTACTCGCTACAGTACGTGACATCGTAGGCAACCCTAAAAATATCGAAATCATTGAACTAGAAGCCCCACAGCTTCCGCGTTCATTGGATGACGTAACGCTATCTATCATCAACACCACTTACGCAAGCTCTATCGACCTATCGCCAGAGCGTGACGGCGTGTTCGTTGAAGATAAAGACTCACCATACGTAAACCTAATTGTCGCTCGCGAAGAAAATGTTAATGCGCAAAACGTACAAAACTTCGTAAAAGCTTACCAAACGGAAGAAGTTTACGAAGCGGCAAAAGAGCTGTTCAAAGGCGGTGTTGTGAAAGGTTGGTAATCCCACTTTTCAAAACATGATTGAAAACAACGTTCTAAACATAAACGTTCTAAACACAAAAGGGCTGATGTGAAAACATCAGCCCTTTCTATTTGTCTATCTACCCATTTAAGTAGCTTCAATTCGCTACTTAAGATGGTCCCAAGAGATATTCGACACGATTCGGCAGTCATCACACTTAAAATGAAATATGTCATGTAGTGGCTCATCGAGTAGCCACTCGCCATCGCATTTTGGACACTTGCGCGCTTTCTCGCTCTCCAGCGACTGACCACCGACACGATACTGGTAATAGTACGTAGGGATCTTCGTGATGTATTCGATACGGCCACGTAAGTCCCAACCTCGGCGAAACAGCACACTATCCACATCGCAAATTTCGTGCAGCGCCGCATGTTCCGCTCGGCAGCCCCCTGCCATTTGGATTTCATCACACGCTTGCCACTCAGTCTGCCACTTAATGACGGCTTTATGGTCTCCATTAAGTGTTGGCTCATTACGATACAAAGGAATTGGCAACAGGGTTTCACCACTTCGCAAAGGCGAACACGTATGAACATAAGTCGTGTACAACACTTGCCAGCTAGGTGTCTCTTCTTCGGCTGCTTGTTCTGAATTCAAATCACGCCCCAGCATACGCATTTTCGGAGCAAGCAAAGACGCATCCGACAAACGGTTCATGCACACTTTGACGAAATCTGAGTGATAACGTGGATGCAAGCTGTCTTGTTCTGGGCAAACAACACGAACGAAAAATTCACCTTCTCCCATCACTATCGGAAATTCACGACCTAATACTTGGCCGTTGTAACGCAGAGCATCCATCAAGCCATTAATGGCTTTGTCTACCGCGCTGACGGTGGTGTTATCAAAACACTCAAACTGCAACTCAACAACATACATACTTAGACGGCAGCCTCTAACTTATTCAAGAACTCAACCAATGAATCTGCCAATACATCACGTTTAGAGGTGCCCAAACGCTCTAGAATCACATTGCCAGTGAGGTTACAAATAGAAATCACATCCATTTCCTCATCTGTCGCTGCGATAAATACTGTTGGTTTAAGTTTCAAGCGGCGCTGCGTCACCAAATGACCAAGAATATTTTCTTGTAGACGCACGAAATCGTCATCGCTCCACACTTGCAGCAGCGTCAACGAATTACCTTGCCAAGTTGCCTCCATATCAGCGCAGTATTGAGAACCATAAAAGGCTTTAACATCATCTTGCAGTGACAACTCAATCGCATTTTCCACATTGGTGAAATCGGCCATTTCATCACGTGCGACCGCTTTCCAAAGCACCTTTCCATCACGCTTCTCTTCGACACAAGAAGAAACAAGCTCTGCAAGCTCTTCACTGCTTGGCAACTCATTGTGCTTAGCTTGCCAAGCTTGTTGGTAGCGCAGGCTGAACTCTTGTAGCGCCTGAGTAACGTTTTGGGTCATGAAGGTCTCCTCATTCCTTATTTATCAGATAGCCGTACTTGCCGGATGGCAATTGACCAGCGGATTCAGTAAAATTCTCGCCATTCTAATCGAAAACGACCACAAAGTATGAGCAAATATTCTGACGCTAAAGAGCTTGCTGGCCTAACACTAGGTAAAACGACCGAGTATGCGAACCAGTATGACCCAAGCTTGCTGCAACCAGTCCCTCGCAGCCTGAACCGAGATGACCTCCAGTTAGGCGATACTCTGCCTTTCATGGGGCACGACATTTGGACGCTGTACGAACTGTCTTGGTTAAATAGTAAAGGTTTACCACAAGTGGCCGTTGGCGAAGTATACATTCCAGCCACCAGCGCAAACTTGATTGAATCGAAGTCTTTCAAACTGTACTTAAACAGCTATAACCAAACCCGCTTTGCAAGCTGGGAAGAAGTGACTGAGCGTTTAACACAAGACCTTTCTGAATGCGCAGGTGAAAAGGTGCTGGTTGAGGTGAATCCAGTGACCCACTATACCAATCAACCTATCGTGACAATGGACGGTGAATGTGTAGATGACCAAGACATTGACATCACCAGTTACGATTTTGATGCCGATTTGCTTGAAGGTGCGGCAGGTAAAATACAAGTTGAAGAGGTGCTACATAGCCACCTATTGAAATCAAACTGTTTGATCACTAACCAACCCGACTGGGGCAGTGTAGAAATTCGCTACCAAGGCGCAAAAATAGATCGTGAGAAGCTGTTACGTTACTTAGTGTCTTTCCGCGAGCACAATGAGTTCCACGAACAGTGTGTAGAGCGTATTTTTACGGATCTAATGAAATACTGCCAACCAAGCAAACTGACCGTATTTGCCCGCTATACGCGCCGTGGAGGCTTGGATATCAACCCTTACCGCTCAACGGAACAAGATAAGCCAGCTCACAATCACCGTATGGCTCGTCAGTAAGCGCATAGGCAACAGAAATAAGTTCGGCAATCTAAAGGGTTGCCGGACGTTTTTATTGTCCAAGCATGTTACTATATCAAATGGCTTCAACCCGCATTTAAACGGCTAATTGAGGCTTTTCGCCGTTATCGCCATATCTAAAAACAGTTCGAGGGAACGAAAGGATGTTTTGGGACAGTTCGCGTCTATTCAAATTGATTGGCTTTCTTTGCTTGCTGTTTGTACAGCCACTTCATGCTACCATTTTATCGTCCGCGTTACTCAACGAAGCACAACAATTGGCGGAAATAGAGCCATCACAAGCAAAACAAGCGGCAACCAACTATTTGTCACAGCGTGAACTAACAGAACGCAAAGAAAGTGACAGCCCTTCAGCCATGTCTCGCGACGAAACAGATCGTAGCGTTCGCACACCAAGCAGCACCATCGAAGCGCACAAGATTATCGCTCAGGCAGATTACGCCATGGGTAATGTTCGTTCGGCTATCGAGCACCTAAATAAAGCGGAACGCTTAGCGCAAGAATATCAATTGCCGTACATGGACTTAGATCTCCAGCTGATGCGCAACCAAATGATTTGGATGTACGACGAAAACTACTCAAAAGCGGAAGACACGCTTAACCAAATTGAACAACAGCTCGATGAAGCCGATGCCGTATTACAACGCACCGACAGTGTTCGCTACCGACTAGTGATGCAAAGAGCACTCCTCGCTTCACATAGTGGCGATATCATTAAAGCGGAAAACTTGTACTCTGAAGCAAAGACCATGCTTGACGATAGCCGCTCTGAGTTAGCCTTGATCGACTACTACACAGCCGTCGGCGAGTTTTACCTCAATAGCAAGAAATACAATTTGGCTTTGTCAGAGCTGCTATACGGTTATTGGCAATCTATTGAAAGTAACAGTGGTGCAAGGTTAGCAAAAGTGAATCGCCTTTTGGCTAGGCTCTTCCAGGAGCGACGAGTGTACGACAAAGCGATCGAATACTTATCTCAAGCCGCAGATTTTTATGACTCTTACCCTAGCTCTCCGATCCTAGCGGACGTCCTAGAGCAAATGGGCGACATCTACTTTTATCAGGGTAAGTTTAACCTTGCGTTAGTGCATTACTTCAACGTGCTTGACCATGAAAGTACCAGTAAGAACATCAATAGAATCATTAAAATTCGCTTAAGCTTGGCGGCTACCTACCTACAACTCTATAACTACGCGCTAGCAGAGCAGTACTTAGACCGCTCTAAAGAGCTTTTAGAATACACCAATATTCCTAAGCTTGAAGCAAAGGCTGCCCTGCTTCAGTCAGGTCTGGCTTATCATCAAAATGACAGTAAAGACGTCATTACTAATGCAAAGCTGGCGTTAGCGCTTGCTGAAAAGTCACCTGAAAATAACAACTTCATTAAGCAGCAGTCATACCGTTTACTTGGGTTGGGTTACGAGCAGGCAGGCGAATACAAACTTTCTCTGCAAGCTTATAAAAAATACACCAACCTCGTTCGTCTAGAACAAAAGCAGCTTAACCAAATCAGTGAAGATGCGTTCCGTCAGCAAAAAGAATTTGCCGAACAAACCATCCATTACATCGGTCAATCAGAACGCTTAGAGCAAGTGGAAAGAGAGCATCGTAAATTCCAGAAAATCTCATTTGCATTGTTTATTACTGTATTGGTCATGTTTTTGTTCATTATGCGCCGCGGTGTCATTATGCAGCGCCAAGCAAGTGAAATCGAAAAACTGCGTAACGACCTCTTCACCCACTCTCGCTCTCGTTTACGTAACTTGCGTATGCTGAATGTTAAGCTTTCTCGCTCATTGAAAAAGTCGAGCGAAACTTTCGAGCAATGGCAAATGGGTGAATTGATCCACGAACCACTTAATGATCGCCTACGCTTTGTTATGATCGATTTGCCATTCTTACGAAGCATGTACGTCCATAACGGCTATAAGGCAGGTCTAGAACTAGAACGGGCATTTGGCGACTTCCTTGCGGAAAAAATAGAAAAACCGTCGCGTCTTTACCATTTCTCAGATGCGAACTTACTCTACATAGAACCGAACGCTGACCGTGATGCTTCTGCCGAAGTCATGTTCGAAAAATTCCAGACTTGGGTGGATGAGTTCGCACAGCAGCACAACGTCAATCGTATTATTCGTATGGGCATCAGCGATTATCCGTTCTTACCCCGAGCCTACACTGCAATTAACGATGAGGAATTACTCGATCTGTTATTGCTTGCTACTCACATCGCACGAGAAGTCAGCTTGAAGGATAAGCAAAGCCACTGGGTGTTCTTAAAAGCCATCGATAATGCGCCTGCTGCTAGCTTTGCAACAGGTAACATAAGAACTGCCTGTCAACATGCCATTAGCCAAGGCCTGATCAAGATCCATTCGTCCTACAAGAATGAGGACGACATCAAGAAAATATTAAAAAATGGATAATTAAACGCCTGTTGAACGTAATAACTAATGACGCTATAAAGTTTTTTGTTATTATCAGATAATTGTCAGTAGTACATGGACTTAACCGTAGTCACTTCATGGGAATCTTGGAATCCGATATTCAGTCGCAGCTGCATCAGCTGAGTTGTCAACTTGACCAACTCAGACTGACTCATCGTGATACTTCACTCAAATTCAAACGTGAACAACAAGTTCTTAAACGCGTTGTGGCATCATTGTCTTCAGCTTGCCAGGGTTCGAATACTCAGGTATCCAACTACCTATTTGAAATCCAACAAGAGCTGCAACATCAAAAAGATATCAGCATTCTTATCCCGCGTTTAGCGGTATTAGAGAGGATGCTCAAACAGCAGTCGAAGACGATGGATAAACAGAACGGTTACCTTGACGAACAAATCAAGCACAGTGGTGAAACACTGCAACGTGTCACTGGCTTACCTGCGCAGTTAAAACGTGAACTACGGAACCTGATGAGTTTCTCTGAAGTTCACGCCAGCAATAAAGCTGATCAAGCCACTAAGCTACTGAGTATTTACGAACGCGCTCTGAAAATCATCACGTCTAATTCACGTCTACATCTTAGTGAATTTGAAAACAATCCCGACAGATCTCAGCTTGAGTGCTTAGCCAGCGACCTCCAACATACTATTACAGAGCTGGATTTCGAAGGAGAATCAGGCGATAGATTGCTGGATATTCGCGCTAAGTTGCTCCTTGGCGTGAGTGCCGAGTCTCTCATTGAGCTTACGCTCTCAACGCTGAAATTGGTTGTCGAAGCAACAAAGTTCGAGCGCGAGGCGTCTAGCCAATTCCTTGATCAGCTGAACACTTCTCTCGCAAGTAACCTAAAAACCGTTCATCAGAACGTCGACCAGCATCATACCTACTTTGAACACCGCCAAGAGCTCAACACAGAAATGAACAGCTTGGTTGAATTAAGCCAAAAGTCACTTAATCAAGCTCAAGATATCGCGGTTGTGAAAAAAGAAATCACGCCTCTTCTCGAAAAAATGGCGTCGCTGACAGAGCGACTGAAAATGACGGAAGAGCGAGAGCAAGCGCTGCAAGAACGGTTGAGTTACAGTAAGAACCAACTCGAAGCGGTATTTGAAACTACGCAAGATTATCGTCGACGCTTAGATGACCAAGCTCAGCGTATGTTGCTCGACCCGCTGACTAAAGTTTATAACCGCACTGCATTTAACGATCGACTAGAGCTAGAGTATCGCCGTTGGATTCGCTCTCAGCAAAACCTTCGTGTTGTGCTATTTGATGTAGACAACTTCAAAGCGGTGAATGATAGCTATGGTTATACGGCTGGCGATAAAGCGCTGAAGATCATCGCTCGTACTATTAACAAGCGCGTATCAGAAACGGAAACAGTAGCTCGCTTTGGTGGCGAGGAGTTTATTCTACTCGTCCCGGAACAATCTGAAGAATACACACTGGATCTGATTAAGCATATCCAGCGTGATATTAGCCAATTACCCTTTAAGTTCCGTGAGCAAAATATCATGATTACCTTAGCTGCTGTATCGACGTCTTTCAAAGAGTCCGATACGCCAGAGTATGTGCTCGATCGTCTTGGCAAGATGCTTGCGGACGCTAAAAAACGTGGAACAAACCAGCTTAACTGGAGCTAAGATTCGTACAAAAAGCGAGCAAACAAACCAAATTTGGTGCAATCTACGCTTTATAACCACCCATTTTCAACGAGTTATCACATTTCTTCCCTTTTAGTCTGCTAAGCTGTAAAAACCCAAGTCACTTCAAGATGATGTATTTATAAAAGGCAAATGTATCATCTTGAGGTTGCTTGGGAGTTGATAACCATAAAACCAAATCGGCCAACTACCTTTCATCAAACCATACGTATAACACCAAAAAGGTAAGTTGGTACTTTCCCTCAAATTAATGCAACACAAGGAGGCGTTATGATTACCCATATAAGCCCCGCTGGTAGCATGGACTTGCTATCTCAACTAGAAGTAGAGCGCTTAAAGAACACAGCCTCGAGTGAACTTTATCAGCTGTACCGTAATTGCACATTAGCGGTGTTGAACTCCGGTAGCCATACCGATAACTCGAAAGAACTGCTCGATAAATACCAATCGTTTGATGTCAACGTCGTGCGTCGTGAGCGTGGTATTAAGCTTGAACTGACTAATCCGCCAGAGCACGCTTTTGTTGACGGCGAAATAATTAAAGGTATCCAAGAGCATCTGTTCTCCGTATTGCGTGATATCGTTTACGTAAACATGCATTTGGCAGACGCCCAGCGGCTCAACCTTACTAACCCAATTCACATTACGAACCTCGTGTTCGGCATTCTTCGTAATGCCAGAGCATTAACTCCAGGTATCGCACCGAATCTTGTCGTATGTTGGGGTGGTCACTCTATCAATGGAGTGGAGTATCAGTACACACGTGAAGTGGGTAACGAACTGGGCCTGCGTGAACTTAACATCTGTACAGGTTGCGGCCCTGGCGCAATGGAAGGGCCGATGAAAGGTGCAGCGATTGGGCACGCAAAGCAACGTTATACTCAGCAACGTTATCTTGGTTTAACCGAGCCCTCGATTATTGCGGCCGAGCCACCAAACCCAATAGTAAATGAACTGGTCATCATGCCCGACATCGAAAAGCGCTTGGAAGCCTTCGTCCGTATGGCTCATGGTATCGTTATTTTCCCAGGTGGCCCGGGCACAGCGGAAGAGCTACTGTACATTCTTGGCATCATGATGCACCCGGATAACGCCGATCAGCCAATGCCTATCGTATTAACAGGACCAAAAGAGAGTGAAGAGTACTTCCGCTCTATTGATGAGTTCATTCGCGACACACTTGGTGAGGAAGGGCAAAAGCACTACGAGATCATCATTGACGACCCGGCAGAAGTCGCTCGTATTATGAAACGCTCCATGGACTCGGTACGCCTTCACCGAAAAGAGAAAGGCGATGCGTACAGCTTTAACTGGTCATTGAAAATTGAGCCAAACTTCCAACTGCCATTCGAGCCTACTCATGAGTCGATGGAACAATTGGATTTAAGCCTAGATCAAGAACCGCAAGTTTTAGCGGCCAACTTGCGTCAAGCCTTCTCTGGCATAGTGGCAGGTAACGTAAAGGCTGAAGGCATTCGAGAAATAGAACGTAGAGGGCCTTTCACCATTCATGGCGACGCAGTCCTCATGAAAAAACTCGATAAGTTGCTAAAAGACTTTGTCGAACAGCACCGAATGAAATTACCTGGCGGTTCAGACTACGAACCGTGTTATCGAATCGCTCACCCGGAAATTGGTGGTCGATAGTCAGGCTAGCATTCGTTACACTAGGGGCATTACGCCCCTTTTTTATTGCTAAGTCATTATGTCTATTCATCTTGTTATCATTGATGCCCTAAACCTGATCCGCCGAGTGCACTCAGCACAACCAGATCCAACCGACATAGCAAGAACCATAACCACAACGCAAAGAACCCTCACTCGCATTCTGTCAGAGGCCAACCCGACACACATCATCGCGGTTTTTGATCACCACGAACAAGACAGAGGTTGGCGCGCTGAAATTCTCCCTGACTATAAGCAAAACCGAAAACCAATGCCTCAGCCACTACTGCAAGGGTTAGATGCGATTCAACAAGCGTGGTGGGAGCAAGGTATTGATTCATTGCTGTCTGAAGGCGATGAAGCAGATGATTTGGTTGCTACACTCGCAACGAAAGTGGCCAGCCATGGTGAAAAAGTCACCATCGTTTCCACAGACAAAGGTTACTGCCAGCTACTTTCCCCTACCCTACAAATCCGTGATTATTTCCAACACCGTTGGTTAGATGAACCATTTCTCGAAAAAGAGTTCGGCGTAAAACCAAGTCAACTAGCGGATTACTGGGGATTAACAGGGATAAGCTCTAGCCAGGTTCCGGGCGTACCTGGAATTGGCCCGAAAGCAGCGAAAGAGATTCTCACTCAGTTTGAGAGTATTGAAGCAGCCTACGCTAGTGAAGATCTCGTACCGAAATACCGTAAAAAATTGGATGAGCACATTGAATCTGCTCGTTTATGTAAACGCGTCGCCGCTTTAAAGTGCGATATCGAACTAGGCTTTAACTTGCAAGATATTCGCTTTTTAGGGCCAAACAAAGCGGAGTAGTGCCCGATGGTAGTTTCACACCATGAAACCCTCAGATATTAAAAAAGCGCCATTTGAAGGCGCTTTTTCTATCCTAATCACTATCCCCAAAAGACTCAGGGAATAAAGTTAGTAAGGTGAAATATTCGACAGACATTGGATATGAATCGTGATCTCTTCACGATCATGATACAAATGTTTAGCTTGTAGCTTGAACTTTACCTTATTATCAATGAGGAACTGCTTGAGATTTTCAAGGTCTTGCAGCACTTCGTCATAACGCCCTTTCATTGGCAGCTTAAGGTTAAAGATGGCCTCTTTTGCCCAACCTTTTAACAGCCACTGTCCCATCAGGTGAGCAACACGAGCTGGCTTTTCCACCATGTCACAAACAATCCATGTTACGTTCTTGCGGTCTGGTTCGAACTTAAAACCATCCACCATATGGTGCTTGATCTGGCCAGTTTCCATCAAACTGTCTGCCATCATGCCGTTATCAACGCAGTGAACGAACATTGAGCGCTTCACTAATTGGTACGTCCAACCGCCTGGACATGCACCTAAATCCACACCCCACATACCTGGTGCCAAACGCTCATCCCACTCTTCACGTGGAATAAAGACATGAAATGCTTCTTCCAGTTTAAGTGTTGAACGACTTGGAGCGTCTGCTGGGAATTTAAGGCGAGGGATACCCATGAAGAACTGTGAGTTGTTGTCAGTGTAAGAGTAACCAACGTAACAGTGGCCAGGCTCAACAAAGCAAATGTGCAGTACTGGTTTTTTCGCGTTATCTTTGTTCAGCATTAAGCCTTTGCCGCGCAACGCTTGACGCATTGGGACGGTAAACTTACGGCAGAATTTCAGTAACTCTTTCGCTTCATTTGTATCTGGCGTTTCAATTCTCAAATCACCACAACGAGGGAATGCTTCGATGTCTGCTAGTTCATTCAAAATTGGACTAATTCGGTCATCACTTGGCAACGATTGAAACTCAGCTGCTACCGCAAACATTTGTCGAGCAAAAATTAAAGACTTAAAGTCTAAACCTCTCGCAAGTTTGTCGGCATCTCCATCTTGGTAACACTCGAAGACAACATAACCTGAGTTTCTCTTCACACGAGGGAAGCCATACACTTCCAACTGTGTCGCTTTGTCCTGAATTTCACCAGCACACTCTTTCTCAAAGCCAGAACGGCAATAGAGCATTAGTTGTTTCACTTGGAGACCTCTTTGATATTGAACGCAGCAAAAAAGAACAGACACCAACCAATCATGAACAGTAATCCTCCCACAGGAGTAATTGGTCCAAACCACTTAATGCCCGTCAGCGCCAGCGCGTAAAGACTGCCGCTAAAACAAAAGATGCCGATAATAAAGCAAATCGCCGCAATGAAAAAATATTTTTGTGCTTTTTGTCCCAAATTGAGCAGAAGCAGAATGGCACAAAACACAATCGCCAACGTGTGAATAAATTGATACAGAACTCCGGTCTCAAATACACCGAGCAAATAAGGGGCCAGTGTCGCTTTTAACCCATGAGCAGCAAATGCTCCAAGAGCGACCGAAAGCAGCCCAGACAATCCAGAGAGTGAGAGTAACCACTTACTTTTCACTGTACACCTCTTTTATAAACGCCGCTAACTGCTCTATCGCGAGTGTAATGTTACCCACTTCAGTATGACCTGAGATCTTGCGCGGTTTGAAGCTGTGGTCACCATCAGGTAAAAAGCTCACAGTTACTTGCGACGAAAGGACGAAATCATCGAATTCCTCACGCTTACCAAAGGTGTCTCGCTCCCCTTGCAGAATCAGCGTAGGTTTCTCAATGGTTGCTAAGTGCTCGCCTTTGTATTTCTCTGGCTTTCCCGGCGGGTGAAATGGAAAACCTAAACAGGCAATGCCCGCCACCAGCTCATTTTCAGCCAACAAGCTCGACATACGACCGCCCATTGACTTACCACCAATAACCACGGGAGAAAAAGCAAAGTGAGCGATCACTTCGCTGTATGCTTCAAGCAACTTTGGCGCGCGATCGGGCGGACGCTTTTTGCCATCTTCCGAACGTTTCACCATGTAAGGGAAATTAAAACGCACTACACGAATACCTTGCTCCACTAATCCTTTGGCGACCGCTGTCATGAAGTCATGCTCCATCCCCGCACCTGCGCCGTGAGCAAAAATAAACAGCGGTCCGTTTTCAGGCCCCTCAGCTATCCAGTGATTCATCCAATACTTCCTCTTGTTCTTTTCTCGCGGTTGCCAACATCCAGTCTCTAAACGTTGCGATTCGGCCCATATCTGCCTGCTGTTCATGACACACCACATAGAATGCATTCTTGGATATCAACACTTCGTCGAATGGTGCAATGAGTCGTCCGGCTTCCATTTCAGGTTTGGCGAGTACGTTGTTACCGAGCGCGACCCCCTGACCGTGCGCAGCAGCCTGTAGCACCATCGTTGAGTGACTAAAAATAGGACCGTGGTTTACGTTGATGCCTTCAATGTTGTAATGACGAGCAAACTGCTTCCAGTCTTTACGCGAAGTATCGTGTAACAAAGTATGTAATTTGAGGTCACTTAAAGATTCTAATGGTTTGTTACCCAAAAGTAATGAAGGTGAACAAAGTGGGATCAAAAACTCTTGGTACAATTTATCTGCTCGCAAACCTGGCCAGTTCCCTCGGCCATAGTAGATCGCCACATCAACATCATCAGTCAGTGAGCCTTCATCCATATCTACGGCTTTAATACGTACATCGATATCGGGCTCTTGAGCATTAAAATCGGCCAAACGAGGTACAAGCCATTGGATAGCAAAACTCGGCGGTAGGCTAATCGTCAATGCCCCTTTTTCGCTACGTTCCAACACCTTATCTGTCGCTTCCGCAATCGAGGTGAAAATATCTTTGATATCGAGAAAGTAACTTTGGCCTTCTTCTGTTAACAACAAAGAACGATTACGTCGACGGAAGAGCTTCAATGATAAGAACTCTTCAAGCGCTTTAATCTGGTGACTGACCGCGGCTTGAGTAACAAATAACTCTTCTGCTGCTCGTGTAAAACTGAGATGACGAGCAGCCGCTTCGAAGACTCGAAGCGAATTTAATGGAGGCAATCTGCGAGACATATGGGACCTCTAATAGGATTAGTTTTTTTAATCTGAAACATTATAAAATGTCCGTTGTCGAACAGCCAGATAAATTCTATATTTCACCCCGCAACACGGGCCTGAACGGCTTGATTTCTTTGGAAATCAATTGGCTTCGTTGTTGCGATGTTGTGTTTGCAAACTCGTATTTCGAGTTAGGTAGATTTCTACCATAATGTTTTGTCCACACTCCCTGTGACAAAACATATACTTCCTGTATTTATTTTTGACCTGTCTGTCAAATTTGTTACACCGCCTAAATTAGGCGGTGTTTTTTTATCTATCAAAAATCTCATCCGCATATCTGGCAGCAATATCACTTTATTACTCTTCTTTCGGATTAATTATCGTTATATCAACACAAAGTGTATGGCTTTGCGATAAGCCTCAACATTATGCTAAGTAATGGTTGTCTGTAACGCGATCAAAAACAAAAAAGGCGCAAATTGATGTCTCAATTTGCGCCTTTTAACGTATTTTAACAGTCAGCTATGGACGGTAAACTTTTACGTTGCTGAAGCCTTGCTCTTGCAAGTAAAGCGCTTGCAGACGGCTCATCACACCGCGGTCACAGTAAAGTAGGTATGTCTTAGACTGGTCTAAGTCACCAAACTGTGTACCCAGCTTGTAGAAAGGGATATGTTTCACATCCACATCTTCGATTTCAAGTGGGTTATCTTCTTCCTCTTCAGGACTACGAATATCTAGCACAACCGCGTGCTCTTCTACCGCTTGAACTTGCTCTACTTCTGGTGCGGCTTGCTCAGACTCTTTCGCGATATCACGAATGTCCATCATGCGAGCTTCTTGAACCACTTTCTCAAGGATACTAAAGTCGAATTTCTCTTCTTCAGCTTCTAGCTTGCCTTTCACCGCTTTCACGGTTGGCTTCTTAGAGATAACACCACAGTATTCTGGCATTGTCTTTGCGAAATCTTCTGTGCCGATTTCACGTGCTAGATTGATGATGTCTTCTTTATCCCAGTTGATAAGTGGACGCAGAATCAGCGTGTCAGTTACGTTATCGATGTGGCGTAGATTGGTTAACGTTTGGCTCGATACTTGACCTAGCGCTTCACCTGTTACCAATGCTTCGATCTTCATCTTCTGGGCGATCATGCCTGCTGCACGCATAAACATACGCTTCAAGATCACGCCCATTTGGCCGTCATCGACTTTCTCTAGAATTTCCGCAACCACAGGCTCGAAATCAACTGAGATAAAACGTACTTTTGCTGAAGAACCGTATTTGTTCCATAGGTAGTGAGAAACCTGTTTAACGCCGATTTCGTGTGCTGGACCACCTAAGTTAAAGAAGCAGTAATGTACTTTTGAACCACGCTTGATATGAAGATAGCTTGAAACACCAGAGTCGAAACCACCCGAGATCAGGCTTAACACGTCTTCTTGCGTACCCAGTGGGAAACCACCTAGGCCTTTATGACGAGACAATACTTGGTTTAGCTTGTCGTTCGAGACTTCTACCTTGATCGTCACGTCTGGGTTTCGTAGCTTAACACTAGCGCTTTCAATCGCTTGATTTAAACCACCGCCTACATAACGCTCTAGTTCAATAGAGGTAAAGTCATGCTTGCCACGACGCTTCGCACGTACAACAAAGGTTTTATTTTCGAGTGCAGCACGGTTGAGTTCTAGTACTTGCTCGAAGATATCGTGCAAGTCTTTAAATTCAGTTTGCTTCACTTCCAGTACGTGGTGAATGCCTGGTGTATGAGTCAAAACCTCAAGAACTTCAGCGTGGAATTCGTTACTCTCAGAGGTCACTTCAATGTGATCACGACGGTTAAATACCGCGACAGACTCCGTGCGGCTCTTAATGATGTTACGAATGTTGCACTCTAAAATCTTTGTGAAGCGCTTACGCACAGATTCACTTTTTACAAAAATTTCTGGATGGGGCTTTACAATAAATTTCATAGTCTAATTCGCAGGTTAGTTTCGCAATCAACAAAGAGTGACACTCAACTTCAATACTTCATACGCAGTAAAACCGCGTTTCAGTCACAAAAAGTAGTCTGAGCTCACTTTTAAGGCGCAAGATTATACACCCAAGCGGATTGGAAAAACAAAAAAAGCGAGCAATCTGCTCGCTTTCTTATCTCTTTACTGACTTAAAACTAAAGCCTAGTTATTGAATTACCGGCACTTCTTCACTGTAGAGAGGCTCGCCTTGCATAATGCTGATTTCAACCCGTCGGTTAAGTGCGCGATTGTCATCAGAATCATTCGGTAACAAGGGTTCCGTATCCGCCATGCCTCGTACTCTTAAACGTTGATGAGAGAAGCCTCTCACTTTCTCCATCTCTTGCGCGACTGATACTGCACGCTGAGAAGAGAGATCCCAGTTAGAACGATAAAGTTCCGAGTCTAGCGGTCGATTGTCTGTATGGCCAGATACTCGAACAATGCCTGGCACGTCTTTTACTAGCTCTGCAATCTGACGAACTAAAGGACGAAACTTAGGCTGCAAGAAGGCCGAACCTTCTGGGAATGCACCTTTTTCACGCATACGTATAACAATCTGCTGACCGAGGTTTTCAACTTCAATGGCGCCTTGTTCAATCTCTCGCTCTAAGGCTTTCTTGATGCTTTCCATCAAGGTTTCCATCTCTTGCGACATCTCTTTAGATTGCTGTTGCTGCATGTCCGCTTCGGCAGATTCATTGTTTTGAGTTGACGTTTCTGGCGATTGCCCACCCGTTAACTTGCCTTCATCACGTTTTGTGCCACCAGCTCGATCAGACTCCCCTTCATGAAATTCGAGCGTCTGCTGAGTGATGTCCATGGTTTGCTGCATGATGACATCAATCGGAGTTGGTTCCGGCCGACCCGGTCGAAACTCTTGGGCAATAATGCTAGTACCTTTGGGAATGTCTTTCACTTCAAGCTGATTTTGCACACCGAAGGCAAATTTCATTGATCCTGCAATTTGTTTGAACTTCAGTACATCCATCTCAGAAAACGAGAGCAGAAGAACAAAGAAACACATCAGTAGCGACATCAAATCTGCGAATGTCCCCATCCATAACGGGAGGCCAGGTGGCGGACAATCGCATTTGTTATCTTCATCATCCATCACGACTCTCCAAGTTACTCGTCAATCTCAAGGGCACGTTTACCTTCATTGAGGTAGTTCTTCAAGTAACTATCGATCACTCGCGGGTTTTGGCCATCTTGAATCGCTAATACGCCATCCATGATCAAACGGCGATTTAGCGTTTCTTGGTCACGGCGAAGAGAAAGCTTATCCGCAATAGGGAAAAACACCATATTGGACAGGATCGCGCCATACAATGTGGTCAAGAGTGCAACGGCCATTGCTGGTCCAATCGCTTTTGGATCATCCATGTTTGAAAGCATCGCAACAAGACCAACCAAGGTGCCAATCATTCCCATCGCAGGAGCAACGTCGCCAAAGGCGCGAAATACACCAGTACCTTGCGTATGTCGTTCATCCGTAAGCGCGATGTCTTTTTTGAGTGCCGCTCTCACAACGTCGGCATCATGGCCATCAACCAGTAGATCAATGCCTTTCTGCATGAATGTGTTGTTTATTTCCATCTCTTCAAGAGCAAGAAAACCACCTTTACGCGCCGCATCGGCCATTTCCACAATTTTTGCGATCAGGTCTTCGGGTTCATCCGCTTTAAACATGAAGGCTTTGCCAGCAATCTTTGTCGCACCAAAAAACTGTCCCATTGTGAACTTCATCAACACGACGAATATTGAGCCACCAACGACAATAAGGATCGACGTGACATCGACAAACATGCCGATGCTGCCACCAAGCACCATCGCCATAATGACGAATGCAAAACCACCAATCAAACCTAACAGGGTTGCTAAATCCACAAAGCACTCCTCACGCTATACTCAAATACTGCCATTGGGCGGATTATTACCTGTATCGACAACTCGCGCAGAATTTTTAGAAAAATCTTAGCTAATGGATCACAAATTACACTTAACAACCTCAACCAAAATATGGGGTTTCACCGCTTAGACTCGTTGAACGCTAATTTTGTGACAATTATATAAGGTTAAATTTGACCAAGTTACTAGGCTAAGGTAACTTTCGTGCATCTTACCCGAGGCTTGATTAAGGCAGAAAAAAGATGGCGGTCAAGAAACCAGAAAACATGACCTTTGAAGCAACCATTGAAGAGCTTGATAGCTTGGTTGATCAATTAGAAAATGGCGATCTTGCTCTAGATGATGCTCTGCGTAAGTTTGAACGAGGCATTGCCTTAGCTCGTGCAGGCCAAACTAAATTAAGCGACGCCGAACAACGCGTGAGCATTCTTCTTAGTGAAGATGATGAAGCACCACTGAGTGACTTCAAACCAGATTCAGAATAACAATCAGTAGTGAGCAATGTGATGCAACAGACATTGACGTCTTTTCAACAAAGAAACAATCAGCAATTGAATTTGTGGCTCGATCAGCTTCCATATCAAGAGCAGCCATTGATTCAAGCAATGAAATACGGCCTTTTGCTAGGTGGGAAACGCGTTCGCCCTTTTCTTGTTTACATCACAGGTCAAATGCTCGGCTGTAAACCTGAAGACTTAGACACCCCCGCCGCTGCTATCGAATGTATACATGCCTACTCACTCATTCATGATGATCTGCCAGCCATGGACGATGATGAACTGCGTCGAGGTCAACCAACTTGTCATATTAAGTTTGATGAAGCAACCGCAATACTGACAGGTGATGCACTACAAACTCTTGCCTTCACTATTATTGCTGATGGTCAATTAAGCTCAGCGGCAGAAGCTCAACGCATCAATATGATCAAAGCCTTAGCGCATTCCTCTGGTGCCAGCGGCATGTGTGTAGGGCAAGCCTTAGATTTAGGCGCGGAGAATCGCCTAGTTTCTCTTGAAGAAATGGAAGAGATACACCGTAAAAAAACCGGAGCTCTGATTGATTGTGCGGTAAAATTAGGTGCATTAGCTGCTGGTGAGAAAGGTATCGAGGTTCTACCTCACTTGGAGCGCTACTCAAAAGCAATTGGTTTGGCGTTTCAGGTTCAAGACGATATTCTTGATATCATCAGTGACACAGAAACACTGGGTAAGCCTCAAGGTTCCGACCAAGGTCTGAATAAGAGCACTTATCCTTCCCTGCTGGGTTTAGAGGGAGCCATAGAGAAAGCTCACACTCTGTTACAGGAAGCACTTCAAGCATTGGAAGCTATCCCATACAATACTCAGTTACTCGAAGAGTTCGCCCGATATGTCATCGAGCGCAAAAATTAACACTATAAGCGCGCATTTATATGACTCTTGATATTTCAAAGTACCCAACACTGGCGTTAGCAAATACACCGGAAGAATTACGTCTTCTTCCGAAAGAAACATTACCAAATCTGTGTGATGAACTGCGAACGTATCTGCTAAATTCAGTGAGCCAATCTAGCGGACACTTAGCGTCTGGCTTAGGCACCGTAGAGCTAACTGTCGCTCTGCATTATGTTTACAACACCCCTATCGACAAATTGATTTGGGATGTTGGTCATCAGGCTTACCCGCACAAAATCCTCACCGGACGTCGCGATAAAATGCCAACAATTCGCCAAAAGGATGGTCTACACCCTTTCCCCTGGCGTGAAGAAAGTGAATATGACACGTTGTCTGTCGGTCACTCTTCGACATCTATCAGTGCAGGTCTTGGCTTGGCCATCAGCGCACAAAAAGAAGGCAAAGGCCGTAAAATTGTCAGTGTGATTGGCGATGGCGCAATTACAGCAGGCATGGCATTCGAAGCCATGAACCACGCTGGCGACGTTCATCCTGATATGTTGGTGATTTTGAACGACAACGAAATGTCGATTTCAGAAAACGTCGGCGCCCTGAATAACCACCTTGCAAAGGTACTTTCTGGTAGCTTATACACTTCTATCCGTGAAGGCGGCAAGAAAGTGCTGTCTGGTGTTCCACCTATTAAAGAGTTGGTTCGCCGTACGGAAGAGCACCTAAAAGGCATGGTAGTGCCTGGTACTCTATTCGAAGAATTCGGCTTTAATTACATTGGCCCGATTGATGGGCACGACGTCAATGAACTCGTCAAAACGCTAAAAAACATGCGTGAGCTCAAAGGTCCTCAGTTCTTACACATCATGACCAAGAAAGGCAAAGGTTATGAGCCTGCCGAGAAAGATCCTATCGGCTACCATGGTGTTCCTAAATTCGATCCAACGCATAACTGTCTACCGAAAAGCAGTGGCGGTAAGCCAACTTACTCAAAGATCTTTGGTGACTTTTTATGTGACATGGCGGCCCAAGATCCTAAGCTAATGGCAATTACGCCAGCAATGCGCGAAGGATCAGGTATGGTGCGTTTCTCAAAAGAGTACCCAGACCAATACTTTGATGTGGCGATTGCTGAGCAGCACGCGGTGACACTGGCAACAGGCATGGCAATTGCGGGCGATCATCCAATCGTTGCTATCTATTCGACTTTCTTGCAACGTGGTTATGACCAATTGATCCACGACATCGCGATCATGGACTTACCAGTGATGTTTGCGATCGACCGCGCAGGTCTCGTTGGCGCAGATGGTCAAACTCACCAAGGTGCGTTCGATTTGAGCTTTATGCGCTGTATTCCGAACATGGTGATCATGGCGCCAAGCGACGAAAACGAGTGCCGACAAATGCTTTACACTGGCCATAAGCATTCTGGCCCGAGTGCGGTTCGATACCCTCGTGGTAGCGGCATGGGCGTAGAAATCGAAACTGAGTTTACGGCGTTAGAAATCGGTAAAGGGCGCATGGTTCGCCAAGGTGAAAAAGTTGCTATTCTGAACTTTGGTACTTTCTTGGGCAACGCGCTAGAAGCGGCAGAATACCTTAACGCCACTGTTGCTGATATGCGCTTTGTGAAGCCGCTCGATGAGGCATTGATTCGTCAACTAGCCGCAGATCATGACGTGCTCGTGACGTTAGAAGAAAATGTTATCGCGGGTGGTGCTGGCGCTGGTGTCGTTGAGTTCATGATGAAAGATAAAATCATTAAACCTGTGTTGAACCTAGGTTTACCAGATGAGTTTATTCATCAGGGAACACAAGATGAACTGCATGAAGAGCTTGGTCTCGATGCAAAAGGAATTGAAAAATCCATCTTGGATTATTTAGCAAAATAGAATGTAAAAAGGGATGTTCATAGCATCCCTTTTTTACGTTCAGTGTTTAGTTCATCCAGCCCGCATATTTTGCGACTAGAAACAGGGCAACACCGGCCATAACTCCCGCCACGATATCATCAACCATAATACCCAGCCCACCGTGAACTCGCTTATCTAGCCACCCAATTGGCCAAGGTTTTACCATATCGAAAAAACGAAATAAGATGAAGCCAGTGATCAACCACTTCCATTCAGTGAGTGGAATATTCAGTGCAGGTACAATGCTCATCGTAATCCAAAAGCCTGCAAACTCATCCCATACGATTGAACCATGATCATGCACCTTCATGTCTGCAGACGTCACTTGGCATATTTGAATGCCGATCACACACGAAATCAGAACAACAATGACATACGCCGTAAATGGTAATTGTGCCAACAACAAAAAGAAAGGCACGGCCGCCAGTGTGCCCATTGTTCCAGGGATAAACGGGGATAATCCACTGCCAAAACCCGTCGCCAATAGATGCCACGGGTTCTTTAATGAAATCAGAGAAAGAGGGTTGGTCATATCCTTAAACCTATACTGCTAGTTTGGTTTCAATCGTCATGCCTGTGAGTTGCTCAATAGTAACAGGCTCTTGGCTAGAGCTTAGCTCAGATCATTTAAAGTGGTCGAAGCCACTTAAGTCCCAATCAAGTGGTTGATTGTTATCATGCAGCTCGAAGGTTCCATTTGGTCGGATTTGACCAATACATGTGACCTTACAGCCAGTATGAGATAAAGCGCTTTGTAACGAGCCTCGATTTTGCTCCGGCACGGTAAAACACAACTCGTATTCTTCGCCACTTGCTAAAGCATACTGCTGCGCGCTGATCTTATCATCTAAAAACTGGACTAATTCTGAAGAGATCGGTAGCTGAGAGACATCAATACTCACTCCAACCTGAGATCGCTGTAAAATGTGCTTAATATCAGAGATTAAACCATCTGAAATATCTATCGCCGAAGAGGCTAAGCCAACAAGAGCTTGTCCAGCAAGCACACGCGGAGAACTAAGGTAATGAGCTCGCTCTAGTGCTTCCGCGCCGGCTCTACTGCGCAGAGAGTCATCTAGAATCACATCCAAGCCAGCTTTTGCATCGCCAAGGTTTCCCGTTACGTATACCCAATCCCCAGGCTTGGCGCCGGATCGCGTGAGCGCTTTGTCTTCAGGTACAAAACCTTGCACCGTCAGTGTCAGACACAATGGGCCTTTGGTGGTATCACCGCCTATTAACTGAATACCATAGTAATCAGCCAGTTCGAAAAATGCATCACAGAAAGGTGCAAGCCATTCTTCATCTGGCTCAGGCATCGTTAATGCAAAGCTCACCCACGCAGGCGTTGCGCCCATCGCCGCCAAATCACTGATGTTAGAAGCCAATGCTTTGTGTGCGACCCATGCTGGGTTCGCGTCGGCTAAGAAATGCGTTCCAGCTACCAATGTATCCGTGCTAATCGCAATCTGAACATTAGCTGGCGCTTTGACCAAAGCGCAATCATCACCAGCGGCTAGATGGACATCTTTACGTTGGCTCTGACGACCGACGAAGTATTTGTCTATCAGATTAAATTCACCAGACATAATTCACTTACTTTTTGATGTAAAAGCTTTTGATACAAAAAAGGTCAGCATGTGCTGACCTTTTCATTGAAGAAATCGTTATTTCTTACGAATGTGAGGTGCTGCTTTATCAAGTACACCATTCACAAACTTGTGGCTATCTTCTGCTGCGAAAACTTTTGCAAGTTCAATCGCTTCATTGATAACAACTTTGTAAGGAACATCTTCGCGACGAGTCATCTCGTACATAGCAAGGCGAAGAAGAGCAAGTTCCATCATATCTAAATCCTGCATAGGACGAGAGATGTATGGACGAATTTTGCTATCTAGCTCAGCGTGGCTAAGTACAACACCGCTTAATAGTTCACGGAAGTAAGCTACGTCTGTCTCTGGAGCAGCAAGCGCTGGCTCAGATGCATGAAGTTCTTCTTCATCGTATTTGTCGCCAGACAAAAACTGTTCTTCAATCTTGGCAACATTCTCTTTAGTAATTTGCCATGAGTAGATCGCCTGTAGAGCGAATTGACGTGCGTTACGACGTGCGGCTGGTTTCACACTGGCCCCCATTAGGAATCAATTTCAGATAGTACATTAATCATTTCAAGTGCGCTTAGTGCAGCCTCTGCACCTTTATTACCAGCCTTGGTTCCTGCGCGTTCAATCGCTTGATCGATCGTATCAACAGTCAAAACACCAAATGCTACTGGAATGCTGAATTCCATAGACACTTGTGCTAGACCTTTGTTCATTTCACTACAAACATAGTCAAAGTGAGGCGTTCCACCGCGAATAACAGACCCTAGAGAAACAATAGCGTCGAATTTGCCAGTTTTAGCAACACGCTGAGCTACTAGAGGTAGTTCTACGGCACCTGGACAACGCACAACCGTGATGTTGTCTTCGCTTACTTGTCCGTGACGCTTTAGTGTATCGATCGCACCAGAAAGTAGGCTTTCGTTAATAAAACTGTTGAAACGAGAAATAACGATAGCAATTTTTGCATTTGGCGCTGGGAAGCCACCCTCGATCACTTTCATAAGCGTTCCTTTAACTCTATTTATAAGTGAAATATGTTCATCAAGTGAGAATCGCCGGATTCTAGCACAAATTTGTGAGCAATATCTAATGGAAATTGGAGGCAAATCACTGGCTCCTAGCCATTGACGAGTTAAGCACGTCAAAGACTAGGAACTTATTGTTCGGTTGTTACTCGCAGACGTACTCAACAACGTTCAGACCAAAACCACCTAACGCGTGGTACTTTTTGTTGGTCGATGACAGAAGACGCATATCATGTACACCGAGATCCGCAAGAATCTGTGAACCAACGCCAACACGGCGAGACGTGCCTTGTTTTTTAGCAAGCGTTGGTGCTTCACCTTTGTCTTGCGCTTCGAACATCTTCACGCGATGAATAAGTAGATCGGTCGATTCTTCATGGCCAAGAACAACCAGTACACCGCCCTCTTCACCAATGCGTTTCATTGCCTTATCTAGTGTCCAGCTGCGTTCTGCATTACGATCGCTACGTAGTAAGTCGGTAAAAACGTCTTGAAGATGAACGCGAACCAGTGGCGCTTTTTCTTTCAAATCGCCCTTGCACATTGCGTAGTGCACTTGGTTATCAATGGTGTCTTTGTACGTGACTAACGTGAACTCGCCAAACTCTGTCGGTAACTTGCACTCTGCCACACGTTCAATCGTTGTCTCAGTGTTATTGCGGTACTCAATTAGGTCGGCAATAGTGCCCAATTTAATACCGTGCTTCTCTGCAAAGATCTCTAGATCTGGGCGACGAGCCATCGTGCCGTCGTCATTTAAGATCTCAACAATCACCGATGCTGGCTCTAAACCAGCAAGACGAGCCAAATCACAGCCAGCTTCAGTGTGACCTGCGCGAGTCAGTACACCGCCGTCTTGAGCTGCGAGAGGGAAGATGTGACCAGGCTGCACCAAATCCGCAGCTTTAGCGTTTGGCGCGACTGCTGCTTGAACGGTACGTGCGCGATCTGCGGCTGAAATACCAGTCGTTACCCCTTCTGCTGCCTCAATCGAAACAGTAAAGTTGGTGGTGTATTGCGCATTATTGTCTTGCACCATTGGTGGCAGACCTAGACTTTCGCAACGATCTTTGGTCATGGTTAAACAAATCAGGCCACGGCCATAGGTTGCCATAAAGTTGATGGCTTCCGGCGTAATATGCTCGGCAGCCATGATCAAGTCACCTTCATTCTCGCGGTCTTCATCATCCATTAGGATGACCATTTTGCCTGCGCGAATATCATCAATAATTTCTTGTGGCGTACTGATTGGCATAGTCTGTTATCCCGTTATTCTAAATTTGTTATTGCGACAGCAATGAAAAATTACGTTGCAGTGAATGCTAGTTAGGTCAATAGTTTGAGCTTTGCATTAAGCAAGTCAATGAATCTCGCGGTGTTCTGTGAGTCTGCTCTTTATCGCATGCCTCACGCAGCCACTCCCAAGACTTATGCAAAACCGTTTTGCTGTAAAAAGTCCATCGTGATACGAGACTCGGCCTTATCTTCTTGTTGTCCTTGCAGTAAACGCTCCATATAACGCGCAAGTACATCAACTTCTAAGTTGACTTTGCGCCCCACTTGAAACTGGTCAATCGTAGTTTCTTCACTCGTATGAGGAACGATCGTCAGCTTAAAAGCATTTTTACGTAAGTCGTTGACGGTTAGGCTAATACCATCAACAGTAATCGAGCCTTTCTCTGCAACGTACTTGCTAATTTCCGCAGGCATTGCAACCCAAAACTCTATCGCACGGCCAACTGAATTGCGTTCGACAATTTCACCAACCCCATCGACATGGCCAGAAACGATATGTCCACCCAATCGCGTTGTTGGCAACATGGCTTTTTCTAGATTCACCTTATCGCCTACTTGGTATTCAGCAAACCCAGTTTTCTTCAAGGTTTCTAATGACAGATCAGCACTGTAATAGTGGCTTCCGAAGTCAACTACCGTTAAGCAAACACCGTTGGTCGCAATGCTATCGCCTAACTTAACGTCTGACATATCAAGCGTACCCGTTTCAACCGTGACGGTGATGTCTTCGCCCTTCGGCGTAATCGCAGCTAACTTGCCAACTGCTTCTACTATTCCTGTAAACATACTATTTCTTATCTAATTTCATTACGTTTTATGGTGGCCGTGATGCGAATGTCTACCCCAACCATACGAACGTCTGTAATGTTTAAATCTATGACGTCAGCCATAGCGCTTAACCCTAAAGCACCGATAAGCCCCCGACCATCGCTGCCCATGAGTTTTGGCGCAAGGTAAACAATGAGCTCATCTACAAGATTAGCCTTTATCATCGCACTCGCTAGCGTAGCTCCAGCTTCAACCCATAAGTGATTGATATGGTGCTCATCAGAGATACGCTTTAATGTCGTTGATAAGTCAATTTGGTCAGCGCTGTCCAATAGAGGGATACAGTCTCCATCAGAGCGAACAATAACTCGTTCTCCATCGGTATGGAACAGCTTGAGCGCATCAGTTAAATGGTTCTGACGGTCTAAGATTACACGTACTGGTTGACGAAGCTCTTCTTGTAAATACTGCGCTTGAACACTTTTAGGTAAGTCATCCCAGCGCACATTGAGTGATGCATTATCATCAATCACCGTTTTGCTAGTAGAAAGAATGCCACCACTTATCGCTCGATAACGCTGCACATCTTGGCGGGCCGCTGGGGAGGTGATCCATTGGCTCTGACCATTACTGAGTGCGCTTTGCCCATCCAAACTGGCTGCCATTTTTAATTGAACAAACGGCATGCCTGTACGCATGTACTTTATAAAACCAGGGTTAAGGGCAAGGGCATCTTGCTCTAACAAGCCGATTTGTACTTCAATTCCGGCATCACGTAACATCTGGATGCCGCGACCTGCAACTTTCGGGTTTGGGTCTACCATGGCGCAAACCACACGTGCCACTTTGGCTTTAATCAGCCCTTCGGCACATGGCGGTGTACGGCCGTAATGAGAGCAAGGTTCTAGCGTCACATAAGCGGTTGCACCAACTGTTTTTTCACCCGCCATGCGCATCGCGTGCACTTCGGCATGCGGCTCACCAGCACGATGGTGATAGCCTTCACCGACAATTTCTTCATCACGAACGATGACACACCCTACATTTGGATTAGGGGCGGTGGTGTAAATGCCACGTTTCGCTAACTTAATAGCTCGTGACATCATGGCGAAATCTAAATCAGAAAACGCTCTTTCAGGAGTGTGTTGAGTCATGAGCTACTCAGTCTTCTAGGCGGGCAATCTCTTCGCCAAACTCGCGAATATCTTCAAAGCTGCGGTAAACCGAAGCGAAACGAATGTAAGCCACCTTATCGAGCTCTTTGAGCTGGTCCATGACTAAATTACCAATCATTTCACTCGGAACCTCTCGCTCACCCGTCGCACGCAGTTGTGATTTGATCATACTGATCGCTAACTCTATAGAATCGGCACTCACTGGGCGTTTCTCTAAAGCGCGTTGAATACCGCCGACCATTTTATCTTCATCAAATGGTTCACGGTTGCCATTCGATTTGATCACTTTAGGCATCACTAACTCTGCGCTTTCAAACGTAGTGAAACGCTCGCTACACGCCAAGCACTGACGGCGACGTCGAACTTGATGGCCATCAGCCACTAAGCGGGAATCAATAACTTTGGTATCGTTCTCGGAACAAAAAGGACAATGCATATCACCTCCATATCTATACCAAAATAACCTCATGAGCAATCACGGATAACCACGCGTTCATGGTTATACGGACTCTATTAAAGCTATTTGGGTATAACGCTTTCAAACCGAAATAAAAGCTCATGTAGTGTAGCGGAATTGGTATGTTAGACAAAACAAAAAGGGGCGCAAAGGCCCCTTTTTCACTCAAGATCTCGTCGAATGTGTTAACTGCGTGCTAAGTAGTTCGCTTTACCAACCCACTTGTAGCTAGTTAGCTCTTCTAAGCCCATCGGACCGCGTGCATGTAGCTTTTGCGTAGATACTGCGACTTCTGCGCCAAGGCCAAATTGCGCACCGTCTGTAAAGCGCGTTGAAGCATTCACATAAACCGCCGCCGAACCGACAGAATTGATGAACAGTTCTGAGTTTTCCAAACTATTGGTCATGATCGCATCTGAGTGGCTCGCGTTATGGACACGCATATGATCAATGGCATCTTTCACATCAGACACAACTTTCACACCAAGAGTGTAGCTCAACCATTCCGTATCAAAGTCACCTTCAACAGCATCGCGAATTTGTGTTGCTTGAGCCATCAGTGCTTTTGCCTTAGGCTCTATCACGAAGGTCACTTTATCGTTCATGCGCTCTACGATCATTGGTAGGAATTGCGCTGCAATTTTTTCATGCACGAGCAGCGTATCTAATGAGTTACACGCAGATGGACGTTGAACTTTAGAGTTCTCAACCACATTCAGGGATTTCTCTAGATCAGCGGATTCGTCGACAAAGATATGGCTGATACCAAAGCCACCAATAATCACCGGAATCGTGCTGTTTTCTTTACACATTTTGTGTAGGCCAGCACCACCGCGTGGAATGATCATGTCGACGTAATCGTCCAACTTAAGCAATTGAGAAACAAGCTCACGATCTGGTTTTTCAATGTACTGCACAGAAGCGGCTGGAAGGTTCGCCTTTGCGAGCGCAGACTGAATAACCTTCACTAATTCCATATTCGAGAAAAAGGTCTCTTTGCCACCACGTAAAATGCTTGCGTTGCCGGTTTTCAAGCACAACGCTGCAATATCAATGGTTACGTTTGGACGCGCTTCATAAATTACGCCCACGACACCAAGCGGCACACGACGACGAGACAGTGACATCCCATTTTCCAGTACCTTACTGTCTATTTCGCTGCCTACAGGATCGTTCAGGCTAATGACGTTGCGAACATCATTCGCAATTGCAGTCAATCGTTCTTCATTAAGCAAAAGGCGATCGAGCAGCGCATCGGTTAAACCCGCTTCACGGCCAAGTTCGATGTCTTTAGCGTTTGCCGCCAAAATAGCAGCAGAGTTTGCTTCTAGTTCATCAGCAATGATGGCTAATGCTTGGTTCTTTTGCGCAGTTGACGCTGTCGCTAATTCGAAAGCTGCATCTTTAGCAGCTTTACCCATATTCGTTAAATCCACTTTGCTTCCCTCTAATTCTATTCCTGAATGACGACCAAATCATCGCGGTGAATCACCTCAGAGCCATAATCATGACCCAAAATAGAGATGATATCTTTACTGTGCTTACCAGTAATTTTAGTTAGGTCATCACTTGAGTAGGCGCTGATGCCACGAGCCACCAACTTACCGTGAGTGTTTGTTACACGCGCCACTTCGCCTCGTGCGAAGTCACCACTAACTTTGATGACCCCTTTAGCAAGTAGGCTACTGCCTTTGCCGACCACAGCATTGACTGCACCATCATCAATAACGATGTCGCCCGATGCCGCAGGTCCCGCTAGAATCCAGCGTTTACGGTTCTCTAAGGCTTCAGCGCAAGGTAGGAAGCGCGTGCCCTGAGGTTCAGCACTTAAAGAGTCAAAGATAACATTCGGCGCACTACCAGCAGCAATAATAACCTCGATACCTGCGCGGCGAGCGATGTCTGCGGCTTGCAGCTTCGTTGCCATACCACCAGTACCCAATGTTGTACCGCTTCCACCTGCGATTTTACGCAGCGTATCGTCGATGGTTTTTACTTCCTTGATAAGCTCTGCGTTCGGATCTTTACGAGGATCAGCAGTAAACAGACCTTTTTGGTCCGTTAAAAGCAAGAGCTTATCTGCACCACATAAAATGCCTACCAAAGCGGAAAGGTTGTCGTTATCGCCAACTTTAATCTCGCTAGTCGCAACGGCATCATTTTCGTTTACGATAGGAACAATATCGTTCGCAACGAGCGCATTAATAGTGTCACGCGCGTTAAGGAATCGCTCACGATCTTCTAAATCGGCACGGGTTAGTAGCATTTGGCCGATCTTGATACCATAAATACCAAACAAAGACTCCCATGTTTGAATCAAGCGGCTCTGCCCCACCGCGGCAAGTAACTGCTTACTCGCCATCTCGTTGGGCAATGCGGGGTAACCAAGATGCTCACGGCCTGCTGCAATCGCACCAGACGAAACCATTACGATTGAATGGCCTTGTTTTTTAAGCTCAGCACACTGGCGTGCTAACTCAACCATGTGTGCACGGTCGAGTGCCAGAGTGCCGCCTGTCAGCACACTTGTACCCAGTTTCACAACGACAGTTTGTGGTTGTGAAACAACTGCATTTTGTTGATTCGTTGTCATGATGTCTTCTGAAGTGAAAAACAAATAAAGAGAGGATGTTTTAACAATCAAATAGGGAATTAACAAGAGAAAAGGTGCGTTTTCGCACCTTTTTGTTTGGTATTAAATGAAAACAACCAAATTAAGCGAAATCGAAAGACTCCGTGTGATATTCGACTTCTAATTTGAAGTGTTCTTCTAAAGTATCAACCAGCTTTTGATGGAATGTGCTCTGCGTGAGATACACTTCCTCTACCACTTTTTTGGGAAGGGCTTCAGATACCCATTGCCCTTCTTTGTTGTACTTGCCAATATGATATTTAGCAGTAAAGCCTCCCTCGATGGATTCCAAATCCATCCACCAGCCCCAAAATTCACGCTTCTCAGGCGATTTTTTGTCGTCTACACATACAGATAAACAATCAAAATAATAGCGCCCTTCTTGCGATTGTGGTTCGCGCAGGTAAGGCCCTATCGCCTTCAACTTTGACATCAAGCGAAAGTGAGTCGGGCCCTGAGTCGTCTCTGACATATGAATCTCCGTTTTCATAGTTAAAAGTAAACACCCAAGAATGATTATTATTTTTAATTATCATGAGCTTATTTTTTGCTCAGATATATCACTCTTAACTAATTTAGGAGAATTGTCACCCTAATAATTCATCTTCTAGCCACTTTATGGCTAAATCGAGGGATTGCTCATATCCTTTTGTAATTGTTTTGGAACTGATTTTTTTCGCTCTACCATACTGGCTAAATAGAGCAACAAGTTGATTATCACTGTGTGGCGACACTGGATCGCCTTCAAGACTCAAAGCCAAAATAGGCACTTTGGTTTTTCGACTGCTCAGGAAGCCCTGAACCTTCAATGACCACGCCATCATCTGACCTGCCATGCTATTAATATCAACCGCATTTTTCCCCAAACGGGAAGCCAAAAGATCTAAATACATCTTCGGCATTTTTTGTAACTTCTGAGGGGAAGTAAAAATATCATGTACGGGTGCGCCTAGAGCGACACAAGCTTTGATCTTTTCCTGCTCGACAAAAGAAAGTCTGATCATGGCATTACCACCAAAACGAAACCCAACTAACCCCACTTTGTGATGATCAACCCAAGGTAGCGAGTAAAGCTCATTCAATACCGCTTGATGTAGGCAACTTGAATTCTCGGTCAAGGGCCAATGAGAGCTATGCCCTACCGAAGGCATGTCTACGGTTAACATCGCAATATCTCGCGGTGCAAGACGATTACGGAACAAACGCCACATGTCGGTTTGTAGAGTATCCAAACCAGCGCTCACCATGACCACTGGCAACTGTTTATCCGTTCTTGGTAAATGGAGGTTCGCGATGATTTTGCGATTTTGGTAAGGCACTTCAATTTGCTTGATGGTGTACTTAGTTTTTTCTGCGCCGTCAGAATACGCTTTGTTTGCCAGCACTTGAGCCTGCGATGCCAAGTTATCATTTTTTAAATGTGGGTAGCCTGCAATACTAAAACACAAAGAAGCAGTGAAGAGTTCATCCGCTGCCTCTTCTCCTTGCATTTCATTTGCTCGCTTCTGATGATCCATACCAAGCTTGATCCACTCAAATGTCCAGTTACCACTGTGATAACCCATTACAGTGTCTAACCAATCATCATTGGTTCGCGAGTGAGATGATGAAGCAATTTTGGACAGTACGCCTTCCATTTCGATCGGAGACAATCCTTGCCAAGCCCATTGCAAGCGACGCAAATGACGATACCAAGCACGATCACCCTGCGCTTCTCGTTCATCAAGTATTTTTTTACTGGTCGGCATGTACTGGGTAAGCGCGGAGGTTTCTTTTGCTTGCTTATGTTTCACGAACAAAGTTTCGGAAAGATTTTTACTGACGTCTTCAGACATAGGAAGAACCCTAGGCTATTAGCATGATTTAATATCATAATAAAAAAAATGCCCCTATAAAGGGGCACTTCTCAATATTCTTTAACCGCGCTTATTTTTGCTTGCGGTTTACTGGCTCAGCATACTGGATTGACATATCCCAAGGCTGCTCGATCCAAGTGTCTTGAGCAATATCTACAACGTAATCATCCAGCAGCTCTTTGCCTGATGGTTTCGCACACACAGCGATCATTTTCGCTTTTGGATACATCTCACGTAGTTTGCGCGCTGTATCACCACTGTCTACTAGGTCTTCAACGATTAGGTAACCTTCGCCATCACCTTCAGGTGCTTTTAGTACCGTCATATCGCGCTGATGATCATGGTCGTAGCTTGAAATACAGATTGTATCAACGTAACGAATACCCAGTTCACGAGCCAAAATAGCGCCAGGAACCAAACCGCCGCGGCTTACCGCCCAAATTCCTTTCCATTGCTCAGCTGGCATTTGTTTCTCAGCCAGTTCACGGCAGTAAGTCTGCATTGCATCCCAAGTGATAATGAATTTTTTACTCATTGTAATAACCTAATAATTTGAAAATATGCATCCTCAAAATCTAGCGAAGTCACTCAAAAGCGGAATGCTCACTAACTTCTCCAAAATGTTTGGAGACGAGGATTTCAAGCTGCGCAAACGATTATTCTACCGAAACACACCGCTAATACCAACGGTGATATCAAAATTCTCTGCCTATTCCGCAGAAAAACCGTCTTCTGTGAACAACGTAAAAAAAGAAAAAGCCAGCGTGAATAAATCCACACTGGCTTTTTGCTCGAGAAATTAACCGACGAGGTATTTAACGATGAAGATGGCTGACATCACCCATACACTCATCGACACTTCACGGCCCTTACCGCTGAATAACTTGATCGCCGCGTATGCGATAAAGCCTAACGTGATACCTTCTGCAATCGAGAATGTTAGCGGCATAACTAAACAAGTCACAACAACTGGGGACGCTTCAGTTAGGTCACGCCAATCAATGCTTACTAGCCCAGACAGCATCAAGATCGCCACATAGAATAGCGCACCTGACGTTGCATAAGCAGGGATCATACCCGCAAGTGGTGAGAACAATAGAGCAAGTAGGAAGAGTACACCAACAACCACGGCTGTTAGACCAGTACGCCCACCCGCAGCCACACCAGAAACGCTTTCAATATAAGATGTCGTGTTAGAAGTACCAAGTAATGCACCTACTGACGTTGCTGTTGAGTCTGCAAGTAACGCTTTGTTTAAACGAGGGATGTTGCCATTCTCATCAGTTAGACCTGCTTTTTGAGAAACGCCAACGAGCGTACCTGCGGTGTCAAATAAATCGACAAATAGGAAAGCAAATACGACGGAAATCATGCCTACTTCAAACAAACCAGAGAAATCCAGTTGCATGAAAGTTGGCGCAATGCTTGGTGGCGTTGACATAATACCGCCCCACTGCACATCACCAAATAGAAGACCAAGCGCTGTAACGCCAAGAATGGCGATCATCACCGCACCTTTCACACCACGGTGAACCAATGCAATCGTAAGAAAGAAGCCAATCGCGGCCAATACAGATGGCAATGATGTGATCTCTCCCATAGAAACTAATGTCGCTGGGTTATCAACGACGATACCTGCATTTTTTAATGCGATAAACGCTAAGAAAAGACCAATACCAGCTGAAATACCTGTTCGTAGAGAATGCGGGATCGAGTTAATAATCCACTCACGGATCTTAAATACGCTTAAAAGAATAAACAGAAGGCCAGAAACAAATACAGCCGCTAACGCAACTTGCCACGTATAACCCATTCCCAATACAACAGAGTAAGTGAAAAATGCGTTCAGGCCCATTCCTGGTGCCTGTGCGATTGGGTAATTCGCAACAAATCCCATAATAAAACAGCCGATTGCGGCAGCAAGACAAGTCGCGACAAAAATGGCACCACGGTCCATACCGGTATCCGACAGGATCGCTGGGTTTACAAAAATAATGTAAGCCATAGTTAGGAAGGTCGTAACACCTGCAATGATCTCAGTACGCACATTTGTGCCATTTTCACTGAGTTTAAAAAGCCTCTCGAGCATGATCGAATCCTGTAAAGGTAAAAAAGTAAACGGTTGCGTAATCGATTGGCGGGAATTATAAAGTTATCAAATAGCAAATTCTAGATAGAATCTTCACTCTAATGCGTTTTTTTTCTTTGGATATGAAACACATTCTCTAACCTATCAAAGTAGGCAAAGGAATATATTCTTACAAAACAATAGGTAACCTAGATAACACAGTTCCCTAAAAGAGAATAAAAACTGAGCAATGTACTAAACTTTCAGATGAAAAAGGCCCATTTTTAACATGGTATCTAACAGATTTGATGGAAAAGTCGATAAAACCGAAGAATGGGGAATAGAAGAAGGCTTTGATGGCAATAAGTGAGTCAGGAAGAGAAAATAGAGATAAAAAAACGCCACCCAATGTGGGTGGCGGTGAATCATGTCAGCACTATCACTGAAAAAAAATTCCAATTTATAGGGGTGAACAAACTGTTCGAGTCACATGCGTTGACTTCACTTAGTAGCCAAAGCTTGTTGGGTATACAAAGTTACCGGTGTAAACAGACTTGCTATTCCAGAACATTGTACTTGGTAAACCTTTCATAACTATCACCTTTTAAATCAATTAAACATTCGTTGATTTCTCGGTTCCTTGGAGGCGATAAAACGGACTCATCCTTTGAGCATTTCATTCTTCTCTCAGAAGCTGGTTACAAATATACCACCAAGAAATTTAATTACAAGCATTTTAGTGATTGGAATCACAAAAAATACATAAATTGACCTTTATCAAAGTTTATATGTAATTAAATTACAATTTTATGAATTAAAAAATAAAGCCACTTTCAGAATGTATGATAGAGAACACATAGTGCTTGTTATTGTATTCACAAACTGTGACAGTTCTGAGAGAAATCCTTGTGATCGCGACTACTCGTACTCCTTATCTGGTGGTATGCTAACGGCAATTTGAAGGCCAAATCGTCTAGCATTTAATGCTACCTTGACAATATTTTTACGGTATATATTTGGCAAAGCACATCAAAAGGAGTCCTCCGTGTCTGAGTTCCATTCTGAGATCAGTACCTTATCACCTGCTCCACTTTGGCAGTTTTTCGATAAGATTTGTTCTATCCCTCATCCATCGAAACATGAAGAAGCATTAGCACAGTACATTATCAACTGGGCAACAGAGCAAGGCTTTGACGTTCGCCGTGATCCAACTGGTAACGTGTTCATCAAAAAGCCCGCGACACCAGGAATGGAAAATAAGAAGGCTGTTGTACTTCAAGCACACATCGACATGGTGCCGCAGAAAAACGAAGACACTGAACACGACTTCACCAAAGATCCAATCCAGCCTTACATCGATGGCGAATGGGTAACTGCGAAAGGCACGACGCTTGGTGCAGATAACGGTATTGGTATGGCTTCTTGCCTTGCTGTATTGGCATCTAAAGATATTAAGCACGGTCCACTCGAAGTTCTGCTGACGATTGATGAAGAAGCAGGCATGACTGGCGCATTTGGCCTTGAAGCTGGTTGGTTAGAGGGTGAGATTCTTCTAAATACAGACTCTGAGCAAGAAGGCGAAGTCTACATGGGTTGTGCAGGTGGCGTTGATGGCACCATGACTTTCGATATTTCTCGAGAATCAACGCCTGCAGGTTTTGTAACACGCCAACTGACGCTGAAAGGCCTAAAAGGTGGTCACTCAGGTTGTGACATTCACACAGGTCGCGGTAATGCCAACAAATTACTTGGTCGTTTCCTTGCCGGTCATGCTCAAGAGCTTGATTTACGTTTAGTCGAATTCCGTGGTGGTAGCTTACGTAATGCAATCCCTCGCGAAGCGTTTGTTACTGTCGCGCTTCCTGTCGAAAACCAAGACAAACTTGCTGAGCTGTTCAACCACTACACTGAGCTGCTTAAAACTGAATTGGGTAAAATCGAAACAGGTATCGTAACCTTTAATGAAGCGATCACGACTGACGCGCAAGTATTTTCAATCGCCGATCAGCAACGATTCATTGCGGCACTTAACGCTTGTCCAAACGGCGTAATCCGTATGAGTGATGAGGTGGAAGGCGTTGTTGAAACTTCTCTAAACGTTGGTGTGATCAGCACAGAAGAAAATAAAGTCACCGTGCTTTGCTTGATTCGTTCTCTCATTGACTCTGGCCGTAGCCAAGTGGAAAGCATGCTGCGCTCGATTACTGAGCTAGCAGGCGCACAAATTCAGTTCTCAGGCGCTTACCCTGGCTGGAAGCCAGATGCAGATTCCGAGATCATGGCAATTTTCCGTGATATGTATGAAGGCATTTACGGTCATAAGCCGAACATCATGGTCATCCATGCTGGTCTTGAGTGTGGCCTATTTAAAGAACCATACCCACACATGGATATGGTTTCTTTCGGTCCAACAATAAAATTCCCTCACTCTCCAGATGAGAAAGTGAAGATTGATACTGTTCAGTTGTACTGGGATCAGATGGTCGCGCTTTTAGAAGCGATTCCAGAGAAAGCATAATTCAATCACGAAAAATGACAAAGGGTGCCATACGGCACCCTTTTTTTGGTTTAGTTGAACCCAACTACACACGGTTTTGCGCGTAAGCGGCTAATTCATCCATTGAGGTTTGTGCAGCAACTTCACCATCAATGTAGTAAGTAACAAACTCACCATCGCGTACACCCATGAGTGTCGCCTTTTCACCGTTACTGTAAGTAATATCCATTTGAACAGTGTTCTCATCGATTTGCTGCATTCGCCCCTGCTCAATGACACGGTTATCCGCTAATGGTGCGATTGGTGCCGTCGTTAACGACTTATCTAACTGGTGATTGACATCAATGTAAGTATCTACCTTTGTATCGAAGATATGTGGCTTACCATTTAACGGGTTCTTACCCGTCCAAAATTCTAGAGAGTTAAACACGATATAATCCGCTGCGATCGCGACACCATAAACAGGCGCTAAAAGCATATTTAGGCCACCTCGAGCGTAACGGTTGTCAACAGCTTTCAAGTTAAACCCCATGACATAACCTGTCACGGCATTACTACCTACGCAACCTGAAAGTGAAACTGCTACCGCAGTCAATGCACCAATTTTAGCAATTGCCTTTTTCATCAAAACCTCTAGTTAGAAAGTGTGAAACCTCAAATTCGGCGCGGATATTATCGGATAAAAAGTAGGGTTAAAAGTCCGTTTTTTTGTCCTCCATGAACAGTATTATTTTTAATACAGTCACATTTTTTAAGGCTATTATTGCGCTCTCTTCTCTATGGCTTGTTATGTATTAAACTGATAGAAAAGATCATATTGAAAACAAAAACTTCACACATACCAAAATTTCACGCATGACGATTAAAGTAATTTGTCGTGTCCTTAATGAGAATGATTAGTGCGATTTTGCAGCAATTGTTACATTGCTGATGACGCATTTGACAGAGATGGTTTATGGCCAGAAGTAAAAAAAGCAAAGTGTTTGAGCTCTTAGGACATCAAATACAACCAGGACAACGATTAGAGATCGAATTTGAAGCAGCGAAGCTATATACACATTCGCCTTTATCTATTCCTGTGGAAATCATCCATGGGAAACAAGAAGGACCAGTGTTAATGGTGAATGCTGCTATCCATGGTGATGAGCTTAATGGCGTAGAAATCGTTCGTCAGATCATTAACCAACTGGATCCACAAAAACTGAAAGGCACTGTCATTGCAGTACCTATCGTTAACGTTTTTGGTTTCATCCATAAATCTCGTTACTTGCCCGACCGACGAGATCTCAACCGTTGCTTTCCTGGCAGTGAAAAAGGCGCACTTGCATCTCGTATGGCACACGGGTTCTTTAACAACATTGCCAAGCGTTGTGACTACATTTTGGATCTACACACAGGGGCAATTCATCGCACGAACTTGCCACAGATCCGCGCAAACTTAAGCAACCCAGAAACTCTGCGTATTGCTCAAGCATTTGCAACGCCAGTGATTGTTGATTCAGCATTGCGTGATGGCTCTTTACGCAGTGAAGCAGAAAAATGTGATATTCCAGTGCTCACCTACGAGGCTGGCGAAGCATTGCGCTTTGATCCACTTTCGATCAGCGCTGGTGTACTCGGGGTTCGGCGCGTAATGCAAGCCATTGGTATGTTGCGTGCGAGCAGGAAAAAGCTGCCTGAGCCTATCATAGCGAAGTCCACCAGCTGGGTTCGCGCGTCAGGTAACGGCATTTTGCGTACTGTCGTTAATCTGGGAGACAAAGTAGAACAAGGTGAAACGCTCGCTTATATTAGCTCTCCTCTTGGTCATGATGAGATAGAACTAAAAGCCCCGAAGCGTGGTTTGGTTATCGGTCAACAAACATTACCATTGGTGAACGAAGGCGATGCAATTTTCCACCTTGCCTATTTTAACCAAGGTGATAATGCTTTAGAGCAAGCAGTCGAAAGCTATATTGAAGGCCTCACTGAATTCGATGCCGAGCCGCTGACAACCGGACAGATACCGTTAGAAACTCAGTAATTCCTATCAAGTAGGCGCCTGATTAGCTCAAAAGGAGCAACAGTGCTCGCACTATCTTGTTTAAAGCCAATAAGCTCAGCGTCCATGATGCTGGGCTTTTTGTTTTATGTACGCTAACGATACTCATCGCAGTTTCCACGAATGGATAAAAAACTTTACAATCCGTCGCAAAAACACATTTGATAATTAATCTCATTATCATTTATTAATCGTAATAATGTTCTTATAATCCGAGCTTCATAAAAACACTATAAATCATCAATATGAAACGATTAAAAAGTCATCCATTCAAAGTAAATCTCATTTCACTGGCTTTGCTCTTCCCTCTTTATTCATATGCCGAGACAGCGCCAAATGAAGAGCTTGAAGTCATAGGCGTTCGTTATGCCAAACCCATTACCATTGCTGAGCCTGCGCAAACCACCATTAATTGGTCAGAGATTGAAGAGCAACAGTACTCTAATTTTGCCTCAATGATCGATGCCGTTCCCGGTGCATCAATAGATGGTGGCGGTCGTTCTGGTGGCGAACGTATTAACATTCGTGGTTTTGATGATCCAAGCGATATCGCCGTGTTTGTCGATGGCGCTCCAATTGGCTTTCAACAATACCGCTACGGTACCTTCTTTTTTGATCCGTTCTTAATTGGCGAAGCAGAAATTATCAAGGGCGCGCACGACTATCGAGCACTCAACGGGAAGTTTGGTGGCTCCATTCGCATTAAAACCAAAAGTGTCGATGATCTCCTGTACGGCGAAAGAAACTTTGGTGCTCGCATCTCAAGTGCATACAACACCAACGGCGATGAGAACGCCTACACGCTAACACTCTATGGTAAAAACGATACTGGTTTTTATTTTCTAGCGAATGGCTCGGTAAAAGATTCTGATGACATTAAAGTCGGAGGTGGTGAAACGCTGGATTACTCAGGTTATGAGCAAGAAAACATGCTCGTAAAGGTCGGTTATGAAAACAACGATCACGAGTTTGAAATTAGCCACACTCGCTACAAAGATGAAGGTCGTAAACCTTGGGCTAACCGCCGCGGAAAAATGCCTAACATCACCGAATACAATATCAAGAAATACGGCTCATTAGAAAAAGCCCAATACGCTTACACCGTCGATAACAAATACACGGACAACACCACGACCATCTCTTACCACTACATGCCGACTAACCCGTATATTGATTTCAATATCAAAATGGCACGTTCCGAAAACGATCGTCATTGGGTTCGCCCTGACGTAGCATTCGAGAAAATGTTCGTTTCTGTTGGCAGTTACGGTCATGAGTCATGGCTGAGTTACGAGCGTGATTACGTTGATGTGTTTAACCAAGCGCAATTCGGAGATCACACTCTAGTCACTGGGCTTCAATATCAAAAAACCGATAGAGACTCGTTAGTATTCAACGCATCATACGACAGTAATGAAGCGAAAAACTACGGTTGGTACACCCCTTACTACGAACCATCTGGCACGCAGTCAATTTATGCCGCTTACATTGCTGATCACTATCAAGCAACAGACCGCCTAACAATCACACCTTCTCTGCGTTACGAATACATCAAGAGTGAAGGAAAAGGGAACGCAGCGCCGGATTATAATGATCCAGCTGCCGGACATAACTACGGTGAAACGACGCATAAAGGCTTTAGCCCACGTTTGGATATCGACTTTGATGCGAGCAATAATACGCGTTTAAACGCCTCCTACGCCTACGCTTTAAAAGCACCAACCGTTGATAACATCTACTCAGTGCAATATGCGCGAGCTACCGCTACGGCTACTGCTTTGAATCTGGACGTGTCTCGTATCCATGCTTATCAAGCAAGCGTTATCAACTTAACGGAAGGGCTGGTGAACTCTCGCGATAACCTCGCAACAGAGTTAACTATGTTCTATAACGATGTTAGCGACACAGTTGATATACGAACGGGCGAAAACCTCGACAAAAATACTACTGAGTTACAAAGCTGGAATACAAACCTAGATGGCTTTAAAAACTATGGCTTTGAGCTAATTTCACAATACCGGATTGAAGATTTCTACAGTAATTTCTCAGCAAGTTACATTCGCGGCAAAAACAAAGGTAGCCTATCTGACTCTACAGGTTCAGATGATGATCATCCTGATGTACCGCCATTAAACATTAATCTGGGTTTAGGTTACGAATGGATTCCTGGTTTACGTACGGGCTGGGAAGTCCGTTGGTATGATGCGCAAACCAAAACCAAGGCAAGCGGTAATAATTTAAAAGTGAAATCGCCAAGTGAGCAATACACGCTACAAAACGCTTACGTGGTTTGGGAAATACAACAAGTCGAAGGCTTGAGCGTTGGCGCGGTTGTGAAAAACTTAACCGATCGTTACTACGAAGCATACCTATCTAATGGCGTGCCTTCGCCTGGTCGCGAAGTCAAACTGCACCTCACTTATCAATACTAACCATACCTAAAAGATGCAGGGCAGACATTAACTGCCCTGTTATATCGTATCCAATGGCCATAATTGCACGCCGTTTTATTTATCAGTATTATCATTTCCTTTTGCTTGCATACACATTATGAACAATCTAAAAACACGGCTTCTTCTGATTTGCTTCTTCCCTGTAGGTAGCCTAGCGCAAGCTTCTGAGAACATTGCAGACTACTTACAAGAACAAAGCAAGCACCAAGTTTCAGAAGATTTTTACGCACAGCCAACAGCAAATAACCTGAATCTAGATGCAAAAACTAACTCTTTAACTTGGCACGAAGATGGTAAGCCGGATCACTGTCGTTACGCCAAGCAGCCCAAAGACGTCGCAACACATTTCGACTACGGTGAAGCAAACGATCTATCTGACGGCTTACAACACTTTGATTTACCGGAAAGACATTCTGCAAAGGTCAAATCGACACATCGCACTTATGCTAATAACCCTCACCTTCTTCCTGGCAATAAACAATTTGCAGCCCCTGAAGACGGCACGTTTAGCTTGTCCGTATCGTCGGATTGTTTTTAGCCGATATAAATAAAAAATGCCCTGAGACAAAACTCAGGGCATTTTCACTATTTGTTTGATGGGTAACGTCACCATCTCACCGATTTAAACTTATTCTTCGTCAGTGTCTACTTCGGTTTCACGTGCTTTGCGGGCTTCTTCTTTACGAACTTTTGCCGCTAGTTGTTCTGCTTCACGCTCTTGACGTTGCGCTGCTTTACGCTCGTTACGAACCACTTGGTTTTGGATAAATCCAGCCAGTTCTTGTTCAGCCCAAGCTTGTGCTTTCTCTTCGCTGTCAAAGCCTGTTTCACGCTTTGATACTACAGTCTTACGAGATGTCACTTGGCGAGTGATTTCTGCGCTCCAGCCGTTACGTTTTTCAGTGACGCGGATAGCAAATTTTGGATTCTTAGACATTTCTTTCATTTCCTAAGGGATTTAGGGATCAATCAGGGATTCGGTCAACTTGATAACTCCATCTAAGCTGAGCTGTTTAACACCATCCCTTGGTAAGCGCGGTATTAGAGCATAAAAGTAATCTAAACGCTGCAAGTTTTTTACGCTAGATAATAGATGACAAAGAAGAGGCAGAACAAAGCAACGTTTCGCCAAGTCACTAGAAAGAGCGACGAAGAAAAAAGAGTGATAAGAAAAAAGAAAGCGCTGGTCTCTCAACCAGCGCTTTACTTAAGCTAGATTAACCTTTGGTTAATTAACCGATATTCTTACGGGCATTTTGGAACATACGCATCCAAGCGCCATTTTCACCCCAACCTTCCGGAGCCCAAGAATTTGCAACTGTGCGGAATACGCGCTCTGGGTGAGGCATCATGATAGTTACGCGACCGTCTGCTGTTGTTAAACCGGTAATCGCGTTTGGCGAACCATTCGGGTTGTTCGGGTATTGTTGTGTTGGGTTACCGAGGTTATCCACGTAACGAACCGCAACCGTACCTGATGCTTCAATCGCTGCTAGGTGCTCTGCATCACGTACTTCTACACGCCCTTCACCGTGGGAAACCGCGATTGGCATGCGCGAACCAGCCATTCCGTCGAAGAATACAGAGTCAGATTTCTGAACTTCAACTAGACTAAAGCGCGCTTCAAAACGCTCAGATTCGTTGCGCACAAAACGTGGCCACAAGTCTGCACCTGGGATCAGCTCTTTCAGGTTTGATAGCATCTGACAACCGTTACATACACCTAAAGAGAACGTCTCTTCACGGTTGAAGAAGGCTTGGAACTGTTCACGAGCTTGTGCGTTAAACAGGATAGACTTAGCCCAACCTTCACCCGCACCTAGTACGTCGCCGTAAGAGAAGCCACCACAAGCTACTAGGCCATGGTATTCATCCAGTACCGCTTGGCCCGTTAGGATATCGCTCATATGGATGTCGGTTGCTTCAAAACCAGCTCGGTCAAACGCTGCTGCCATTTCGACGTGGGAGTTAACGCCCTGCTCACGTAGAATTGCCATCTTAGGTTTAGCACCTTTCGCAATGTACGGTGCTGCAACGTCTTCATTTACGTCGAAGCTGAGCTTAACGTTTAGACCCGGGTCAGAGTTATCTTTCTTAGCTTCGTGCTCTTGGTCTGCACACGCTGGGTTATCACGTAGACCTTGCATCTTATGCGTTGTTTCAGCCCAGATAACGCGTAGTTCGGTACGTGAACGTTCAAGCATAACAGCATCACCAGAAGTGATAACAAAGTCGTCTGAAGCTTCAACAGAACCAATCACATGTGAGCATGCCTCTAAGCCGTTTGCCGCCAGAGTAGATAGAACTGAATCTAAATCATCACTCTTAACTTGAACAACCGCACCTAGCTCTTCGTTAAATAGAACGGCTAGCGCATCATCACCCAGCTCTGCGATGTTCGCTTTTACGCCACAGTGACCCGCGAACGCCATCTCAGCAAGCGTTACAAACAGACCGCCGTCGCCTTTATCGTGGTAAGCCACCAGCTTGTCATCACGTACTAACGCTTGTATTGCATCAAAGAAGCCTTTTAGCTGCTCTGCATTATCTACGTCAGCAGGTTTGTCACCCAGCTGTTTGTATACTTGTGCCAATGCTGTCGCACCTAAGCGGTTTTTTCCGTTACCCAAGTCAACAAGAACTAGAGAGGTATCTCCTTTGTCAGTGCGTAGTTGTGGAGTCACGGTCTTACGTACGTCTTCCACACGACCAAATGCCGTGATAACTAGCGACAGTGGAGAAGTGACTTCTTTGCTCTCGCCGTTTTCTTCCCACTTGGTTTTCATCGACATGGAGTCTTTACCAACTGGGATAGTCAAACCTAACGCAGGACACAATTCTTCACCAACCGCTTTCACTGCTTCGTAAAGACCCGCATCTTCACCTGGGTGACCCGCTGGAGACATCCAGTTCGCAGACAGTTTAATGTGTTTAATATCACCGATGTCTGTTGCCGCAATGTTCGTTAGTGACTCACCAACTGCTAGGCGAGCCGATGCACCAAAGTCTAGTAATGCCACTGGCGTGCGCTCACCCATCGACATTGCTTCGCCATGGTAAGTGTCGTAGCTTGCCGCTGTTACTGCGCAGTTTGCTACTGGTACCTGCCAAGGACCAACCATTTGATCACGAGCAACCAGACCCGTTACTGTTCGGTCACCGATAGTAATTAGGAATGTTTTTTCTGCAACAGCAGGAAGACGAAGTACGCGATCCACTGCTTCATTAAGCTCAATACCATCACGAACAATGGCAGGGCTTTCCACTTTTAGTGTGGTTGCGTCACGGTGCATCTTCGGTGGCTTACCAAGCAGGATATCCATTGGCATATCGATTGGCGTATTGTCGAAGTGAGAATCTTCTAGCGTTAGATGACGCTCTTCTGTCGCCACACCCACCACTGCATACGGTGCGCGTTCACGCTTACAGATGGCGTCGAATGCTTCCATGTTTTCTGGCGCTACCGCTAGAACGTAACGTTCCTGTGATTCGTTACACCAGATTTCCAGTGGGCTCATGCCCGGCTCATCGTTTGGTACATCGCGTAATTGGAACTTACCGCCACGCTCACCGTCGTCGACAAGTTCAGGCAATGCGTTAGAGATACCGCCTGCACCCACATCGTGGATAAATGCGATTGGGTTATCGTCGCCTAACTGCCAACAACGGTCGATCACTTCCTGACAGCGACGTTCCATCTCTGGGTTTTCACGCTGTACCGAAGCGAAGTCCAGATCTTCTGCTGACTGACCAGATGCCATGGAAGATGCCGCACCACCACCAAGACCGATGTTCATTGCCGGACCACCAAGTACGATTAGGCTCGCACCTACAGGGATCTCTTTCTTCTGTACGTGTTCATCGCGGATGTTACCCATACCACCAGCAATCATGATTGGTTTGTGGTAACCACGAATTTCTTCACCCGCATGAGAAGTGACTTTTTCTTCGTAAGTACGGAAGTAACCCAATAGATTTGGACGACCAAATTCGTTGTTGAATGCCGCGCCGCCAAGAGGGCCTTCAAGCATGATGTCTAACGCATTCACAATACGACCCGGCTTGCCGAAGTCGGTTTCCCATGGCTGTTCAAAACCAGGAATACGTAAGTTAGAGGTTGTAAAACCAACCAGACCCGCTTTTGGCTTACCGCCGATACCCGTCGCGCCTTCGTCACGAATTTCACCGCCTGAGCCAGTCGATGCGCCCGGCCATGGAGAGATTGCCGTTGGGTGGTTGTGCGTTTCTACCTTCATCAAGATGTGCGTATCTTCATGGTGGTACGTGTATTGACGAGATTTAGGGTCAGGGAAGAAACGCCCCGCTTTAGAACCTGTCATAACGGCTGCGTTGTCTTTGTATGCAGACAGTACATAGTCAGGTGTCGTTTCAAAAGTGTTTTTGATCATTTTGAACAAAGACTTAGGTTGATCTACCCCGTCGATAGTCCAATCTGCGTTAAAAATTTTGTGGCGACAATGCTCTGAGTTCGCCTGAGCAAACATCATCAATTCAATGTCGTTTGGGTTACGCCCAAGCTTAGTAAAGTTCTCTACCAAGTAATCAATTTCATCTTCTGCGAGTGCCAAGCCAAGGGAAACGTTTGCCTCTTCAAGCGCAAGACGACCGCCAGCTAAGATATCAACATGTGCGACAGGCTTAGGCTCTGCAACAGTAAATAATGCTGATGCGGCTTCAAATTCTGTGAATACTGTTTCCATCATGCGGTCGTGAATTAACGCTTTAACAGCGTCAGCTTGAGCTTCTGATAGAACAACTGAAGACTCGACATAATAAGCCGTACCACGCTCTAGACGTTTCACTTTATCCAGACCACAGTTAACAGCGATATCGGTAGATTTAGAAGACCAAGGCGAGATAGTGCCAGGACGAGGCGTGACAAGAAGTAGAAGACCTTCAGGCTCATGCTCTTCGATGGTTGGGCCGTAAGTTAGTAACTTTTCAAGTTTTTCTAACTCTTGGTCATCAAGGTCTGACTTTAGATCGGCAAAGTGCATAAACTCGGCATAAATGCCAGTTACAGGCAGATCTTGTTCACGACAAAGTTCCAGTAGTTTATTAACACGAAACTCAGAAAGAGCTGGGGAGCCACGCAAAATTCTCATGTGCTTAGGTCTCTTATGCAATTGATTAAGGTGATATTGGAATAAATTCAGACACTTAAAATAAGCCCTGTCGAACCTATGCCGATTCCACCTCGTCATTGCGAGCGCATTATATAGTAATTGTTTTTGTGATGTAACACCAAAAGCAACCGTTTGCGTCATTTTTTTTGTCAAATTTGAATTACAACTAAAATGTCGATAAAACACACAATGTCACGTTATAAGTGTGTGATTCACTTTGCCCCATGAGCTCGCTTTGATATAAAGGCAAATAGAAATTTTCCAAGATGTACCTATTAATGCAAATAAGTCACTTCAACCGGCTCAAGCGCAGTGCTCTAATTTTAGTTTCTGTTCTTTTGCTCTCAGCTTGCCAGATTGAGTCGGAGCCCAAAAGTGAATTTGAAAAAATTCAAGAACGTGGTGTGCTTCGTGTTGGCACGCTAAACAATCAGCTTTCCTACTACATAGGTCCCGATGGTCCCGCAGGGTTGGATTACGAATTGGCGCGTCAGTTTGCGGAGCAGCTCGGCGTCAAACTCGAGATTAAACCAGCCTTTCGCCAGGCTGAGCTTTTTCCTGCTCTTAAGAAAGGAGATATCGATATCATCGCTACGGGTTTAAATCAAACGTCACAAGCAGTCAAACGATTTAGACCAGGCCCTGCCTATTATTATGTAAGCCAACAAGTGGTATATAAAAAAGGGCAACTTCGACCACGTGATATCGAACAACTCATTGAATACCAAGCCTCGAAAGACGACGAGTCCGACGAAGATACAAATGCAGGCGCTCAAACATTAAAGATCGTTGAACAATCGCAATATGTTCCGACCCTAACAGCGTTAAAGAAGCAGTATCCAGAACTTCAGTTTGAAATTGTTGGTGATGCTGACACGAGAGACTTACTCAAATACGTATCGACGGGTGAGTTACGTTTTACTGTGACTGATTCGGTAGAACTTTCCCTAGCTCAACGCCTTTACCCCGATCTTGCGCTCGCGTTTGAACTTACAGAAGATCAACCAGTGTCTTGGTTTACTCGACGTTCTGAAGACGAAAGCTTGTATGCGATGCTGATAGAGTTTTTCGGTAACATCAAACAATCAGGAGAACTGTCCACTCTCGAAGAAAAGTACATTGGTCATATTGAAGCATTTGACTACGTTGATACTCGCGCATTCATTCGAGCTCTGGATGACAAATTGCCTAAATGGGCACCTTTATTCCAAAAATACAGCGAAGAGTTCGACTGGCGATTAATTGCAGCATTGGCTTATCAAGAGTCACACTGGAAACCAACAGCAAAATCGCCAACGGGTGTTAGGGGGATGATGATGCTTACTCTGCCAACAGCGAAAAGCGTCGGGGTAACAAACCGTTTAGACCCTGAGCAATCTGTTCGTGGTGGTGTCGAGTACTTACGTCGCATTGTAGGTCGCGTGCCTGATAGCATCAACGAGCATGAAAAAATATGGTTTGCGTTAGCTTCATACAATATTGGTTACGGCCACATGATGGACGCACGACGACTCACCAAAGCACAAGGTGGCGATCCGAACGCTTGGGCCGATGTAAAAGATAGGCTGCCTTTACTGCGTCAGAAGCGCTATTACAGCCAAACTCGCTATGGGTACGCCAGAGGCGATGAAGCGCGTAATTACGTAGAAAATATTCGACGTTACTACCAATCCATCATTGGTCATGTCAGCCAACAGCCAGCGATTGATGAGAATAGCGATGACTTGCAAGTGATTCCGCCGCTCAACCCCGACATTTTGATATCGGGCGCAGTAGAGACCGTCGTAGAACAAGTCTCTGGCGCTTCTGACGTCACGGTTGAAGAAGACACCGAACAAGAAAGCATTGAAGAATAAACCCGCGGTAAACTAAAAAATGACGAGCCTATGAAGCTCGTCATTTTTGTTGAGTCCTAACGAAAACTTATCTAGACTCCAATATTCTGAGTGACACCAACCACACTCAACCATTCCTTTGGTTGGTCGCCTTTTCTTCATCGTTAGTAAAACTGATTGCTTTGTAACAGATTACTTTACAACCACATGGTTTAGCTCACTTGATGAAGCGGCGCTTTCGGCTACACTCTGCCGAAATAACGTCACTCCTATTATTAAGCATCGTATTGAAATTGTTTGCTGGCTCTGTGCAATGCAGAAGTCAAATGAAGAACGTTTAAACCATACAATGTTTAGTGCGATTATCGAGCCTATTGCCAAGCATCGATGAGCCGCACTTTACTGGTATAAGTCTTGTCTGCAGGAGGTTTTGAATATGAGAAGACGTAGAGTGCAGTCAAAGCGTTTAAATAACACAGTAGCTGCTATCCGACGTAAACGTAAACTGACATGTATGAAAAAGAAAGTAAGTTCACGTAATCGTGTTTTTGTACATTTAGTCAATCACTAGTGCGTCCAAGCAAACATCTACCACGTTGTAGGTGTTTGCTAGCCCTCACTACTCCTACTACCTTGTTCGCTCTCTCCATTTTCTAATGCTTTTTGCGCTTGCTTCTTCGCTTTAATTTCCTTTCGGCGGCGCTTAAAAAACGCTTGTAGCTGAGTACGGCACTCATCTTCTAGCAGCCCCTTTTCAACTAAGGCGTAATGGTAAGCGGCTTGGCTTTCAAACAAATTAAGCACTGTTCCTGCTGCTCCAGCTTTTAAATCTGGCGCTCCAAAAACAACCCGCTTAACGCGGCTATGCAATAAGGCTCCGGCACACATTGGGCATGGCTCAAGTGTTACATATAACGTCGTATCCAGAAGGCGGTAATTTTCTAGCTTTTGGCCTGCTTTACGCAGCGTTTGGATCTCAGCATGTGCGGTAGCGTCATTAGTACCAATAGAGCGATTCCACCCCTCAGCGATAATTTCACCATCTTTGACAAGCACTGCGCCAACAGGTACTTCCCCCTCAGCTTCTGCTTGCTCAGCAAGCTCCATCGCTCTGCGCATAAACAATTCATCTTGAGGGGAAAACGGATGGTTAGACAAAGGAGGCTCCAAAGAAACAAAAAACGATTGAAGTCAGGAATTTTATCACCAACTTCGGTTTCACTACAGCAACACATCACGGGACAAAGTCTGCAACCCCAAAAAACCTAGTTACAAGACCTATCGATGTTTGTTGTGCGAGAACAAAAAAGCGCAGATCGAAGACCTGCGCTTTTCGGCTGCCAATTAGTGGCTTTCACACCCTACACGTTTTTACATTGTGTAAGTGTAAGGAGCTTGAATGCCTAACGGGATACCTACCATCCAATAAGCAACTAGGAAGATAGACCAACCGATCAGCATTGCGATCGAGAATGGCATCATTAGTGACGCAAGCGTACCGATACCAGCCGACTTCACATAACGCTGACAGTAAACCACAACAAGAGGGAAAAATACCATTAGAGGCGAAATGATGTTCGATACAGAGTCACCCACACGGTAAGCCGCCTGAGACAGCTCAGGCGAGATACCAACCGCCATTAGCATTGGCACTAGGATTGGACCAATTAAAGCCCATTTTGCCGATGCCGAACCAATAAGTAGGTTTACAGACGCGGTTAGAAGGATCATACCGATGATGGTCACTTCACCTGGTAGGTTCATCGCTTTTAAGCCTTCTGCGCCATACAACGCTAGCATCGTACCGATGTTTGACTGAGCA
>NZ_JAWOTA010000021.1:37004-80103 GCF_033338635.1 Vibrio sp. Vb1755 | reverse complement strand
TCGTTGTTTTTCCATTGCACGCTTCCCTTAGTTCACCTGACTGAAATGTTTCGTAACATGCTACTAAAGAATTGAAATCATTACTCGTGATTTCTCTTTCCACGGTCTCGATGATCCAGTATTTCAGTTCGTTTATTGCGTCTTCTACACCCCTTTACTTGACGATTATCATAACAGTCAAAGCACTTAAAAAGGTTTACTACTGCTTAGCATGGAACATCGCTTGCCCACTCTTGTCCTTGTTCGACCAGAAATTGATGTTGAACTGAGCATCATCGCTCATCTCAATGCGGTGCCAGTACTGCGGTGGACTTGTAGCAAACTGGCCTGCATTAATCACCACCACTACTTCTGCTTCTGTGGCATTTTCATCAGCAAAGCCGTAGTAAGTCACTTGCCCTTCCATGACGCAAAGCTGTCCAAACACTCCCTCAGCGGTATTGTGATGAGTCAGTAGCGCTGGTGGCACATTGTCTTTAGTGAAGAAAGGCGTTGAACGTTGAACAGTCCAGTCTTTAGGAATTCGTAGATGCGACATAATAATACCCTCTCTAATTACAATTCTTTTCGTTTGAATCGGTTAAGCCTGACCGGCTTGAGACAACTCTCGAAGCAATGGAAATGCTTGCGTAACTTGTTCTCCCGTCACGACGAAGCCCATGAGTCGGCTATTTTCATCTTCTGCTTTCGCGGCAATGCCAGTTTGAGAAATCTGCACGCTCCAGTTCGTCACCGAACTAAAATCGCCTGCCAATTGAATTGGGTAGCTCGGCGTTTTGACCTTTACCATCATGGGCGGTAGTTTCAACTCTGCTTCTTGCCCCAGTAGTTGTTTGCCCAAAGCATTGGCACTTAGCACGATCGGTTGGAGGTACGGCATCATTCGACCTTGGATCTCAGCACAATCGCCTAATGCGAACACATTGGCTGCTGATGTCTGTAATCGAGCATCCACCTCGATGCCTTTATTGACACTCAACCCACAAGCCTTCGCTAACCAAGTGTTAGCACGTAAACCCGCAGCTGAAATCACTACATCGGCTTCGATTTCCTTACCTTTGCTCAAGCTTGCCACCAGCGAATCATCCGAGTGATTGATCGCGACAACTCCAGTCTCTAAGGCAAGTTGAATACCTTGCTGCTTAAGTTGATTCTCCAGCCGCAATGCAACAAATTCAGGAATCAAGTTAGCGAGCAAACGGGGATTTGGCTCAACCACCGTAACGGCTTTACCACTGGTTGCGAGATCCATGGCGATCTCGACGCCGATCAAACCACCACCCATTACTAGAATTCGTTCCGCGCGGCTAATTTGCTCTTCCGCTAATTGATATTCTTGTAGCGAGTTCAGCGTTATCACCTCAGGTGCTGCACCACCAGATATTGGCGGCACAAAGGCTTTCGCGCCTGTCGCAAACACCAGTTTGGAATAAGGATAGGTTTGGCCGTTGGCGACCACTTGCTGAGCTTGCACGTCGACATGCTCAACCTTGGTATGGGCGAACAGTTCGATGTTGTGTTCCTGTGCAAACGCCTCACCACTTTTAACTACCAAGTCTCGGGCAGTTTGCTTGTTACTAAATACATGACTCAAATCGGGCTTGTTGTATTCCGCGCCATCATCAGCAGTAAACACTTGCAGCGGAATATGTGCGTCCATTCGACGCACTGTTTTCACCAATTGGTAAGCCGCAAAGCCGCTACCAATAATCACAATAGGTGCTTGCATATTCCCTCCTAACCGTTGTATTCAACGAAAACGTCTTTACCTAAATGGCATTCTGGGCACAAGAAGTAATCTGGCACTTCCGACCAAGCTGTACCCGGTTCAACACCTTGGTTAGGCTCGCCTTTAGCTGGGTCATATACCCAATTACAAACCGTACAAACCATGCATTGACAATCTGCGGGATGCGCCTCAGTACTAGGGTTGCTAGGAGCAGCATCTACTACCGCTTGTGTTGTCACTGGCGCAACGGGTTGTGATTGAACTTGTGGTACAGATGCAGTAATCGCAGGAGAAATAACAGGACTTGTCAGGTCATGCTTTGCCCACAATTTTGCGATGTTCTGACCATGTTCGCGACATTCACGCATCGCTTTACCATCTGGTCGCCATTTGGTTTTCAAGCTCACTGCGGTTTCAAAACCTGCGTCAGTCAATCGAGCATGGATACGATCCACCGCGCCACCATTCCAACCGTAACTACCGAATGCTGCGGCCTTCTTCGCTTTAAAGCGCAAACCAGTAATTTCTTCTAGCATGCCTGCGATCTTCGGCATCATGACGTTATTCATGGTAGACGAACCAACCAAGATGCCTTTTGAGCGGAATACGTTGGCGAGAATTTCATTCTTATCATGCTTAGAGACATTAAAGACTTTGACCGCCACGCCAGGGTCGACATCGTGAATGCCTTGCGCGATTGCATCGGCCATCATTCGAGTGTTGTTTGACATAGAATCGTAGAAAATCGTAATGCGATCTTCTTGATAATTGTCTGCCCACGCCAAGTATTGCTCGATGATTTGAACTGGATTATCGCGCCATACAATACCGTGTGATGTTGCGATCATGTCGACAGGCAGATTGAAACTCAGCACTTCTTTGATTTTAGCGGTTACCAAGCTGCTGAATGGCGTTAGGATGTTTGAGTAGTAACGCAAACACTGTTCCATCAACTCATTTTGATCCACTTCATCATTGAATAAGCGTTCATCGCAGTAGTGCTGACCAAATGCGTCATTGCTGAATAACACTGCATCGCCCGTTAGGTAAGTCATCATGCTGTCTGGCCAATGCAGCATCGGCGCTTCCACAAACACCAATTGCTTACCGTTACCAATATCGATGCTGTCGCCCGTTTTTACGGTTTTGAAGTTCCACTCGGGATGGTGGTGATGACCAACGATGGAATCAATCGCCGCTTCTGTACAGTAAATTGGCGTGTTCGGAATCTTCTCCATTAATGCCGACAATGCGCCTGAGTGATCTTCTTCAGCATGGTTTACTACGATAAAGTCGATAGACTTAAGGTCGATTTCCATTTCTAAATTTTGGATGAATTGTTGACTGAATCGATGATCGACCGTATCAATCAATACGGTCTTCTCTTCACGAATTAGATAACTGTTGTAGCTGGTACCTTTTGTCATTTTGTATTCTGTACCGTGGAAGTCTTGAACTTCCCAATCGCGTTGGCCTACCCAGTGAATGTTGTTTTTTACGTGAATTGTCATAATTACTACCTTGAATGACGGGATAAACAAAAATAATTTCTTCTTGTATTGCACTGGGCGTGCCAACTTTTAATTACTATATATTTCAATGCTTTAATTAAAAACCAACTTTAACAACTGTCATTTAGACACAGTTGAAAATTGTCATTAAGACACTACAATAGTCATATTGACACAATCGGTATTGGCTATGACTTCTTTAATCGCGCAATGGCTACACATCACGCAAGACCTTAACTCGGCGCTCACTCAACAGGCTCGCTTTGATACGTTACTAACCACGATTCGAGAGGTATTGAAGTGTGACTCTTCTGCCCTTCTTTTGTATGAAGACCAGCACTTTAAACCTTTAGCGATCAATGGATTGGCGAAAGAAGTGCTTGGACGCCGTTTCTCCATTGAGCAGCACCCAAGATTAGAAGCCATTGCCCGAGCAGGCGACATCGTGCGCTTTCCCTCTGACAGCGACTTACCTGATCCATACGACGGCTTGATTCCAAACCACGATGACAAACTGCATGTCCATTCCTGCATTGGTTTACCTCTACTGATCGACGATCAACTGATTGGTGCCATTACGATTGACGCCTTCGATCCCAACCAATTTGATGGGCTACGCAACCAAGAGTTACGTTTTGTCAGCGCATTGGCAGCAGGTGGCTTGCACACTGCACTCCTACTAGAACAGCTCGAGACACAAGCGAGCCTGCCACGCGACTCTTACGCCGAGAAACGCACCTTAAGTAATGAAATCATTGGCAACTCTAAGGGGATGAAGAATCTTCAAGAGCAGATTGATGCAGTCGCCGATACGGAATTGTCTGTGCTAGTGATGGGAGAAACGGGCGTAGGTAAAGAGTTGGTTGCCAGCGCTATTCACCATCGCTCTAGCCGCTCTAACAATACCTTGGTTTACCTCAACTGTGCGGCGCTGCCCGAATCAGTCGCGGAAAGCGAGTTGTTCGGACATATCAAAGGCGCATTTACGGGCGCGATCAGCAATCGTAAAGGTAAGTTCGAACAAGCCGATGGCGGCACACTGTTTTTGGATGAAGTCGGCGAACTGTCGTTAGAGCTGCAAGCCAAGTTACTTCGAGCTCTACAATATGGAGACATTCAACGTGTGGGTGATGACCGCCATATTCGAGTCAACACACGCATTGTCGCCGCAACTAACCGTATATTGCATGAAGAAGTGACTGCTGGTCGCTTCCGAGCCGACTTATATCACCGCCTAAGCGTCTTCCCGCTTCATGTTCCACCTCTTCGTGAACGTGAAGACGATGTGGTGTTACTCGCAGGCTTTTTTGCCGAACGCTTAAGAAGCAAATTGGGATTAAACAGCATTCGTTTGTCCCCCACTTTGGTGCAAGCACTCAAAGACTATTCATGGCCAGGCAACGTGCGAGAGCTTGAACATGTCATTAAACGTGCCGGTGTTTTGGCAAAAGCGCGTACTCACGCCTTGGACATTGAGTTGGTTGAGCAAGATTTTGATATCCGAACGCCGAATCAGAACATCAAGAACATTGAAGAAGCGGAACCAAACTCTCGGCTTGAGCTACCAGAAGGCGGATTGAAGCCTGCCACAGATGCCTTCCAAAAAGCGATGATTGTTCGAGCTCTGGAAGAGAACCAAGGTAACTGGGCAGCAACTGCACGTCAGCTTGAATTAGATAACGGCAATTTGCACCGATTAGCAAAACGCCTAGGGATAAAATAGACACTAACGAATATCACCTAATATGGCATATTCATCGCCAAATAATGTGCCTGATGCCCAACCGCGCACTCAGCCCACCATAAGTAGTGGGCTGAGTGCTCAGATAGAATAGCTACCTAAGTTTGACGGTATTTTCTTCTAAATTTCATTGTCTTGAACCACCTCACAGATTTAATAACCCTTAACAATAAACACAATAATAGTTAAGGTATTTTTATGAGCCAGATCTAATAAAATTAAATATATAGTATTTATTTTAAGAATCTAAACTTTCAAAGTTCATCATAATAAATATAACCTCTATGTATACACTTTACCTTCAAAAAACATCAAAATATAATCCCTTCGATAAAAACACTTAAATGAATTTAACTGTATAAAAGTGAGGAGAATAAAATATGGGATATGGGGCGACAGTATATTCATTAGATACTGAAAAGGTTTTTAACGTACTAAAGAATGAGCGTAATCCAGAGCTAGAAAAAGCCATCATGGAAAGGTGTCAAGACTCCTTTAAAGTGATTAATGAAATGCTGGAAAGTAGTGGCGAAAGCATCCGAGCTGAAGAGCTTCTTATGCAAATGTTGTCTGAAGAGATAAAATACAGTCACTTAGGTTACGCCTATGCTTACTTGCTTGAAGCTATATGTAAGATAACTGGTTATTACTTATCCAATAACTCTTGGTATCCTTGCGATGTAAACGATTTCTGCGATATTCCATTCACTAATACCGATTATCCTATAAAATTCCCATTCCCTGACGATTTCCCTGTTGTTTTTATGATAAAAAATCAAGATATTCACCAAGATAACGTTGACTTCGGAGGCTTATCAGAGCAACAAATATCTGAAGTCAAGAGCTGGTACACTCATGCAGTCGTAAACAATCGTGACTTGGTATTATTTTATTATTAATTTCAACTATTAATAAATTATCCAATAGTTAAAATAACAATAGAATATTAATAAAACTCTAGCTTATATTAAGATAGAGTTTTATCTATTTAACTGAAATTTTTCTAATTTTAAAAACATTATATTTCACACCTAGTTTATAGACTCTGTGTATAGTGTGTTCAGAGGCAATGTGAACTCATAGGATCAAAATCAAGTTCTAATTTTTAGAAGAAAAACCGATCTGCTTGTGTCAAAATGCGCCATCCCAACCAAAAAGTCTTAATGTAATGAACTACCAAGCTGCTATTTTTGATATGGATGGTTTGCTCCTTGATACTGAGCGCGTCTGTATGCATATTTTCCAAGAAGCATGTGAAGCCCAGAACCTACCCTTCTATAAAGATGTTTATCTTTCAATCATTGGTCGCAATGCAGCGGGCATTGAAGTGATTTTTCGTAAAGCTTATGGGGATGATCTTGACCGCTTACACCAAGAGTGGCGCGACCGTTACGACGCTGTGGTTAAGCACCAAGCGATACCAGTAAAAGAAGGGGTGATTGAGCTGCTTGAGTGGTTGAAAAGCCAAGGGTTGCCAATTGCAGTCGCCACTTCTACAGCAAAAGAAGTGGCACAGAAGAAGTTGGAATTAGCGGGCCTAAGCAAGTATTTCGACAACTTAACGACAGGCTGTGAAGTGTCACACGGCAAACCTGATCCAGAGATCTACCTGCTTGCAGCAAGTCGTCTAAGCGTAGATCCAACCAAATGTCTCGCTTTTGAAGATTCAAATAATGGCGTACGTGCTGCGGTAGCAGCGAACATGATCACTTATCAAATTCCTGATTTGGTTGAGCCTTGTGACGAAATAAAGCAATTAGGCCATACTGTCGCACCTTCACTGCATGATGTGTTGCACACGTTAAAGCAAACTCGCTAGGCCTACTTGTCGTCTGTTCTCTAGAAGCTCAGCAATTTAGCTGAGCTTCTTTCTTGAAACCTCTCCAATACCTTAAAACCAAACGATTCTTCCACCCGTTTAGCGAGATTAATTTCACCTTAACTCTGGCTAATCACGACTTTTGATTTAACTCACGCAATCGCATGAAATAAGGTATTTGAGTGATCAAATAGCGGAACTGACCAGTACAAGCTTGCAACAAAACGTCAATATACCGATTGAAGCACGTTTTTGGAGTGAAAATTGGCTGATAATGAGAACTATTGGATAAGATCAATCCAAGTCAGCCTAAAATACAAAATGGAGAGTGTTATATGTCTTTACGTTTATTAGCAACAACCTTCGCATTAGTCGGAATGAGCTTTGGTGCCCAAGCCAGTGCCGAGTGTGAAGTGTCATTAGATGCTAACGATATGATGCAGTTTTCTACTAAAACATTGAGCGTACCAGCCACTTGTAAAGAGGTAAAACTAACGCTGAATCACACAGGTAAGATGCCAGCGCAATCGATGGGTCACAACGTGGTCATCTCTGACACAGCCAACCTACAAGCAGTCGGTACTGATGGCATGGCAGCTGGAGCAGAAAATAACTACGTAAAACCAAATGATGATCGCGTCTACGCTCACACAAAAGTAATTGGTGGCGGTGAAAGCACCAGCATTACGTTCAGTACTGAGAAAATGAAAGCCGGCGGTGACTATTCATTCTTCTGTTCATTCCCGGGTCACTGGGCAATCATGCAGGGTAAATTTGAGCTAAAATAAAAGATTTAGCCAAGCCAAAAGAAGACTCATTATAGGGAAGCCAAGGCTTCCCTTTTTGATAGATAAAATGGCAATTTAGAAAGGTCTAACACGTCTGGAAACGTGACCAAGAAACATAGCAAGTAAGAAACCCTTGCTCCATTGAGATTAAGTTCTTTTACGAAAACTCATGGGTAAAAATCGGATTTTTGTTTTGCCTTTCCGAAACACTACTAAATGATAAAAGTCATTCAATACCATGTAACTCTTTCCAGTTTCCTGGATGAACCACATAGCCGAACAGAGCATGCCCACCATAAACCAATTCAGTTCCTTCCGGTATCCACAGCATCTGACCTGGGTGCACAAAATGTGTTTCACCATTTGCGGTCAGCTCGAAACAGCCTTCAATCACGAAAATAACTTCATCATAAAGCACTGTCCAAGCCACTTTAGCGCCTTCCCATTTAGCAAAGCCTACGCCAATGTTTGGTGAAATTTCTGGGCTTAACGCCCTGGCAACATACGCCATTCCCGGCGTATCACCACGAACATTGAAATCTAGACTTTTACTATCAACAAGTTTGACTTGCTTCATAATTCACTCCGGCTTTGCCATTTTGCTAATTGGATACGCGTTTTTACTCCCAAACCTAAAAAAGGCTCTGGCGGATTCAAACAAGGCATTCCCGTCACTTGCTGTATGTCATCCAATGATTTAGATGTCGCACCAACGACATAGTCAGCTAACAGTGTTCCAGAAATGGTTCCCCACGCAGCACCAACACCATTGTCACAAGCGCTGGCATAAACACCTTCATCTAATTGACCGAAAAAGTTAGTAAAGTTACGAGAGATGGCATACACCCCACCCCATGTGTGAGTAAATGGTACGTCGGCCAGCTCGGGATAACGCGCCAGAAAGACCTGACGATGATCGTCGCGAATTTGTTCTCTGACTTTATCGTTCATGCTTGAGCCATATTTCGGCACGTGTTTGTAAGTATTGCGGATCAAAATACGTCGATCGGCGGTCATACGTAACGTCGTTCCCGCATGATCAGCTGGAGTTAACCCCCAATTCAGCTCACCTCCGTATCGTTGCATTTCTGCGTCGGTTAATGGACGCGTCCAGCTTGCAAACGTCATCACTGGAAGTAGTCTGTTTTTAAGATAACCAAACTCCCGAGTAAAAATGCTGGTCCCAAGCAGCAGTTCAGGGGTTTCAACAGAGCCACTATCTCCATGTAATACCCAGCAACCGTTTTCTTTACTGAGCTTGCGGATTGGCGAGTTCTCTAACACCTCGACGTTCTCTGGAAGGCTTTCCCCTAGCCCACGCACCAAAGCAGCAGGTTGCATTAAATAACCACCTGGCGTGTAAATTGCGCGGCTGTAGTAGTTTGTTCCCAAGACTCTCGCCAGCTCACTGCCATTAACATGGAAGTATGGTTCGCCAAGGTCTTTCATTAGGTGCTCAAAGTGATCGAGATACGCTTCACCGCGCGCCCCTACGGCTCCTTGATATTTGCCCTTTGCTGACCACTGACAAGAAATACTGTGCTTCGACACTAAAGTATTTAGCTGAGCAATCGCAGAACGGTTGAGTGATAATAACTTTTGCTTGTGCTCAGGGTCGGGATGCTCAAGTGAAAACTTATGAGGCAAATCGATAACAAAGCCCGAATTTCTTCCTGAAGCCCCTTGGCCGATACGTTGCGCATCAATCAGTATAATTCGTGCATTAGGCATAAGTTCAGCTAAACGTCTTGCCATAGCTAGGCCTGCGAAACCGGCACCTAACACGGCATAGTCAGCACTTTGTTTACCTTTTAACGCCGATTTTTCTGGAATACTTGGCAACGCATGGTACCAACCACACGTCACGTCATCATTGGGTAAATGAATCATCTTTTTTCTCCGCTACGCTGCTGACAGTTTCAATGACAATTGATCTAGCCAAGGGCCGCGTAATGACTGTACTTTTCTTCCTAGCAACGCAAAACCGAGCATTGCTCCTTCTGGTGAATAAAACGCAGCGGTCAATTCATCTGCTTGGTTCTCGATGTACCATTGTCCCTGTTCTTCAGCGGCTACCGGGAAAATCGTGAGTGGAAGAATCGGCGTTTTTACAATCACTGGAGTTGGTGTTAACGAGATAGGGGCGACATCGCCTAGCAAGCTTTTCGCTACAGAAGGGATCATTTGATTAATCGGTGCAATATACGGCTGCCAACCTTGCTCCGTTTCAACACAGTCGCCTAGCGAGTAAATACTCTCATCACTCGTCTGGCCGAATTGATTCACTTTAATGCCGCGGCCCACTTCGAGCCCCGCGCGCTCAGCCAGAGAAACATTTGGTTTGAGTCCAACCGCGCTTAGCACTAGGTCTGCTTCAATCTGCTTGCCACTGTTCAGATGTAAAACCGCACTGGATTCGGACCTTGGCTCGATTCTGGCGATACTGTCTTGTAGAGCCCATTGCACGCCTCGTTCGGCAAGTGCGCTTTGTAATGATTCACCCAACTGTTGCGGGATCAAACGCTCCATTGGCCATTGACCCAACCCGATAACTGTCACTTCATAACCGCTTTCGATCAGGTCATTCGCGAACTCACAGCCAATTAAGCCATCACCTAGGATCGCGATGCGCTTTTTGTCTTGCAGCTCCGATCTGAAACGGCGGTAGTCAACTAAGTCGTTCACACTCATAACCCAAGAGCGATCGCCCTCAATTGGGATTTCAATCGGTGATGCACCTGTTGCCAGTACCAAGCGGCTGTAGGCGTATTTACCGATGGAGGTATGTAGCGTTGAATTGGCACGATCGATCTGTTCAACACGCGTATGCGGGTAAACGCGGATATTGAGACGGCTTTCCCACTTCAACGCGCTTTCACTTTGCAGCGCGTCGCCGTCTTTGTTCATGACCAACGCATTAGACAAAGCTGGTTTGCTGTACAGAGCGCCATCATCAGCGGTAAAGACGGTGATAGCAACCGTCTCGGATTGTGCTCTAAGTGCCGCCGCCAACTGGTAACCACTGTGGCCACTACCGATGATAACGATAGGGTCATTTGAGAATACAGGTTGAGTAACTTCAGATGGAAGAGGCTGAGCCGTATTTGGCTGAACAGATGCTTCTACCGACACCGAAGACACCACTGCAACCTCTTCTAGTGGCACATCGTCGGTGATTTCGATCATTTCAAAATCGGCCTTACCCACTAAACAGTCAGGACATAACCAGTCATCCGGTACATCTTCCCATGCTGTTCCTGGTGCAATGCCATCGGATGGCCAACCTTGTGCTTCATCATAGATTAAGCCGCAAATAATACAGAGCCACTTTCTCATCACTTTTACTCCAACTACCTTGTTCAGAATTTCCGTGTTTACAAACCGCTGTCAGATTTGTAGCGATTCCATCAACCTCGCCCTAGCTTGTGGTCTGAAATCCAAGCCGGTACGAGGTGATGAAAATACAGTTACACGGTAGCTATACGTTGCTGTCTTGCTGCAAACGAATGGCAATATTGCGTGTCTGGACGTAGCTATAAATCGCTTCTTGTCCTTTTTCTCGCCCAAACCCGGACAAGCCCACGCCACCAAATGGTGTTTCGATGCCACCAGCAAACCATTCATTGATGAACACTTGTCCACCACGCAGTTGCTGTGCCACACGCAATGTTTGGTTTAGGCTTTCACCAAAGACACCAGCGACCAGGCCAAAATCGGTGCCATTCGCGATTTCAACGGCCTCTTGCTCGGTTTCAAACGGTGTAATTACCAGTACAGGGCCAAACACTTCTTCTTGAGCAATACGCATATCTGGTGAGGCTTCAATCACCGTCGGTGCCACAAAGTAACCCGACAAATCAGGGGCGTAGCCACCCGTTAGGATGTTCGCGCCGTCGGCTTTTGCTTGTTCTATCATTTCAAGCACGCGCGCTTGTTGATCAGCCGATACCAACGGTGTGATGTCCGGCTGGCTTTCGCCTTGGCCAATGGTTAGGCTTTTTGCCATTTCCACAACCGCCGCTTTTACTTCTTCATAACGCTCTTTTTGAATCAGCAAACGAGACATTGCCGAACAAACTTGACCAGCGTTAAAGAAAATACCGACCTGAACGCTTTTCAAAAGTGTTTCGAGGCTCGCATCTTTCAGCGCGATAGCAGCCGATTTACCACCCAGCTCCATCACCGATGGAGTAGCGCGTTGCGCTGAATCTTGCAGGATGCGTTGGCCAGTTGGAACAGAACCCGTAAAGACAATTTGATCGACCTCTTGGTGCTGCACCAAATGACTGCCAACGACTGAGCCTTTGCCACATAGCAAGTTAATCGTGCCTTTTGGGAAGCCCGCTTTTTCAATCGCTTTAATCAACAACGTCATGGCAAGTGGAGAAATCTCTGGCGATTTGATCACCACTGCGTTACCTGCGGCTAATGCAGGTGCCAATGAGCGTGCACAAATAGAGACAGGGAAATTCCACGGCACAATCTGCACTGACACGCCAAACGGCACATATTGAGTGAAGTCGACATAGTCTTTACCCAACGGAATTGACGTGCCTTCCAGCTTGTCGGCCATGCCAGCGTAGTATTCGAAGTAACGTGCCGACTCTAAAAACTCATCTTTGGCATCTTGCAAAGATTTCCCATTTTCACGACAGGCAACTAACCCACCTTCATCAACCATTTCACGAATAGCTGCGGCGGCTTTTAACATCCACTCGGTTCTGACGGCGGGACGAACGTCCGAAAGAAGACCTTGATAGACCACTCGACGTGCCGCTGCCATTGCGCGATCGGCATCGGTGATAGTGGCTTCTGCAATCGTCGCATACGCTTCGGCTGTGCCAGGGTTCATGACGGTCAGCGCTTGCTCTGAATCGCACCACTCACCATCAATATAATTAAGGTAATGCATCATATTACTGCTCCAGTGCCGCTTTCACTTGCTTTGCCAACCAGGTTTGGAAGAAATGCGTCGGAACATCCATTTCTGGTGAGAACACACCACCACCAAAGCCAGGTGAGTAACGACCTTCCTGCATGCCCTCGACCGCTCCAATATCTTCGCCGAATACGACTCGCCATGACTCAACGGTAGCAGTACGGCACGCAGCGAACTCATCTTTCGTTGCTTCATCACCCACATAGAAAACACGTAGGTGCTCAACACTCTTATTCGCAGTGATTGGTTCAATCATCATCGCAAAGGCATGATCGGCTTGAATACCAAGCAACACGTTTGGAAAGAGTGCAACATATTCTGCATGACGCAGTTTATCTTCTGGCCAGTTTGGAAATTTAGGTAAGTGTGTTCCTGCAGTATCAGAGAGGTTATATGCGAGACTACCTTGGCCAGCAAAACGCTCTGCAAACATGATGTTGTAGTGATCCTCTAGGCGAGAATAACTGTTCAAACTCGGGTGCACCCAAGGTAAGTGGTAAGCCTCACAGTAGTTTTCTACGGCAAGCTTCCAGTTACTTTTTACTTCGATCTCTAAGTTGCCACCCATGTTCACGCGGCGAAGAAGACCTAACCCATCTTCACCTAAGAACTGCTGCCAACGTTGCTCTAGCGGCGCGATATGCTCTTCAAAGCTTTCTGCATTGCCCGATAAGTTGACGAATACCATGTCCATCCAAACGGCTGAACGAAGTGGCTTAAGGCCATGTTTTTCACACTTAAATCGATCATCTTTGTGTTTTGCGATACCACCAATGTGTGGTGTGCCTTTTAGATTGCCGTCAAGATCGTACGTCCATGAATGATAAGGACAGCGAATCATGCCTTGAACTTCGCCTGCCTCATGAACCAGCTTCATACCACGATGACTACATACGTTGTGGAAAACTTGGACTTCACCTTGGCGATTTCTCATCATGAGTAGTGGAAGATTCATGAAATCAAGTGGCATCACATAACCATTTTTAAGCAGGTCTGATGCAAAACCAATACATACCCAAGTGTTACCAAACACCTGATCACGCTCAAAAGTAAAATACTCTTCGCTGGTGTAGGCCTGATTCGGCATTCCTGTTGCTTCACTGATTGGGTTCAGTACATTATCAACAAGTTCAACAGGAATAATGGTTTGGTTGACATTGCTCATATTCTTATCTCCGAGAGTCGAGTTGCATCCAGTGCGTACAACATCGTGTTGTGTTAGTGGAGATGATTTTGATTAACAACCCGGCAACAAACAAACGACTTTTTCGCCGGACTTGGATGAGTTTTTGTCATTCATGCATTGATCTCGAACAAAAAAGTAACCTTTTAATTAACAATGATCTTCTTGTCATGATTAATACTCATTAACCGATGAGTATTAATCAGTTGAAACACAAAAGCCCTCTCTCTACTCTCTTTCAAAAATTAACAATAACGCAACAAACAATAATACTAAAACAAACGCACTGTGAGGGATGCCTATGAGAGCAACATCTGGGATATTGAAAGGACTCAATCCGACTGTGACAATCGCATCAAAGATCGTCGTTATCGGTTTTGTACTTTTCTGCGCCATTCTCGCCAATCAAGCGGGCCAATACTTCGAAACGATTTCCGGCATTTTGCTACAGAATATGAAGTGGTTTTACATCGGACTTGTTTCACTCGTTGTCGGTTTTCTTCTTTACCTTATGGTTAGTCGATATGGGCATATTCGTTTGAGTAAAGATGACGAAAAACCAGAGTTTAGTTATTTGTCTTGGGTATCCATGCTTTTTTCCGGAGGCATGGGGATAGGCTTGATTTTCTGGTCGGTCGCCGAACCGATGTGGCATTACGCTGACAACCCATTTACTCAAGGCCTGACCAATGAAGCCGCAACAACATCAATGAAACTGACATTCTTTCACTGGGGTCTACATCCTTGGTCTGTCTTTATCATTGTGGCGCTCGCATTAGCTTACTTTTCCTACCGTAAAGATCTGCCTTTTACCCTACGCTCTATCTTGTACCCTTTGATTGGCGATCGTATTTATGGGCCTATCGGACACACGGTTGATATCCTAACAGTCGCGGTGACTGCTTTCGGTATCTCTCAAACCTTGGGGATGGGAGTTATCCAAATAAACTCTGGTTTGAATCAAGCCTTTGGTCTAGACATTAGTTTGGGGATTCAACTCTTTATTATCGTTTCCCTTTGTACTTGTGCGGTTGCGTCGGTGCTATCTGGTGTAGGGAAAGGTATTCGCCGTTTATCAGAATGGAACATGCTGCTTTCACTCGCACTCGTGCTGGTCGTACTTTATATTGGCCCAACTCGCTATATCTTAAATACGCTACTTGAAAGCACGGGGCTTTATGCACAAAACATTGTCGGTATGAGCTTATGGAGCGATGCACAGAATGACTCTGGCTGGCAAAACTGGTGGACGGCTTATTACTGGCCTTGGTGGATGACTTGGGCGCCTTTCGTTGGCATGTTTGTAGCTCGTATCTCTAAAGGACGCACAATACGTGAGCTTATCGGCGGTGCTCTCATCGTACCCACGCTGATCACATTCTTATGGATTTCAGTATTTGGTGGTGCAGCGTTGAAGGTAGAGCAAGACGCTCGTGTTGCTCATCAAGAGCAAGTCACTGCGGCACAAGAAGCCAAACAAACACCACCTGCGGATTTTTCTGGCGGCCCGATTCTTGAAGCGACTAAAGCCGATACTACACGCGCTTTGTTTACGCTATTCGACAACCTAGATACAGGTATGTTTGGTAAACTCCTTAGCGTGCTTGCGTGTTTATTACTCGGTACTTATTTCATTACCTCCGCTGACTCAGGTACCTTAGTTCTATGTACCCTCGATGCCGCTGGACACAGTGAGCCTCCTACGTCTATACGCGTATTGTGGGGGATCATGATCGCAGCCATTGCGGGAGTACTTCTATACGCAGGAGGGTTAAAAGCAATGCAAACGGCCTCCATTATTGCCGGTTTCCCTATCGCCATTTTTATCGCGGTGATGAGCTTAACGCTGTTCCATAGTATTCGACGCGAACCTAAGCCATGGGCAATGCTGCCTGAGCATGTTCACCCAGAGCAAGAGAAACTTGATGGTCCTGTTGAACCGCTTGTTGAAAGCAAAACTGTGGCTTCCCAGCCTATCGCTTCAACATCCTCACTAAAAGATGATTCCACACTCAATCAGGGACCAGTACTAAGTTAGTGCGTCGTTTCATCCAATCAATTAAAACAAAGCGGGAACTGGTACTCCCGCTTTTTAACATGACCAAACTCTGTTATTTTCTCTGCTTATTGATTTAGGCTAAACCTCGATCACCCACCTCATCTGGCAACTGTTGCAAAAGCCACTCTCTAAAACGCTTGACGCTTGCTGGGATTAAACCTCTATTTTTAGGTTCAAGCATAGAGAAATTGGAAGGTGTTGAAAGCACGTGTTCGACTGGCCTAACTAAAGCACCGCTTTGTAAATAGTCGTCCACTAATGACCCCCAGGCTAACGCGATTCCCTGACCATTAATTGCCGCTTGTAACAGCATTGGATAGTTATTGATGTTCATGCGATTACGAGGCGAAATATTTGGCAACCCCACACTTGCAAACCACTGCTCCCAATTCACCCAATCTCTTTGAGACTCTTCCAGATAGAGTAACGTTTTATTGAAGATTTCTTCTGGCTCACTAGGCTGGCCTATTTTCTCTAAATAAAGCGGGCTACACACAGGGAAGACTTCTTCTGAAAATAGCGTTGTCACATCCATTTCCGCAGGTGGAGTGCGACAATAAAACAAAGCGATATCGCAATCTAATCGGCGTAAGTCCAACACATTATCTGAGGCCAATATCCTTATATCGATGTCATCATGTTCATTTTGAAATTGAGCAACCTTAGGCAACAACCACAAGGCTGCCATTGCATTTGTCGTCGCAACCGTGATCTTTTGTTCGCCCTGCCATTTCTTCACTTCACCCGTGATTTGAGCAATATCGAGCAAAGATTGGCTGACAGCTTGATAATATTGAAGACCTGTAGGCGTTAAATTAATGCTTCGATTGGCTCGCGTGAACATAGCCTTGCCTAAGTATTCTTCTAATTGTCTAATTTGGCGACTGATAGCACCTTGGGTCACGTTTAGCTCGTCAGCGGCTAACGTAAAACTCAAGTGCCGCGCCGACGCTTCAAACGCAACGAGGCTATTTAAAGGTGGGAGGGGTTTGATTTTCATGTATCTTCCAGTAAGGCAGTATTGTAATTATTTTTATTCCCGGCAATCTTATGTTGCACGTGGATAATGCCATTCTGGACAACACCTCAAAAACGACAATTTATAAATGATAAAAAATAGAGATGAATCATAAATTGTTGTGAGAGAGACTGCCGTATACAGTTTCGTGGCTACAACAAGCACAAAAAGAGGAGCAGTTACTCCTCTTTTGCCTAACCTTTTGCTCACTTTGTACGAGTTAGCCCATTTACCCTATTGCCAGTTTAGTGCTCGCGTAACGCGCTTTTTTCTTTCTTGGACTGGCTAAGAAGTACGCCAAAGTAAGGGGCCCTAATCGTCCCATAAACATCATGAAGATGATCACTAACTCACCCGGTTCGGACAAACTGCCCGTTAAGCCACGCGACAAACCAACCGTACCCAGTGCCGAGACTGCTTCGAACATAATGTCTAACATAGACGCTTTCTCTGTCAGTAACAGCGTGAATATGGCAAACCAAGTCACACCCACCGAGATCAGAGTCAGCGCCAATGCCTTGCTTATGGTCTCTTTGGGAATCTCGCGTTGAAAGGCATAGGTTGCTTCATCACGACGCAAATAGCTGTAAGTTGCCAAGACTAACACCATAAATGTCACAACTTTAATACCACTTGCCGTGCTCAATGATCCACCGCCGATAAACATCAACACCAGAATGATCGCCGTTGTGGCATCTTCCAACTGATCGATAGCTAAGGTGTTGAACCCTGCCGTTCTTGGAGTCACCGCTTGAAACCACGATGCCCACCATTTCCCTGCTTCGCTCAACGGGGCAAGCGTGTTGGGGTTGTCATATTCAATCAGGTAAATCGCGATAAGTGCCACCACGTTAATGATCATCGTGCCTAAGATCATCATTCGACTGTAAACGGTGAGTCGGTGCCAACGGCGATTGCGTTTTAAGTCAATCCAAACCGAGAAGCCTAAACCACCAATAATAAACAAACTGGTAATGGTGAAGTTAACGACCGGGTCGTCCACGTAAGGCATTAAGCTATCGGCACTCAACGCAAAACCTGCATTGTTAAACGCACTGATGGTGTAGAAGAAACCATGGAACAAACTGGTTTCCCAGCCCAGCTCTTCACTCCAATAAACGCTCAAAATAGTGAAACCAATAAGTTCAACGAGCAGAGCGAACATCAATACAGATTTAGCAGTGGCAATGAGTGTCGATGAATCAGTCTGGTTGAACGCCTCTCTCGCGACTGCTCGCTCCAAAAAGCCAATTTTTCCGCCCAGAGCCAGCAAGGTCACGATGGCAAACGTCATTAAACCTAGGCCACCACATTGAATCAGGAAAGCAATAACCACTTGCCCAAAAAGCGTAAACGCCGTGCCCGTGTCTACCACAACTAATCCCGTCACCGTAATGGCCGATGTCGCAGTAAACAGGCTTTGAATCCAAGTGATGGGCTCTGTGGTGGCAATCGGCAGTTTGAGTAAGACCGTGCCGAGCATGATCAAGCACGCAAAGCTGAGGCTAAGTATCAGCGGCGGTGCGCCCAACAATTTTTTGCCCGCTTTGGGTTTTCGCTCGATCGGGATAATAGAGGGATGCCACAAAACCATGTTACACCAACCTTGGAGCGACGTATTTCAGCTCAGCGCGACTACCACAAAGCAACAGCGTGTCGAACTCATTAAGCACAAACTCATCATTGATATTGGTGTAGACGGCTTCTTCGCGCTTCACCAAGATAGGCTGAATGTTGTAACTGCCTCGGCTGATCAACTTAGAAAGCGGTGTATCGTGCAGATTGGATTTAACGTGGATTTCCACCACATACAAACCATGACCCATTTCCAAATAGTTGTTCACCATCGGATAGTTGAGTGCCTGCGCGACTCTTACGCCCATCTCCTCTTCCGGATGAATAATGCGTTGTACACCAAGCTTAGACACGATGGTGTGGTGCGCTTTGGTGCTCGCTTTGACCCAAATGGATTTCACACCCAGATTTTTCAGCGCCAGCGTACACAACAAACTGGCTTGCATGTCTTCGCCAATCGCCACCAACACCACATCACTGTTCGCTAACGCTAATTCTCTGAGTGCACCTTCGTCTGTTGCGTCACATATGACCGCTTGCGTTAACTCCTCGACGTATTTTTCGACGATTTTCGGGTCGCTATCCACCCCCGTTACGGTGTGTCCAAGATGAATAAGTTCTAAGCTGGCGGCAACGCCAAATCGCCCTAGACCAATTACTGTAAAGTGAGCCATATCAATACCTAACTGTGTTTTATGTATAGAAAATGCTAATGCGTTAAGGGCTAGACTGATTTTCCGTCACGGAAAATAGGCAACACGAATCCTGTTCGAGTGCCGATAACCAGCACTAAACCTTGGCATTAACGTTGATTAAATTTGGAATTTAGTGGTGCTTGGACGCCTCTAGCACTAAACGATAACCCAGCCCCGGCTCGGTTTTTAAGAGCCGCTGTTCGTCAGCACTATCGTTCAGTTTTTTGCGTAGTTGACTCACTAACACGCGTAAGTAGTGAGTATCTTCGACATGACTTTTTCCCCAAATCACCGCTAGCAAATGAGTTTGCTCAATGAGTTTTCCCGGTTTGAGAATCAACTGTTCAATGAATGAAAACTCTTTCTTGGTGAGTGGAATTTCCCTCTGATCTAACCAAAATTGGTGAGTACTTTTGATGATTTTGACTCGGCCAGCCACCAGCTCATCAGCGATGGATTGCTCATCCACCAAATCTCGAACCAACACTTTGATGCGCGCGATGAGCTCTTTTACGCCAAAAGGCTTGCTCAAGTAATCATTTGCGCCCGCTTCTAAAAGGCGGATTTTTTCCTCTTCTTGATCGCGAGCCGTCAGCACTAGCACTGGCGTTTTATACGTCTGACGAAGCGTAGTGAGAAACTCCTTCCCATCGCCGTCGGGCAAGCCTAAATCTAGCAGAATGACGTGCGGCGAATGTGCTTCGAAACACGCTTTGGCTTCTGCAATGGTACTCGCGCCAATGTAATCAAACCCTTCAGCAGACAGCGAAATTCGAATAAAGGTATGAATGCGAGGCTCATCGTCCACGACTAAAACTTTGTAACTCACGCCTGCTCTGCTCCTTGATTGAGTGGAAGTAGAATGCGGATCAGCGTCCCTTCTGATACTGGCATAGATTGAATCTCTCCTTGGTGTGCGATGATGATGCCTTTGGCAACCGCGAGTCCCATTCCGGTGCCTGAATCGGCCGATTTGTTGTTCACACCGGAATAGAAAAGGTTGAATATTTTTTCCGCATCTTCAGCTTTGATGCCAATCCCCATGTCCCGAACATCAATCACGCACGACGAACCCTGCTTAGAAAGTGAAACCTCGACAGATTCATTCTCTGGTGAAAATCGCATGGCATTATCCAGCACATTAAAAATCGCTTGTTCGATGAGCGAACGACTTACTGACAAATAGCCAACGGCATCATCCATATTCATGGATACTTTCTCGGTGTAATTCGGCAAACGAGAAACCGCATCCCGCACAATATTCGCAATAGGCTCATCTTTTTTGGTAATTTTTAATGTGCCGTGTTGGAGCTTAGTCGCCTGTAAGAGGTTCTCTATATATTGATGCAAGCGGTGGCTTTCTGAAGTCGCACTGTCGAGCAATTCTTTGCGCTCTAAGTCATTGAGCTTGGGCATGTACTCGTTGAGTGTGGTCAGTGTTCCAATAATGGTTGCCAACGGCGTGCGTAGGTCATGGGACACCGATAGCAGGATGCTGTTTTGCAGCTTGGTTTGTTTTAATTCTCCCTGCTGGCGACGATAAAGATCCGCAAAGGTGCTGGTGATAAATGCCACCACCATAAACACGACTAAATTAAAAATGTCTTCCGGACGAAACATCTGCAAAGAGTAACGAGGCGTCGTGAAAAAGAAGTTGAAGCTCAACGCTTCGATCACCGCCGCCGCATAAGCGAATCGCGAGTTGCATTGAAACGCCACTACCACGACTGCTAACTGTAAAATCAGCAGGACTGCGGCTGTAGAGCCAAACAGTTGGTCTAACAGCCATGAGACCACAACCGCGCCAACAATCACGGTAGTAGAAAAGAGAAAGGTGTTATCTCGCCATTGAACAAACATAAAATACATCAACCAAAATTCGATGTAGAAAACTTTAGCAAAAGCCCATTCGGAGTTCGCGTAAAAAAAGCGTAAAAAATTCAATAACGACAGTGAGTTATAAACATAATCATCATTAAGTTGGCCTAACTCAATGAATAATCACAAGTTAACGTTGCCCATTAACGCCTACTTACTCGGTATAAACGACAGACACAAAAAAGAGGAGCATTTGCTCCTCTTTCGTGTAGCGTCATATTAGATGACTTGCAGTTGAGCATCACCTTGCTCAGACAAAAAACCGCCGGTTTGATGCTTCCACAACTGAGCGTAAACACCACCCAATTGCAGCAGCTCGTAATGCGAGCCTTGCTCAATGATTTTGCCGTCATCCATTACAATCAAACGATCCATCGCGGCAATCGTTGATAAACGGTGAGCAATCGCAATCACTGTTTTTCCTTCCATCAGAACTTCAAGGTTTTCTTGAATTGCCGATTCTACTTCTGAATCAAGTGCAGACGTTGCTTCATCCATGATCAAAATTGGCGCGTTTTTCAGCAGAACGCGAGCAATCGCCACACGTTGACGCTGACCACCAGACAGCTTCACACCGCGTTCACCCACTTCAACGTCATAACCAACGTTACCTTGCTCGTCTCGTAGAGATTGAATGAAATCATGAGCATGTGCTTTCTCAGCAGCTGCGATAACGGCATCCATTGAAGCATCTGGATCACCGTAAAGAATGTTCTCTTTAATTGAGCGATGTAGCAAAGAGGTGTCTTGCGTGATCATACCGATGTGTTGGCGAAGCGACTCTTGTTCAACTTGAGAAATGTCCTGTCCATCAATACAAATCTTACCGCTATTTACGTCGTAAAAGCGCAGCAACAAGTTGACCAACGTGGATTTACCTGCCCCAGAGCGACCGACAATGCCGACTTTTTCGCCCGGTTTGATAGTCAGATTCAAGTTCTCAAATACTGCCTTCTCATCACTGTAGTTAAAACCTACGTGATCAAAGCAGATCTCACCTTGAGAGATTTGCAAAGGCTTAGCATTTGGTACGTCTTTCACTTCAACATCGTTTGAAATCGTATTAATACCGTCTACTACTGTACCGATGTTTTCAAACAGTGCGCTAACTTCCCACATGATCCACTTCGACATACCTTGTACGCGCAACGCAATACTGATGGCAATCGCAATAGCACCAATTGTTACAGCGTGATCTAGCCATAGATAAACCGAAATGGCACTAATAGACATCAGCAGCAAATAGTTGATGGCATCCACACTAAACAGTAAACAAGTCACCATGCGCATTTGGCGGTAAACCGTCACCAAAAATTGCTTCATGCTGCTTTCTGCGTATTCCAACTCTCGTTGCGAGTGCGCGAATAGCTTTACGGTAGATATGTTGGTGTAAGAATCGACAATGCGCCCAGTCATTACAGAACGAGCATCCGCTTGCTCCGTCGCTACTTGTTTCATTTTAGGGATAAAGTAGAACTGGATAACCGCGTACATTCCTATCCAAATCACAATAGGCAACATTAGCAAACCATCAGCTTCGCCCATCATCCAGAGCATCGAAAGAAAATAAACGCTGATATAAACCAGTACATCCACCAGCTTCATGACCGTTTCTCGTACCGCTAACGCACTTTGCATCACTTTGGTCGCAACTCGGCCTGCAAAGTCACGCTGGAAAAATCCAACCGCTTGTTTTAGCAAGTAACGGTGAATCAACCAACGGATAGACATCGGGTAGTTACCCAATAACGTTTGGTGCATCACCATTGAGTGGACAAAACCGAGAGCTGGCATCACAACCGCCACTAAGAACAGCATCATTAGCATGCGATCACCCTGGTCTTGCCAGAATGTTGCGCGATCTTGATTAGAGAGAATATCGACGAGCTCGCCCATATAACGCAACAGCGTCACCTCAGTAATGGCAATAAGCGCACTGAACACAGCCATAACGAGTAAAGGGGCTTCAAAGCCACGAGTGTAAAAACGACAAAAGCCAAATAGCGTCTTCGGTGGCTTTTCGGTTTCCATCTGGGGAAAGGGTTGGGTCAGCTTTTCAAACCAATTGAACATAACAATGACTTTAGGTACCGCGAATGAATTTGCGAACGTTTTACTATCTTTTGATACAAAAGTCAGTAAAATACCGAAACAAAAGCTCAAATGATAATAATTACAATTAAGCTTAGCGTTAATCATAATTATCGGGAATAGATTTATGCAAAAGAATAACTCACTGACCATCGCTATCCGCAACGCGTTGGTTTGTGCTTTAGCACCTACAGCAGTGGTTGCATTCACAGCACAAGCTCAAGAAGACGTCGTACAAGATGACGTGATTGCCATGGAGACCATAACGGTCACCGCGCAAGCACTTAAAGTAGAAACCCCTGCAGCAGAAACGCCGCGCAGCGTATCTATCATTTCTGAAGATGAACTTCGTGTTCGTGCACCGAAAAAGCTAGATGAAGCATTACGCTACACGTCTGGTGTAACCGCTCAGCCTTATGGCGCAGACAACGACACTGATTGGTTCAAAGTTCGTGGATTTGATGCAGCGACTTACCTAAACGGCAACCGCCTATTCCGCGATGGTTACTACACATGGTTGGTCGAACCTTACGGCCTAGAAAGTGTAGAAGTCGTTAAAGGTCCATCGGCTATTCTGTTTGGTGAATCGGCACCAGGCGGTATCGTGAATGCTGTTCAGAAAAAACCAACGTTTACGCCTCAAGGCGAAGTAAAAGTCGAAGTTGGCAACAACCAACACCAATCCGTAGGTTTTGACATTGCTGACGAAGCAAACGACGCAGGCACTGTGCGCTATCGTTTGGTTGGCTTGATGACAAGCCAAGATGGTGAACTGGACGGCACAAATAACGAGCGTTTCTACCTAGCGCCAAGTGTCGAGTTCGACATTTCTGACCGTACAATGCTGACCGTTTTGGCAACTTACCTTCATGATGACGGTGTACCAACTAACCCATTCTTCCCGGCAGCAGGTACTCTGATTGGTTCTAACTTTGGCAAAATCGATCCTTCGACTAACCTTGGTCAGCCAAACTACGATAAATACGAACGCACGCAGTTTTCTCTAGGTTACTTACTAGAGCACGACATCAATGACACGTGGTCACTCTCGCAAAACCTCAACTACGGTTCGAATGAGTTGTACTTGCGCAGCTCTTACGCGTTCTCAAACAACGATCCAGCGAAAGAAGAGTTAACGCAAGGCATCGTATTCCGTGACGGAAAAAACCAGAGCATCACGTTCGATAACAATGCTGTCGGCAACTGGATGACAGACAACGCAGAGCACACAGTGCTTATCGGTATGGATCTGCAATTCCACAAAACCGATGGCGACGAGCAAGACAACTATGCATTTGGCACTATCAACCCGTGGAACCCAGTTTACGGCAACTTCACCCCTCTTGATCCTGCCAACAACGTGAAACGTGAGATTGAGAAATCTCAAGCAAGTCTCTATTCACAATACCAATTGAAACTGCATGAACAGTGGATTGGTAACATAGGTGCTCGTTACGACTGGGTGAAAACAGAAAACTCTGGCAAGGGCGCTACCGTTGATCAAAGTGAATCTCGTGATGATGGTCAGCTCTCTCTAAGTGCGGGTGTGATGTACCTTGCAAACAATGGCCTGTCACCTTACGCAAACTACTCTCAGTCGTTTGAAGTGATCAGCACTATTGATGCGGCAACCAATGAACTTTACAAACCGCTGGAAGGCGAGCAAGTAGAAGTGGGTGTAAAGTATGAGCCAAGCTTTATGGATGGCTTTATCAACCTTGCATGGTTCGACATCACGCAAAAGAACGCGTTGGTCACTAACCCATCAACATGGATTGCGACACAAACAGGTGAAGTGACATCTCAAGGTATTGAGCTAGAAAGCACGGCGCAGCTAACCGACGATCTAAAACTGATGGCAAGCTACACCTACACTAAAGCGAAAACAGATGAGAGCTTTGGCCAAGGTAAAAAACAAGCCGCACTTATTCCTGAGCATCAAGCGTCTGCATGGGTAGACTACAGCGCCTACAGCCTGATTCCAGGCCTCAATATCGGTACTGGTGTGCGCTACGTAGGTGAGTCAAAAGATAACCCTAAGAGCTCGAACCTAACGGTTCCTTCTGTCACTCTTTGGGATGCGTCAGTCACTTACGACATCACTTCACAGTGGCAAGCACAGCTAAACGTGAACAACATCCTAGATAAAGAGTTTGTTTCAGGTTGCGATTACTGGTGTTACTACGGCCAGTCTCGCTCTGTTATGCTAAACGCAAACTACCGCTGGTAATTGTACTTCTACTCCCCTCTATTGAGGGGAGTTTTCTCCTAAGAGCCATCCATGTTTCAACTGTCTAATATTGAGATCGTGCGAGGTGGACGTCAGATCCTCGGCATCGAACAACTTAACATCCCAACAAATGAGCTAACGGTCGTTTTAGGCCATAACGGTTCAGGTAAGACGACACTGGTGAACCTGCTTTCTGGTCAAATGCCACCAGATAAAGGCACGGTAACACTAAACGATACTTCCCTTTCATCACTCAAAACCAAAGAGTTGGCAAAACAGATCGCCTATTTGCCACAAAAGCTGCCCTCTTCGGCTGGTTTAACGGTAGAAGAGCTAGTGCGCTTAGGTCGCTTTCCGTGGCGTGGGGCACTTGGTCGTTGGAAAGCTGAAGACAAACAGATCATCACGCAGGCTATGGAACGAACAGGGGTTACACCTTTTGCTCAAGCTTTGGCGGATGACTTATCGGGCGGCGAGCGCCAACGTGCTTGGGTGTCTATGCTACTGGCTCAACAATCGCCAATTTTAATTCTCGATGAGCCAACCTCGGCGCTCGATGTTCACCATCAGTTTCAACTAATGGCGCTGCTGGCAGAACTGAATCGAACCGAGAACGTAGGCATTATCGTGATCCTGCACGATCTGAACTTAGCCCTGCGCTACGCCACCCACATTGTTGCGCTCAAAAAAGGTAAAATTGCCTTTGAAGGCAACGCCGACATGTTGTTAGACGAGGCACGCCTTTCTAAACTATATGAGTCACCAATTAAGCTGATTGAGCACCCAAGCCCGGCTAACACATTAGCGAGCCAAAAGGTGGCTGTTGTATGCGCATAATGGCTCGTTTACTTACTGTGGTTACACAATCTGCTTTTCTCCTCGTATTTTTTATGACCAATGCACATGCAGTCATCACCGTTACCGATGAATATGGTGAGCATAGTTTTGAGCAAGCGCCTCAACGCGTTGTAGCCTTAAACTGGGACATCTTAGAACAAGTCTTGGCGCTAAACGTAGAACCAATCGCAGCCCCAAATTTACCAGGCTACCGCCAATGGGTCGTCAATCCAACTGCACCAGAGTCAATTGAAGATATTGGAACCCGAGCAGAGCCCAACTTAGAAAAAATAGCCAGTTTGAAACCAGATGTCATCCTTGCTGCGTCTCCACAGCAAGACTTGATTCCGTTACTCAAACAAATTGCTCCGGTAATCTATTTACCTAATTTTTCTGAAAATGAGGCCGCAGCTGAAACGGCCATTCGTCACTTTCGTACGCTCGGCAAGCTATTCAATAAAGAGGCACTTGCTGAACAGAAATTGGCAGAATTAGATGCTTCATTTGCGCAGATGCGCCAGCGAATTCGCCACTATTACTCTGCTCCACTCAGCGTTCTTGTGATGCGATTTTCAACCCCGAATACTGTATTACTTGCAACCGAAAACTCTACCACTGACTACGTGGTTAGAAAACTGGGATTACAGGCTCCAATTAAAGAGGACCCACGTGCGTGGGGAGTAAAGCAAGATCGAATCAATCGGCTTCAGGGCCTTCAAAACAGCTACGTTCTCTACGTACAACCTTTCCCAGAAGAACGAAAACTGAAAGAGTCGCCACTTTGGCAAGCGATGCCGTTTGTGAAAAAGCAGCGGGTAAATTCAGTCAGAGCAGTGTGGGCGTATGGCGGTGCCATGTCTTTGCAATACACCGCTGAAGCGATTACCGACAGTCTAATAGAGTTGGCACCAGAACAATGAGAACGAAACATTATATTGGTTATCTGGCGCTGATTACGTTACTTAGCGTCTTTAGCCTACAAATTGATACTAATTTATCACTTTTCGAACAATGGCAATTATTAACAAAACCAGAGGTAGCAACCGAGTTTCGTGATGTATTCTTTACGCAAGCGCAACTTCCTAGGTTAAGTATGACCCTGCTTGTTGGTGCCATGCTTGGTCTCACCGGCAGCTTAATGCAGCAATTAACGCAGAATAACCTCACCTCGCCGTTGACTCTTGGCACCTCTTCTGGTGCTTGGCTTGCATTAGTCGTGGTAAACATTTGGTTCGTCGATTGGGTCGCCGATTACTCTGCATTAGCCGCAATGTTTGGGGCTTTAGTGGCGTTTGGCCTGATCGTATCAATTGCCGGTGTGCGTAATATGACAGGTTTGCCGTTGGTCGTTTCGGGGATGGTGATCAATATCTTGCTCGGTTCTATCGCCAAAGCCATTATTATTTTAAACGCCCAGTTCGCACAGAATATTTTTATGTGGGGAGCAGGAGACCTCTCTCAATACAGCTGGGATTGGTTTGAGTGGTTATTGCCTCGCTGCGCTATCGCAATCGTAATTTTGATCGTCGCACCACGTATTCTGACCTTAATGAAACTAGGACAAGAAGGCGCTGCAGCCCGAGGCTTAGCGGTATTACCCGCGTTTGGTGCGTTAATGGTGATGGGTATTTGGCTGGTATCTGCCTCCATCACCGCAGTTGGTATTATCAGCTTCATCGGATTACTGACACCCAATATTGCCAGAGCGATGGGGGCAAGAACACCGCGCGACGAATTGATCAGCAGCATGCTTTTGGGCGCAATGCTACTAATCATCACAGACTCTGCCGCTATTTCGCTGAGCTTATGGTTAGAGGAAACCATTCCTAGCGGTGTAGCGGCTGCAGCTATTGGCGCTCCCGCTTTAATTTGGTTTACTCGTAAAAAGCTGACGGCAACCGATCAACTTAACCTTTCAATGAGCCAAGGAAAAACGGCGCTTTCTAAACGCGCGGTATGCAGCATTGCGCTATTCAGTCTGGTTGGGATTCTAGCTTACTCATTCGTTACCCATGGTATAAACGGAATTCAATGGTCTGTGCCAGGTGAGTTCCAATGGCAATTGCGTTGGCCGCGAATGTTAACCGCACTTTCTGTCGGTATTGCGCTATCCGTTGCCGGAATCATTTTGCAACGCATTGTTTATAACCCTCTGGCAAGTCCCGATATTCTCGGTGTGTCTTCCGGAGCCACGTTTGCCATTATAACGACAGGAGTCATCGCTGGGTCGCTTCTCTCCGCATTTAGCTGGGGTATCGCTTTTTTCGGAAGTATGTCCGTATTGATGTTATTGCTGATTATCGGTAAACGAAGCCATTTTAATCCATCTAACTTCGTGTTGTCCGGCATCGCACTAACGGCACTATTAGAAGCCCTCGTTCAATTTTCGCTAGCTCAAGGCTCAGGTGACAGTTACAAAATTTTATTGTGGCTAACTGGTTCTATTTATCGAGTCACAGCCGACACCGCACTGATGCTATGTTTGGCCATAATAGTTCTGCTTGCCGCTGTATTCTCGATTTCTCGTTGGCTAACACTAATTTCCATCGGGCGACAATTCTCAAATGCACGAGGGCTTAACCCTACCGTAGCCAATACGCTTATGCTCACCATCGTTGCTTTGTTATGCGCCTTTTCTACCGCTACAGTTGGTCCAATATCTTTTGTTGGCTTGGTCGCTCCCCATATGGCGATGATGTTAGGAGCAAGAAAAGTGAAAGAGCAACTGTGTGTCGGTGCCTTAATTGGCGCAACCCTAATGTTGTGGGCAGATTGGCTAGGACAAATCGCTATTTATCCAAGTCAGGTCGCAGCTGGCACGTTGGTCGCTATTATAGGCAGCACTTACTTCCTATTTTTAATGCTGAAGAGTAAATTCAGCTAAGTTGGGAATATTGTTACAGCCTAAAAATACGCTAAGAAAAACAAACCCCGCTATTTTGATAGCGGGGTTTGAAATTAAAGGCGAAGTACGATGCTCTATTCTTCTCGCACTACAGGAAAACGTTGCTCATAAAGTTCCATAAAGTCCTTACGAATTAAGTGCTCTAAGTGGTTCGCTTTATCGGTTGGGCAGAAAATCATCACGTGCAGAATTTGTTCACCATTAATGTTACTAGAAATATGCATATGTGGCTCAGAACCAGGAAGGTCAACACCGGCATGTTTTTCAATCATCGCATTGTAACGATGTGCAACATCAGCAAAGTAACTGCAATGTTCTTCAATTTTATCAGTTAAAATCGGTAGCAGTGGATACAAATTGACGAAGTCTTTCACCACTACAGAAAAGTTGTGGTAAACGTACCGCTTCATGAAGTTGAGGTTCTTTACTGGATAGGTAAAGAACATACTATTAGGCAATGTCGCTGTTTTGCCGGTGTAATGATATTGCCCATGATGCAGGTCGATCTCTTGAATCACCGTCGCCATCATATTGTGCTCAATCACTTCACCGCATAACTTCCCGACCTCAATCCAGTCCCCAACGCGAAAAGAACGTGAACTTGCTCTTTGAATCGAACCCGTAAAACACAAAATGATTTCTTTGGATGCCACTACAATGGCAACGGCAATCGCCGTTACACTCAGAGCAAACTCGTTAATTTCTGATTGCCATAAAATAAATAAAATCAGTAATGTAACAGCAAAGGTGCCATTTTTAGTTCTGGACATCCAACTACGCTGATCTTCTGAGAGAAAAGCGTGATCACCACGAATCATCGATAAAATTGCACGACGAATTAACCACATAATCGCAAAGATCAGTGCGGTAAAAATCAATTTATGAGTGAGAAGAAAATCGACAACTAACTGCACTTTCTCCATTCCACGGCTCCCTCGAATAAAAATACGGCCCAGTAACAGCTAACGATAACAAATTATTTTGTCTGTTGTCCGTGCTCACTCAAGTCTTTTTGAAATTACTCCTCTCTGAAGGCGCGATTCATGCTTTCTGTAATTGGCTTTATTAGGTAGCTCAATGGCGTTCGTGGCTCAGATAAAATAAGCACTTCGGCATTCATGCCTGAGGTTAAACGATGTTTTGTCACATCTTCCGGTGAAATTGCAATTCTAGCGAGATAAAAATCTTCTTGGTTTTCTTGCGAGAGCTTATCGGCAGAAATCGTCAGCACAGTACCGTCTAAAGGTGCCAACGTCCGTGCATTCAGAGCGGTCAGACGAACATGCGCTTGCTGGCCTGGATTCACTAAATCAATATCCTGAGGATTAACACGAGCCTCGACTAACAACTTATCGTCTTGCGGGACCAGTTCTAGTAACGTTTCACCCGAGCCAATCACACCTTTTTCGGTAAACACTTGCATGTTGACTACGCGACCAGAAATAGGTGCGTTGATCGTTGTTCTTGCGACAATATCTTGAGCGGAGCGATATTCTTCCCGAATTGCGACAATTTCCGTTTTGGTATTTCGTAGTTCCTCGACAATCTCATTCAGCCTTTCAAGCTTCAACTCTTCAATTTGCGCTAGGTTCTCATCTAACCTTTTTCTAACGGTGAGCGACTGCCTATCTAACTGGCTTAAGGTACTTCTCACCTCCGCTGCTAAGCGCTTGAGTTGAAGTAAAGTAGATTTTCCCGAGAAACCTTTTTGCACCAAGGCTTGGTTGCTGTCTATTTCTTCAGCAATAAAGTTGAGCCGTTCCGTCTCAATCACTTTGGTTTGCTGAAGGTTTTCAAGCTCTAAATTTGCTCCAGAAATACTCTGCTCAATGATACTCAGTTTACTATCAAAGAATCGCTTTCTCGCTTCAAAGATCTTGTTTTGAACCAGTTGTGCTTCTTGTACGATATCGACACGGGGAATGCTTTCAAGATCATCAGACCATACAATCGTTGGAAGCTCATCAAGCTCCGCACTTAAACGGTTTTCCTTTGCTAGAGTATGGATAAAACGACCACTTAACGAGTCCAACTTAGCCATAGCTTGACGCTTAGAAAGTTGAATTAATAACTGACCTTTTTCGACTAAATCCCCTTCCTGTACATATAGCTTTTCAATAATACCGCCTTCTAAATGCTGAATTTCTTGTCGCTTAGTGAGAACTGACAAATCACCATAAGCAATCGCTGCACTTTCTAATTTGGCTGTTGCAGCCCAGTAGCCAAGGCCTCCAAGAAAAACACTTAAGGTCACCACACCGAGTAAAATTGGTTTTCGAAAGTTTAGTCTCGCTTTGGGGCTAAAACGATATACGATCTCGGTAGAACTCTGATTAACGGTTGGCAGTTGATTGCTCATTTCTTACCCTTGGGATATCTGTTCTTTCTTCGCCCATCAAACGTTTTAATACTTCATCTTTAGCGCCGTATAACTTGACTCGGCCGTCAGCCAAATACAAGAGCCTATCCATTTGTCGTAACGTGCTCGGATTGTGAGCAATGACGATAATCGTTGTACTCTGTGCTTTTAAATGGGCAATCAAACGTTGATACGCAGCCTCTCCCTCACCATCGAGGTTGGCATTCGCTTCATCGAAAATCACAATAGAAGGGTCGCCATAAACGGCTCTTGCAAGAGCGATTCTCTGCCTTTCCCCCCCAGATAAACCACGGCCATTTTCACCAATAATGCAATCATAGCCTTTGTTTTTCTTGAGTATTAATTCATGACATCCTGCTAGTTGAGCCGCCTTGATGACTTTAGCGGGGTCTTCTTCTTTAAAGCGCGCGATGTTCTCTCGAATTGTGCCAGGAAATAACTCCACCTCTTGAGCGAGATACCCAAAATGCACGCCGCGATCTTCAGATGCCCATACGGAGACTTCCATTCCATCAAGAGTCACTTTACCCGCTAATGGCTTAACCGTACCTAATAACAGCCGAGCAAACGTCGATTTACCCGTACCAGAAGGGCCAATCACCCCAACAGCAACACCCGGAGGAATCGATAAGCTGAGCGATGAGAGCACTGGTTCGGTTGCTCCAGGATGGCGATAGGCCAGTCCGGTAAGCTCATAGTGTCCTTTTGGTTTAGGCAGTGGCATATCTGATTCATCTTGGCGCACGATCGCATCGATTTCTTTCAACCTTTTATAGGCGCCTTTAGCAGACATCGCGCTTCGCCACGTGCCTATCGCCTGCTCCATCGGCGATAATGCCCGACTCATTAATATGGAGCTCGCGATCATCGCCCCTGCCGTTATCTCATGTTGGATAACTAACCATGCACCACCTCCCAGTAAAAATATCTGTAATGAGCCACGCACAAACTTAGAAAAGTTAGCCATGTAGATAGACTTACCTGCAACTCGCTCTTCAAGCACATTCACTTCGCTCACGCGCGACTGCCACTTCTCTAAAAATGCATTCATCATCCCCATTGCGAGAATTGAATTGGAGTTTTGCGTGGCTAATTCTGCGTTGTTGATATGAGAAATCGCTCTGACTTCGCTCTCTTGCATTGTTTTACGCGTCATTAGCTCATTAAGTAGACCTAGGCTAAACAATACGATAGATCCAAGTAACGCGATGTGACCTAGTATCGGGTGCAATAAATACACAAATAAAATAAACAGCGGTGTCCAGGGCGCATCCAACAGTGGATAAGGTGCTTGACTGCTCAAAAAGCTTTTGATGTTCTGAATGTCTCTCAGAGTTTGCGAGGTATAACTCTTCCCAGTATGTGATTGATATTGAATCGTGCGCTTGAGCATGAAAGCGGAGAGTTTTGTGTCCATCCAATAACCAAAAGATTTACTCATTTGTGCTCGTGCAATGTCGATGATGGACATGGTTAACAGCGCGACAATTACGATGACAGTGAGCAAGAATAAAGTATCGGTTGAGTAGGAGGATATAACTCGGTTGTACACTTGAAGCATGTACAACGGAATCGAGAGAACCAATAAGTTGATAAAAAGGCTAAAAACGATCAGCAAGCCCGCAAGCGTGCATAGTTTTTGTTTCACTTCTTTGAAAACCGTTTTTTGCACGACTACTTCCGTTTAACGTGAAAATTGTAGGCGCCAGAAATACTAGCGCCTAGCTTAAGATAACCTCAAATCGCTCTAGAGTGTCCGATTAGTTCACCTCAGCATGGCAGAGCCACGCAAACTAATTCCCATCCAGAGTTATTTTCAGTCGTTTAGATTACGAACAGATCTGCACCATAGGTGTTGATGTCAGTTTCAGTCACGCCAATAAGTTTCACTGTTAGATCAGCCCCATCGGTAAACACTGCATTCCCAACTGCATCGTAGCTAAAGCTTAAATCACCAAAGTCAGTGACAGAGTCGCTAATGATGTGCAAAGAGTCTTCACCAATGGTGAAATCAACAACTTTGGCTTCGCCATGGCCACCAAACTTATCCGTGAACACAAACTTATCGCCATTGCTGCCGCCAACTAAAACGTTGTCACCAGAACCAGCAACAAGAATATCTTCACCGACACCACCATTTAATTTATTGTCACCCAACAAACCCAACAGCAAGTCATTACCGGTACCACCGCCGAGGTAGTCGTTTCCTGTACCAGCCCTAAGGATGTCATCTCCAGCACCACCAGTTAGGCGATCGTCGCCGTCGCCGCCGATCACATAATCATTACCGCCACCGCCAACAAACGAGTCATTACCACCAAAACCGATAAACAAATCATCGCCGCCATCGAAATCAGCAAATTGGTTATTTACACCTGCATCGCCTAAATACGTGTCATTGTCACTTGCGCTCATTTTTATTCCCTCTTAGCTTATTAATTGAATAGACCTTCTGTTCCACGTCTGACTAGATTCGTCACGACATGAGAAGTCTAATAGTCAACTGAATAGGAATAAGTTTGAATATGGGATGATATTTCAGACTGACATTTTAATAATAAATATAAAATTTAGTACTTTATAGAGTATTTTCTTTTTATTACAGCAAGTTAATACTAGTACTACAGGTTTCTCTTAGCCCAACTTGTAGCTTGCGTACGGTTCTTTACTTCTAACTTTCTAAAAATATTGTATAGATGTGATTTAATAGTATGCTCGCTGATAAATAAAGAATCAGCGATTTCCATATTTGAACCACCTTCTTTCAACATTTTTAAAACCTGAACTTCACGCCGAGTAAGCTCAACCTCAATAGCAGGTTCGATAATGCTATTTACTTCTCTGCCTCGATAATAATTTACTAGCTGATCAAGTAATCTTCGAGACAGCCAATTATCCCCTTTTATTATTGCTTTTAATCCCTGACAAACCTTGTCCATTGAATCTCCTGGACCAAATATACCTTTTACATGAGGCCAAGAAGCGAGTTCTTCTGTGTCTAAGTCATAACCTAGATTAAGCATTATGGTTCCTAGCACTTTATTACTATCTTTTAAATAAACTAAAGTTTCGGAAGGAATCTCAACTGAAAAATCAACAAGCAAAAAGTAGCGTTCCGGAATGAGTTCATGATAACTAGGGTTTTTAGTATCAATGATCGTTATTTTAGTTTCTGTATTTTTAGAAAGCATTTCCTTAAAGTTTTCACTCTGTAAACTTTGTTGAGTGAGCATTAGGATTTCAGGCTTTTCCATATACTGTTCCATAATGTTTCTCATACTTTCAGTGACTTAACATTCTTAAATTAGTAGTTAATCGTCAGCACTTAGTTTGATATGTAAGTGCTAGTTCACAGAGTAAAGTTATTTGCTACTTTTTTAAATTCTAAAGTTATTAAAAAGAGAACCAAAAAAAGTGTTTCTCATAAAAGAAACACTTTTAACACATTCAGGTCACAGAAATTATTAAGAGTTTACTAAATTAGGCAACCTAATATTGCAATAGCATTACACCGTTAACGAGTTGTCTGAAATATTTTCCTTTGCCCAAATAAGTGCTTGAACTCTATTTTTCACATCAATCTTCTTGAAAATATTATGTAAATGCGTTTTTACCGTATTCTCGCTGACAAATAATTGTTCGGCGATTTGTTGATTGGACGCCCCCATGGAAAGAAAGGTAATTATTTGTTGCTCTCGTTTGGTCAGAATAGCGGAAACATTCTTATTTATAGGTTTGCAATGTCGACGAAGGTAAGTAATGTACTGCTGAGAAAACTTACGGCTGAACCACATATCTCCTTGAAGCACCTTACCAATACCAACTTGCAACGTTTTTATATCATCAGAGGTATAGAAAATACCGGCCAAAGTACGCCAAGCAAAGAGGTCTTCTGTCGATATGGATTGCTCACAATTAATTAAGATTTCAAGCGTGTCTTTCTGCTTGGCCGCTTTAAACTCCGCATAACGGCGAAAAATTTCATCCGTGATCACGCTGCAATCAACAATAATGGCTGATGCAAGAGATTCATGTAACACTCCGTGAATCAGATTATCTGGCGTGATTAGAGCAACACTAATACCGAGTTTGGTCTCCAATACATCTTTCAACAGAGATGACTGTAGACTTCCCTCCGTGATTAAAATAACGTTTCTTTTTTTTTGCTGCTCCATCCTGATCGCATTCCCTTGGTCGTTTTTATTGAAATACGCAATAGATTTAGATAGAGCGGTAGTATTGTCAAGTATGAAAATCACTAGTACTAATTAATAACTCATTGAAGTGTCAATAATTTTTAAGTGGCAAGTATATGAGAGGTATTAGCATTTTTCAGACATTAAAAAAGGGAGTATAAACTCCCTTTTTGTGTTTGAGCAGGTGATTTAATCACGCACGTTAGAGGCAAAACACCACCTAACTTAGTGGATTGGAACTGCGTTTTTTTGGTTAAACTTACCAAAGTGTTGTTCTAACACTTCTGGCGTCAGCTTACCTTCCGCTTCCAGCTTTTTCAGCTCAGCGACGATCGCTTTTTGCTCTTCTAGCGACGGCAGTTTTACTTCTGGCTCCTGAGCGGTTTCTTGAGAAATTTGCTCTAGTTCTTTTTCGAAGTCATTCATAGTACTTACCTAAAATTAATGATTGAACTTTTAAACTTCGCCTATTCTATCCAACTCTATAACTTGAAGCTACCAACCATCTTGTCTAAACGAGAAGAGAGCGCTTGAAGATCGCGACTTGCATCCGCCAACTCTTCTGCTGTCGCGGTTGTCATTTCATTTATCGCGTTGATTTCTTCGATATTTTGATTAATGGTATGCACCACCGTGGATTGCTCTTCCGTCGCCGTTGCAACTTGTGTATTACGATCAGAGATGTCGGTGATTCGTTCAGAAATACTGATTAATACCTCGACTGCTTCATCGGTAGAAGTAACCCCTTCTATGGTGACCGCTTTGCCCGCTTCCATAGCATTTACCGCGTCTTGTGCGTCACTTTGAAGCTGATTGATCATGCGCTGAATCTCTTCTGTAGAATCAGCCGTGCGTGAAGCTAGGTTTCTTACCTCATCAGCAACAACCGCAAAACCACGTCCCTGCTCACCAGCACGAGCAGCTTCAATTGCAGCGTTTAGCGCAAGTAAATTCGTTTGCTCAGAGATGTCACGAATTACACCCAGAATCGAGCCAATATCTTTGGTTGTCGATGCCAACTGCGTAACAACAATATTGGTTGTTTCAACATCATCGGCTAGGCGGCTGATCACCTCTTTTGCTTTCATCACAACTTCTCGACCAGTTTGAGTGTTATCTGAAGCCTGATTTGCCGTATCAGCAGCGGTAGCAGCGTTCGATGCAATTTCACTGATGGTCGCACCCATTTGGTTGATAGCTGCAACTACTTGAATGGTTTGATCACGCTGCTCTTGGCTGTTGTCGTGTGTGGATGTTGCTTTCGTTGACACACTTTCTGCCGCTTGACTTAATGAGCCACTGGTTAAAGCAACCTCTTTAATCGTGGCATGAATCTTCTCAATAAATCCATTAAAGCCTTTTGAAAGCTGAGCAATTTCATCATTACCCTTAATTTCAATACGCTGCGCCAAATCGCCTTCACCTTGCCCAAGGTCGGTAAAACGATCGGCAATCAGTCGGATTGGTTTCGTAATGCTGTTTGCTAACCATACGCCCATGAGGATGAATACAACGGCAACAATGATGGTCGTAAACAGCATTTTTTTAGCTGTCGCATTCAGGTCTGCGAATACTTCATCAACGGGAACCACGCCAATAACAAACCAGTTCATTGAAGGAACATACAAACTAGAAACAAAAGTATCCTGCCCTTCAAACTCCACATTAATTAGGTTGAAGCTATTTTTGTTCAACAGCGCACTTGCGTCACTACCAAATAGTTTAGTGATAGAAGTTTGGTTCTTACCTTGTTGGCGGTGTATTTGAATCTGGCCTTGTTCATTAGTGAGGAACACGTAACCCGTATCTTCAATTTTAAACCCATTGAGCAAAGTAACCATGTCTCCCATAGATTTAGAGAGACCTGACATTGATGTACCATTAAGATCTTGGAAATTGGCAAACATTTTCACTTCGCCATTTGCCTCTTGGAACACACTCACGGACGTTTCTTGACCAGACGACGTAAATCCAAAGAACCAAGCATCTTGCGTTCGGTTAAGTTGACGTAAGAATCCGTTTTGATTCCAGTAATATGCCGTTTGACGATTCGCTACCGACGCATCATTAAGACCATACTGTGATTTAACGTTATTGAGCTGCTGAACCAACTGAACTTCTACTGACGGATCACGGTCTGTATTAGATAGGGCTTCAACAATAAATTCGTTTGTAGCCAGCTGTTTTGCCGCTTGTTGCATTTCGACAACTTCGCGGTCAATTTCGGTATTGATTTGCTGCAACATCGCAGGTAGCTCGATGTCAATAAGACGATGGCTCAATACATCTCTCGCATGACGCTGAGCCATAACACCAACAATGATTGTTGATGCTAGAACAGCAAACGTAATGCCAAGTACAACCTTCTGTTTGATGCTCAAGGAATGAAGTTTCAACATATTCGGACCTTTTAAAAGAATCACTTGTTATTGGCCCCACAAGGGGAATCAGGTGCATATCTCATGACACGCACACCACGGAATCTTTATCGGCTCATATGTACAAAACTAGAGGCATTTCTCATTATATTATGAAAAATAAATGTAACACACTGTCAAATAAGCACTTTCAGAGATAGCACGTACTTGCAATTCTCTGTAGCGTCCCAATATTGAAAAGATAAATTGCAATAGAGCGTTGGAACTTTTTTCACATGGAAAATGACCAATACTCAACACGAAAATCATATGGATACCGAGAGTCCAAAGCATGCATAAATCTAACTTCGAAACTCTTCAGCAATACTTAGAGTCGCAGATCATCGGACAGCAAGATCTGGTAAAGCAACTGCTTGTTGCGCTTCTTGCGGATGGGCATATTTTAGTTGAAGGCCCTCCTGGGTTAGCAAAAACCCGTGCAGTAAAATCACTCTCAGACTGTGTTGAAGGCGACTTCCACCGCATTCAGTTCACCCCTGATTTGCTGCCAGCCGATTTAACCGGCACCGATATCTTCCGTCCCGAAACCGGAGAATTCACTTTCCAATCAGGTCCTATCTTCAACTCGCTTATTCTTGCGGATGAGATAAACCGTGCACCAGCCAAAGTACAAGCGGCAATGCTTGAAGCAATGGCAGAGAAACAAGTCACAGCAGGTCGTCATACCTACCCGCTGCCAGAGTTGTTTTTGGTTATGGCAACTCAAAACCCGATAGAGCAAGAAGGGACCTACCCCCTTCCTGAAGCGCAGCTAGACCGCTTTTTATTGCATTTAGAAGTGGAATACCCAGATGCGGAGCATGAGCTATCTATCTTGCGTATTAACCGCGGAGAAGCAAAAGGCGAAGCAAAGGTTGAACGCCCAATGTTAAGCCAACAAGATATATTCACCGCACGTAAAGAAGTGTTGGATATTCATATGGCAGAAACGATAGAGCAGTACATCGTCCGTTTAGTTATGGCGACACGTCAAGCCAACAAATATGACACTGAGTTGGACAAATGGTTGTCAATGGGTGTGAGTCCGCGTGCTACCATCGCTCTTGATCGCTGTGCACGTGCGCACGCTTGGCTTGCTGGTCGTGATTTTGTCTCTCCGGAAGATGTTCAAACCATGGCTTATCCGGTACTGCGCCACCGTTTATTATTGAGTTACCACGCTCAAGCTGAAGGCATTACGGCAAACCAGGTCATCGATAAACTGCTAAACCTTGTTGGCAGTGCATAAACGAGTGAGTGATATGTCCGCTACACATTCATTACCACCTCATGCGAATGGGGTGACATTAACCCTTGAAGAGCTGCTCCAATATCGCACTCAATCTGTACGTTGGTTACCACCAGCACAGAGTCTCTGGTCGCAGATGAGTGGTAACCATACCAGTCGCCAAAAAGGGCGAGGTATGGATTTTATGGAGGTGCGCCAATATCAACCTGGCGACGATATTCGCAGCATTGATTGGCGAGTCACCGCTAGGACCGGTAAAGCACATACGAAGTTGTTTGCAGAAGATAAAGAGCAAGCGGTCATTCTTTATCTTGATCTAAGTTCTAGTCTACATTTTGGATCTAAGTATGTACTCAAATCCGTTCAATTGGCCCACTTTGCCAGTGTTCTAATTTGGCTAACTCTAGCTAAAAAAGATCGCATCGGCGCAGTGATTGATGACGGACATCAATGTCTTGAATTTCGCCCCTCTTCTTTACAAAGACAAGGGCTGCGGATTCTTAACGCCATAGTCGACATACATAATGCGCAAGTAACTCGTACTGCAAGCAACGACACTCGTACACTGCCGTATGCACAAGTATTGGAGACACTTCATACGCTCACCCCAAAAGGCAGCGAATTGATTATGCTCAGTGATTTTGCCCACGTAATACCAACGGAACTGGCACAACTACGTCGACTCAAACAACACAATAGCGTAAGGGCTGTTCAGTTTTATGATCCATTAGAAAGAGGCGAAACAGACTTTAGAGGTCAAGTGAAAGCTTCGGATGGGCTGCATAGTCAATGGTTTAACTTTGGCTCTAAAGGACAACGAAGAGAACTCGAAAGCCATTTTACCCAACATCAAGAAACCATTAAGCAGCAATGCCATTCAATAGCAATTCCATTTAACACGCTATCAAGTGGCTGGCCCTTAATTTCACAATTAAGCTAACAAACTGACAAGCAGTATTTATTAAGCAGTAATAATAATGACAACAAACAACCAAAGCCTAGACCTTGAACCTTTGATTTTGCCAAACGCACCGGATTGGTTTCCGCTCGCTTGGGGATGGTGGGTGGTGCTTGCAGCCACCTTGCTCTTCGTTTTCGGCATTTGTCTTTATGTGAGATGGCGTAAAAAACACTTACGCGCAAAAAAGACAGCATTAACACTTTTAACTCAACCTACCGCGCCTCATACCCCCTCTTCTGCTCTGGAAATATTGCGCCAGGCAGCATTGAGTTACTTTCCGCGTGAAGAGATCGCACCATTAACCGGAATCGCTTGGTATGAATTTCTCGATAGCCATACCAAAGAGACTCGATTCGTAGACAAACAACATCAGTGGCAAGAAGCGTTGTATCAGAATTCTTCCCAAGGGCAGCATCAAAGCTTGGTAGACGATTGTGTCTTTTGGATAACCTACGCTTTGCCACCAAAGAAAAAGGCAAATAACCGTGACTGAGCAAACACTCATAACCGACCTTGCCCAATGGCTAAACATTGAATTTGTCTGGTGGTGGGCACTGTTTTTGTTGCCCATCCCCTGGTTGGTATACAAGTTCCTGCCACAAGAATCTCAACAAGCCGAGATCAAATTGGCGTACTTACCAACTAATGAGAATAGCAGCAAACCTAAGCAAGCCCTGCAAAAAGCGCTTTCAATCGCGATCTGGGGCCTTCTTGTCGTCGCTTGTGCGCGTCCAGTTTGGTTTGGCGATCCCGTTGAATTCCAACCCAAATATCGGGACTTGATGTTAGTCGTCGATCTGTCCGGTTCGATGCAGCAGGAAGACATGGAACTCAACGGCGAATATATCGATCGCCTCACAGCAGTCAAAAAAGTTCTGTCTGATTTCGTAGCAAAGAGAAAAGGTGACCGTCTCGGAGTTGTTTTGTTTGGCGACCATGCTTATTTGCAAACACCACTCACTGCAGACCGAAAAAGCGTCATGCAACAGATTAATCAAACCGTCATCGGTTTGGTTGGTCAACGAACCGCCATTGGTGATGGTATTGGTTTAGGCACAAAAACCTTTGTAGACAGTGATGCTCCCCAACGAGTCATGATTTTGCTCAGTGACGGCAGCAATACTGCAGGGGTGCTCGAGCCGCTAGAAGCAGCGGAAATTGCGAAAAAATACAACGCCACTATTTACACCGTAGGCGTGGGCGCTGGTGAAATGATGGTGAAAGAGTTTTTCATGACTCGCAAAGTCAACACCGCAGCCGACTTAGATGAACAAACACTGACTAAAGTGGCAGAGGTGACAGGTGGACAATATTTTCGAGCGCGAGATACGGAAGAGCTCGAAAAGATTTATGACACAATCAACCAGCTAGAACCCGTATCTAGCGACACACAAACTTGGCGCCCACAGTCTGAATGGTTTCCATATCCATTAAGCGCTGCATTTGTATTATCGGTATTGTTATTCCTATTAAGGAGAAAACATGGCTGAGTTTATTTTCCTCAATCCTTATTGGCTTTTAGGGCTCATCGTGATCCCTATAGCACTCTTGCTTAATCACAAATTTAGAGCCCAAAAGTCCACACTGATTGCCCCTCACCTATCGCGGATGCTCGGACAAAACACGCAGTCTAAGCATTACTTCACTCTATGGGGTTTAGCTTGGGCAATAACTTGCATTTCATTAGCGGGGCCAAGCTGGCAGTCCAATGCTCGACCAAGCTTTGAGTTAAACCAAAACCGTATCTTGGTACTTGATATGTCTCGCTCTATGTTTGCTACAGACATCAAACCCAATCGGCTAGCACAAACACGTTATAAGGCGCTCGATTTGCTGCCAAAATGGAAAGAGGGAGCCACTGGACTTATTGCTTACGCTGGCGATGCCTATAACTTAAGTCCACTGACAACTGATTCCAGTACGCTTGCGGGCATTATCGAAAATTTGTCGCCAGAGCTGATGCCTTTTCAAGGGGCAAACCTGCCTGCCGCGATTGAACTTGCGATCAACCAGTTTTCTCAAGTCGGCACGCAACAAGGCGATATCATCGTGTTAGCGGATGATCTTGATACGTCAGAGCTGTCTCGCGCGTTAGATTTAGTCCAAGGTACAAAGTTTCGCATTTCTGTTCTTGCCGTCGGGACTCCTAACGGTGCGCCTATCGCGCTGCCCGATGGCTCTCTGCTAAAAACGGCACAAGACACAACCGTCGTAGCGAAAACAAACCTGAAAAACCTACAGACGCTAGCGAATAAAACTGGCGGTCTATTTGTTCCTATTCAGCACACCAACCGTGATGTTGAAAACATCGCGGCCTTTACCAATAACATTGGTAGCCAGCTTTCTGCGACCCAAAGCGAAGAAGTTAAAACTGATTCTCGTCTCAACAGTGGCTTTTGGTTACTGCCGTTGTTACTTCTTCCTGCGGCTTTACTGTTTCGACGCGGCCTGATTTGGATGGTAGTTGCGACTGTAGTCCCAGTAACGTGGACACCGCATGCAGAAGCTAATCCGTTCTTAAATGCCGACCAACAAGGAGCGGAACTCTACAAGCAAGGTGAGTATGAACAGGCGCAAAACCTATTTACAAACCCAAGCTGGAAAGGAGCCGCCAGTTATCAAAAAGGTGACTACGAAGCCGCTATCGAAGCATTTTCTCATGATGCCTCCCTTAACGGCCGCTATAACCTCGCCAACTCGCTCGCTCAAAATGGTCAATTAGAAGATGCGGCTGATTTGTATAAAAAGCTGCTAGAGGAAAAGCCTAACTTTGAAGCCGCGAAGAAAAACCTATCGGTTGTAGAAGAAAAGCTAAAACAGCAACAGCAACAGCAACAGCAACAGCAACAGCAACAGCAACAGCAACAGCAACAGCAACAGCAACAGCAACAGCAACAG
>NZ_JAWOTA010000021.1:0-36904 GCF_033338635.1 Vibrio sp. Vb1755 | reverse complement strand
CAACAAAAGTCTCAAAACGAAGGGAAAGAAGCGCAAGGACAACAGTCACAAAATCAGCAAGATTCTGAAAATAAAAAAGAAAAACAAAAAACGGAACAACATCAACCGCAACGAGATGACAAGCAAGTGAAGGATCAAGGTGAACCAATACAGGCTAAAGCGCATCCCGAAAAAATGCATCAGGATGATCCTGAGTTCCGTCGACTAGAAGCAGTAGAAAGTGCTCGCGACCCAAGCTTTTTGATCCGTGCGCAAATGCAACTTCAAGCGCAACAAAAACAACCTCCACAACAATCTCAAAAGGAGTGGTAAGCCTGTGATGAACAAAGGCGTAAAACTGGTCTTTATTTTTGTGGCCAGCCTAATATCCAGTTTCTCGGTGATGGCACAGACACTTCAAGCTAGTGTGAATAAAACACAAGTAGCCAAGAATGAAGTGATTAACCTCAGAATCATTTCAGATACTGAGCTCAGCTCAGACTCAATCGACTTCAATGTTCTAGAGAAAGACTTCTTCTTGGGTCAACCTCGTTATGGCCGCTCTAGCAATAACATTAACGGAAGAAAATCAGTGCGTACCGAGTGGAGTATCTCAATTGCACCAATGAAAGAAGGTGTTCTGACTATTCCAAGTTTTTCCGCTGATGGCATGAAAACGGAGCCGATCAAACTACGTGTCAACGCGAGCCAAACAGACCCCAATCTTGATGATCTATTTAGCTTCAATATTACGGTCGACAACAGTACGCTCTACCCTCAGCAATCTGCAACATTACGTATACAACTTCTAATTAAAGCGGACACTCGACGCCTAGATAACCCGCAAATAGTACCTCCGCAGATTGAAGGCATGAAGCTTGAGGCACTGGGTGGCTTACAACAAAGACAGAAGATCTTAAATGGGTTAGAAGTAGCGGTCATAGAGCAGTCGTTTCGCTTAACGGCAAATCAACCAGGCACTTATACCTTGATAGGTCCTAAACTGACCGGTTCTTATATTTATGGCGACAGCTTGACGGGCTCAACCAAAATAATGCCTATCAACACCAAAGCGGAACGCATGCCAATCACGGTCAAACCGATTCCGAGCGAATTTAAAGGTGAATGGCTTCCTGCTTCAGCGTTAGAAATGACACAGAGCTGGCAAGACGATCAAGGTAATCTATTGTCGACTAACGCAATCAACACAGTAAAACAAGGCTCTTCACTCACTCGAACCATTCAAGTTAAGGCTCGCGGTACACAAGCCGAATATCTGCCACGAGTCAATATTAGTTACCCGAGTTCACTGCGCGTGTATCCCGAACAACCTAAGTTCGATAGCGCGAGAGATGGCACCGTTACCATGACGGTGAAGCAAGTCATTATTCCTACAGAGGCCGGGAAATATACCTTACCAGGATACGACTTGAACTGGTGGGACAGTCAAAATGATGAAGCGAAGAAAACAACGTTACCAGAGCTAACATTAGACGTAGAGAAAAATGACACTGGGCTAATCACGTTGCCGGAATCGCCTCTTTCAGCGCCTTTAGTGTCAGCCCCTAGTCCTGAATCAAGCGGCGATGTAAACAGTCTCTGGCGAACATTAACCTTTGTTTTCTTAGGGCTTTGGGTAATGACATTGGGAATCGCTATTTGGGCATGGAAAAAGCGGTCAATAACAGCGAGTGGAACGGTTTCAAATACTGAACAACCACTTTGCATCGACGCGCTAAAAAAAGTCATCGAAGAGGGCGATGCTGCGAAAATTGAACGCTCTGTAAATGAGTATTTAACCACTCATCAAGACAGGTTAAACCCTGGTGACGTACAAGCAATTAAGCAAGAGCTTAATGCCATGAATCAAGCGTATTTTAGTGCCAACCAACAACCTTGGAGCCCTGATTCGCTGCTAGCGAAAATTCAAAACCTTGGCAAAGCAAACGTAACGAAAACCGACCACCAACTCGAAAAGCTATAAATAACTAGATAACAATGGCAGCTCTCATGAGCTGCCCATTCTCTTATCCGGCCAAATTTGCTTTAGCGGTTTTATCTAGAGCACCAACCGCCGCCCCTTCCCTATCAAGTTGCTCTTATGAACATAACTCACTCAACAAACACTTGGGGCTCGTATTCGTATCGCCTTACACAATTTCGCCCATGATTCTTCGCTTGATAGAGTGCCTTATCCGACAACTGATACAAATGGTCGAAATTAAAGTCTTTGCCTTTCGCTTTATAACAGGAGTAACCGACTGAAACGGTAAGTAACTCCCCTTCTGGGTTATGTCGATGCTTTATCCCCTCGCCCTCGATGCACTGACGAATGCACTCTGCTCTCAGTCGGGCCTCCTCTTGCTCAGAACCAATCATGAGCAATGCAAACTCCTCACCTCCGATACGGCAAAAAACTTCATCTTCACCTTTGGTATGATGATCCAAGATATAGCCAATTCGCATCAATGCGATATCGCCTTCGAGATGACCATAGTGATTATTGAATAAGCCAAAATGGTCAATATCAATCAGGATCAGGCCAAACGACATGTCGTCTTCACACTCTAGGGCACAATATTTTTGCATCACATGTTCTAACATGCGGCGATTACCAAGACGCGTCAAAGGATCGAGCTTAGAAAGTACCTCAAGCTGTCGATTGGCTTCCTCCAACTCTTTTGTTCGGTTCTGAACCTCCAGCTCTAAGTTTTCGTTTAATTCGCGAATCGCCTCTTGAGCTTGAGTACGTTGCAATACTTCAGCTAAGCTGGACGCGAACATACGAATCACTTCACGTAACTGAGAAGTTAACGGCGCACGTGTCAGCAAATTATCAACAGCGATAAAGGCGATAGGACCACTGCTATTTGAAGTCAATACCGTCATCGCAGCCCAACCAAAGCCAACAATATTACAGTCATGATAAATAGGCACTGATTCTTCAAATGCGACTTCGTTTGGCATTGAGCGAGCCAAATTTATAAGAGAGAAATCTTGGGTTTCGCCAAAGAAGTAAGATTCATCCACCACGTTACCTTGAATATCGGTACCCCACGTTCCTTGCATGTAAGAGCAATTTTCATCAGTTAAAAACACCGCCATTCGATCAATACCAAGATTTTTAATGGCGAAAGTGACGGCCGATTTGCATACTCCACTGACAGTAGTGCAACGTGATAACTCAACCATGCTTGAATGCAACATGCGTACGTTTTGTTCTTGGCGCTTACGAATGTAAATTTGAGAGAAGAGTGAACCAAACGAGTCCAACATCTGTTTTTGATATGCCGTTATCGGCTTACGATGAATAAAGTTATCTAGCGCGAACCACCCAAACGGTTCATTGCCATCGCGTAAAATCAACATCGCATTCCAGCCCTGCCCGATGACCTTGCCTGCTGTGTATATTGGCGCGTCTTCTACAATCACTAAGTTGCTCTCAAGGCTAGATAACGCGGTGATATACTCCTCGCTAAGTTGATGTAAATCGTATTGTGTGTGAAATTCATCAATCGTAATTCCTGACTCATCCGTGCCGTATGTACCACTGAAGCTGCGCTTTTTCATATCGAGAAGCATCAGTGTAGAGCGATCAAACCCAAGTCGTTCACGTAACGCTTCGACGGCTTTGTAGTACAAGTCCTTTAAAGAATCAGGATTAGAGATTTCGAGTGCAACTTGCTGAACTAACTTCATATTTTCGATAAAGCGCTCGCGTTGGCTAATCTCATCAACATATTGCGCTTCACGAATATCTCTGTGCCTGATCTCTTTCGAGGCATTTTTTTCAGCACGAATACATTGCCAACGCGCCGCTGCGAGCTGCATTGCGTCGTAACTTTCTTCATAGATATTATGTGCTGTGCGAGCATGTACAGATTGAATCAGTAGGTAGGTACGTTTGATAGGCGTGTTGTCGAGCATCATGATGTAACTATCACCGCCTAAATCTCGGGTGTGATTCCAGTTACAAGTGTTGATCGCCAGAGGTATGATGCTTTCAGAGGTATCAAACTGACTTGCCCACTCCCAGAATGTCTCAGGATAGTTTTGGGTTGGGTAAAGCTCTCCGCGAGAGAAGCTCATTGAATGACGAGGGTTAATTGAAGGATCTTCAAAAATAGCGAGGGCTTGAGGGGAGAACAGACTCTCTAAATGATCAAAGATTGCCTCCGCTAGCAACCGATGGTCCCTCGTTGAAGACACTTTTCTTGTAAAACTTCTTAAACTCACCCTACCAACCTAATCTACTTTTTTATCCTCGATAAAAAACTACTTAGGCCATGATATGCAATCAATACGTTCAAATTTGAGCTGTTAAGTCATTCGCAAAATTATCAGACTTAGTGTTACATTCGAGAGCTCTTCAGCACTTTTAAAGCCATGTTTCACATAAGTTACATGCTTTATAAACTGGGGAGGAAAGTTGTACTTATTTACAAGATTTTTGTGTTGGTAGATGTTTTAAGCCTACGACTTAAAAAGAAAAAGGCCCCTCATTAAGAGGGGCAAAGTTACCATCGCTTATAGTTATTTAGTTATGCTTGTAAATACGGTGGATTAACCGAAATCACCATTTACGTAGCCTTGAGTACGGTCGTCTTGAGGGTTGCTAAAGATCACTTGCGTATCGTTGTGCTCAACCAGTTCACCCATTAGGAAAAACGCAGTGCGGTCAGAGATACGACGCGCCTGTTGCATTGAGTGAGTCACGATAACGATGGTGTAGTTCTTCTTTAGCTCTTCCATCAGTTCTTCGATTTTGTGTGTCGCAATTGGGTCAAGTGCCGACGTTGGCTCATCCATCAGAATCACATCCGGCTCCATCGCGATTGTACGTGCAATACATAAACGTTGCTGCTGACCACCAGAAAGACCGAATGCGTGTGATTTAAGGCGATCTTTCACCTCATCCCAAAGTGCAGCACCGCGCAGCGAACGCTCTACCACTTCATCAATTGTCTTTTTGTCTTTGATACCTTGAGCACGTAAGCCGTAAGCCACGTTCTCGTAAATGCTCATCGGGAATGGGTTTGGCTTTTGGAATACCATGCCGACTTTGATGCGAAGGTCAGCAACATCAATGTTGCCGTAAATATCTTCGCCGTCCATCGCCAATTTACCTGTAATTTTCACGCCTTCGATTAGATCATTCATTCGGTTCAAACAGCGTAGAAGCGTTGATTTTCCGCAACCTGACGGGCCGATAAGTGCAGTTACTTGGCGAACTGGAATTGGTAAGTTGATCGATTTCAGTGCTTGGTTGTCACCGTAGAATAGGTCTAGGTTTTCAATATCAAATTTGTTCATTGTCTTAATCTCTTAATTCTTGAATTCGTGTCTTTTAACGTGCGTTCTTAATTAGTGTTGTTAGTAAGTTGCGGTGTTAAAACGTCTAGCAATCAGTTTCGTTACCATGTTGATCAAGAGAACAACTACGATAAGCACTGTTGCCGTACCGTAAGCCTGATTCCATTCTTCAACGGTAAACAGTTCGGTAGTCAGTTTGTATAGGTGAACGGTTAGCGTACGACCTGAATCCAATAAAGAATCAGGAATACGTGCAACCATACCTGCTGTCAGGAATACTGGAGCAGACTCACCAATGACACGACCAATACTTAGAATGACCGAGGTTAAGATACCTGGCATTGCGCTCGGAAGAATCAAACGCCAGATAGTGTAAATCTTAGAAGCACCGAGGCCATAAGAGCCTTCACGGTACGTTTGTGGTACTGCCATCAACGCTTCTTCCGTTGTACGGATGATAACTGGCAGGATTAGGATACTTAGCGTCAATGCACCCGACAGAATCGAGAAGCCAAGGCCAAGAATCGCCACGAAGAAAGTCATACCAAACAGGCCGAAAATGATCGACGGGATACCCGCCAATGACTCGGTACAGAATCGGATGATTTTCACCAAACGACTGCCCACTTTCGCGTATTCGGTCAAGTAGATTGCCGTCATGATACCGAGTGGCGCTGCCACTGCGATAGAAGCGATAACCATGTAAATGGTCGCCACAATCATTGGGAAGATACCGTGCTCTTCACCTGTGCGCGTATAGTTATCAGTAATGAAGTTCCAATCTACGTGTTGTAGACCGTTTGATAGGATGTACCAGATAATCCAGAACAAGAAACCTACCGTTAGTGCTGCCGAAATCCAGACAAATGCGTTAAAGACATTATCTTTGAACTGGCGTGCTTTTTTTAGTTTTGCGCGATCCATAATAGTCACCTTTAACGAGCGATTACTTCGCTTTTTCTCGGTTTAGGTACAGTAGTACAGCGTTCAACGACATGATGAAGACCAGAAGTACTACACCTGTAGCGTAAAGTGCGTTCGCGTGAACACCACTTGCGTAAGACATTTCAATAGCGATGTTTGCAGTTAGTGTACGAGCCGAATCCAAGATGCCTTCTGGCATTGCCGGCGCGTTACCCATAACCATGATAATCGCCATGGTCTCACCCAACGCACGACCGATACCCAGTATCACACCTGTCATGATGCCTGAGCGAGCCGCTGGAACGAGCAACTTAAAGATGGTGTAGATTTTCGATGCGCCCAGTGCCAAAGAACCTTCTTTATAAGTACGAGGGACAGCGCGAATAGACGTTTCAGAAACCGTAATTACTGTTGGTAGAATCATCACACCAAGAACAATAATACCGGCCAAGATAGTGTTACCTGCAGGTACATCAAATACTTTCTGAATCAATGGAACGATAATAACCAGACCGAAGAAACCGTAGACCACTGAAGGAATACCGGCTAGCAGCTCAACCGCTGGACGGATAATGTCTGCTAATCGCTTTGGTGCGATTTCAGCGATAAAAATGGCGGTCAGAACACCAATTGGAACCCCAACAATGACAGCACCAGCCGTCGATACGATAGATGCCACAATCATGGTGGCGACACCGTAAAGCGCAGGTGGTAACCAGTTTTGTCCTAAGACAATGCCCGATACGCCTGCTTCTTGGAATGCCGGAATACTCTCTCGAACGATGAAGTATGCAATAACGGCCAATGAAACAATGCCGATTACGGCACTCGTTAGGAACAAGCCGTGGAAGATGCGCTCTTTCCAGTCTACACGACGCTTCTCGCGTAGGCCTGACTTGCTGATAGCTCTAGCGTCAGTATTCATAAGCTTTTCACTATTTGTTGCGATGGTCATTTAAAAATCTCACGGTTCTGGGCAATGCCGTTGAACACAATGGATAGAAAAGGCTCAGCCCGAAACGTTGGGCTGAGCAAACTTTAGAGTCCCGATGGGATTAGTTAACTGAGATGTAACCTTTTTGGTCAACTAGCGCTTGCGCTTCGTCAGTTAGCATCCAGTCTAGGAATTTTTGCGTTTCTGTTGATGGCTTGCCTTCTTTGTAAAGAACAAGGAATGGACGCGCTACTTTGTAAGAACCGTTTTTAACGTTAGCTACCGTTGCATCAACGCCGTCGATTGCTAGCGCATTAACAGTGTTGTCTACAGTACCAAGAGAAATGTAGCCGATTGCGTATGGGTTAGATGCAACCATTGTTTTCAGTGCGCCGTTACCGTTTGCAACTTGAGCACGTTGAGAGATAGCTGATACCTTCTTACCAGAAATCTTCATTTTTAGAGACATGATGTCTTCAAATGCGCCACGAGTACCAGAAGCTGTGTCACGAGTAATGGCTACGATTGGCTTGTCTGCACCACCGACTTCTTTCCAGTTTGATACTTCGCCTTTGTAGATTGCAGTCACTTGCTCGGCTGTTAGACCTGGCAGTTTGTTTTGTGGGTTAACAACCACTGCGATACCATCACGAGCAACCACTTCTTCGATTAGTGTTGATTCTTTTTCAGAGTCTTTTAGATTACGAGAAGACATACCAAGGTCTGCTGAACCATTTTTCGCTGCTTTTACACCAGCTGAAGAACCAGGACCTTGAACTTCGATAAATACGTTAGGGTTCTTCTTCATGTACGTTTCAGAGAAAACTTCCATCAGTGGAGTTACGCTGCTAGAACCCACTGCAGAGATAGTTTCTTTAGCAGAAACAGGAGTCACTGCCATTGCGCCTAGAAGTGCGATTGCACCGATTACTGTCTTTTTCATCACAATTTCCTTAAGTGGCTTTATTGCCGTTGTGTTTCACTTGAACGGTGCTCACTTTAGAATTTGAATATGACAGTTGTGTTTCACTTAGTTGAACCCTCTATGACACGTTGTCATTTCTAACTATTAATTCCGCGACTTATCCCTCTCTCAATTTGAACGTAACGTTTTTATAACGTTGCCTCATGTTCAAGATGATAACCCCATCGATTTTGGTACATTTCATAACAATTAGATATGAGTAACTCATTGATTTAGCAAATGTAACAATTAAAATCGAAATGCTTATTTATAAAAAAGATAATAATCAAACCGATAGAGGGTCAATCTCATGCGTCAATTTCTTAGTACGCTTTCTATTAAACTTCAGGTTTTTCTGCCTGTTCTATTCACAGTTATATTACTCATCATTGGACTGAGTGTCGGAATCGGTAAACTCGATCAAGCATTCAATAAGGTTTCGGCTTCCACCCATAAGCTAATCATTCACAAAGAGGAACTTAGCGGCATCGTAGACAACACTTACGCCATGCGCATCAAAGCCATTTATAGTCTATTTAGAGCCGAAGATGTTCAGTCTCTCAACCAAGAGCTTTCTGAGCGACAAAACAAAAACCGCGATTTTCTTAACTCCATCGACAATCTCCCTGGCGTTCAAAATGAAGTCAATGCTATGCGTAAGGCCATGAATCACTATGTTGATTTCACTCGCGTTACCATGACACCTCTGCTCACCACTAAACACTCTTCTGATTACACCACCTCTGATTTCAATCAAAAGTACGAATCTACAATGGCTGAGTATCGATTAGCTGGCGAAGCGATGATCAACGCCATCGACAAACTATCTAAACAATTGAATCAAATCGTCACCGATGAAGTCGAAACGAATGGCGAACAACATTCAACCACGCTAACTTACAGCGCCGTCTCGCTTGCGGTGATCTTGAGTGCCGCTTCACTTATTAGTTGGGTACTCGCCAGCTACATCGTTGCGCCGATTCGTAACCTTCAAGTAACGATGCAGGAAGTCGCGAAGGGAAACCTACTAGTTAAGGCCGAAGCCATCGGGAAAAACGAAGTGTCTCAGCTGGCTCGGGATGTAAACCAGACCATAGAAAAACTGCGTGAAACTGTAAGCGCATTGGTTCGCATTAGTGAAGATGTGGCATCAGCATCAACCGAGTTAGCAACTGTTATGACTCAAAGCAGCGTCAACTCGGATCAAGAAAAGCAAGAAGTTGAGCAAGTAGCCTCGGCGATCAATCAGCTAGAGTCGACCGCAGCTGAAGTATCGACCAATGCACAAGAAGCCGATAGTGCATCAAATCAAGCACGTACGTTAACCTCACAAAGTATAAGCATGTTTGGGGAAAGTACTCGCGCAAGTGAAAAGATGGCGGAACAACTTAACGAAGCCGCTGCCGTCGTGACTTCGCTAAAAGAACAATCAGAACACATTGGTCGCGTGATCGAAGTGATTGAAGGTATTTCTGAGCAAACGAATCTACTTGCACTGAATGCAGCGATTGAAGCTGCACGAGCGGGCGAAAGTGGCCGAGGCTTTGCGGTAGTGGCCGATGAAGTACGTATGCTGGCAGCGCGAACTCAGGAGTCCACCAAAGAGATCCAAACCATTATAGAAGAGCTACAGCAACAATCTGGTCACGCAAATGAAAGTATGCATTCCAGCTTAGCCATGTTGTCAGACAACCAAGCTCTGACACAAGAAGTTAGCCAATCACTTGCTAATATCAGTAATGCTATCGCCGATCTGAACTCAATCAACACTCAAGTTGCAACCGCATCAGAAGAGCAGAAACAGGTCACGGCTGATATCAACAACAACTTAACGAACATCTATGAACTAGTGAGCCAGAACGTAACTGGCATTACGCAATCAGCCGCAGCAGCGCAAGAACTGTCTGGCTTAGCGGAAAACCAAAAACATCAGCTTAAGCAGTTCCAAGTTTAAATACTCTGCTCAACACGATAAGTTCCAAAGGTTAGAAAAGAAAAAGCTCCGCACTGGCGGAGCTTATTAACATCTGGATTCGTGAAAATCCAACGGGGTGATTACTCCTCGTCAGTAACCAGCAGAACAGAGGAAATGTTCGTTGACTCTAGTGGGTTCCAGTTGTAAACCTCACCATTAAATGAATCAAACACCATAACGTTTGAGCCATCACCGTTTGGTGTGTTACTCCAGATGTAACCAGCATAGTCACCCACCTCTAGCGTGTAGCCACTTGCGAATGCAGTGCCGTTCATCGCAGGGCTATGGCAAGCACGTTCTGTCAACGCGACTAACTCCTTAATGTTTGGTATGCGCCAATTCTTTTTGCCAGCGAAGTCATATAAAGCATGATTACCTGATTCATTGCGGATTTGCTCAGCGGTTGATAGCGCTAACTGCCATGACATCTTAGTCGCAGCGCCATCACAAGCTTCGTTTGCCGTATTCCACGTTGAACCAACAGGGCAACGCATCCATGTTAGACCTGTTTTCAGGTCAGTTACGGTACCGCTCTCAGAATATGTATAACGCGTGTTAGGTGCCGTTTTAGCAAAGTCAGTAGAACACTCTTGTGCAGCCATTACAGTTTGAGAAGCCAAAGCAAGAGATAGTACAGTTATTAATTTCTTCATCTTATTGGCCCTTTACTGCTACTAGACGGATTGGGAATTGGAATGACGTGCCTGTGTCACGCTCTACTTTGTCAGAATAAATTTCAACAAAGCTTACGTGGCCACGGTCAGCGCCCTTCGCTGCAATCACTGCAAATTGAAGTGCACCTTCGTAGTTAGCAGGAGAGTAATTATTAAATGTGAAATCACTTAGCCAAATAGCACCTGAATTAGCGTCTGGGCTGCCTTTACCCTGTTGAGGGAAGTAAGCTGTCGTCATACCATAGACATTGCCGTCGGCGTCTTTCTCTGTCTCACCTAAGTCGAGAACATCGTAGAACTCTTGGTATGTTGGTAGGCGCCAGTCACTAATGCCACATAGTGATTGCTTGTTTATATGTTCAACATATTGGCTTGTTGAACAGATGCCATCAGCAGCATCCACACAACCAACGACTTCAAGATCTTCGTAATACGGCTTAAATGTTTCAGACTCAAACGCAAATAGGCGATCTTTAAATTGAACTGAGCTCGCATCCGCACTCTTATTTTCCCAAACAAGACCAGTACGTTCGTCCATAGTACAAGCCCACTTAGTCGCATCTGCTGCTAAAGCTGCACCTTGTGAATCTAGCTTAACGAACTTAAAGCCAGCGCCTGTCGACGTTTGCTTGTCCTCTTTGTCGAAGCCGTATTCCGCATCTTGACCAGGGTAAGACGCTTGAACCTCTGCTACGTCTGCTGCTCCTTCAGCAAAATAAAGAACGGCGCCCGTATCGTTACTACCAACCGTTTGTTCAGCAACCGCTACAATTTCTTCAGCAAATGCACTCACTTCCACTTCAGACAGAAGATCAGAGGCCAATGATTTACCCTGGAAGCTAAGGCTTTGAGCAAGCAGCGCTACGCCTTGGGTCATTTGTTGTGGCTGCATTGCAGCTAATAGTGCAACCGTGTTTTGCTCTAGCTTATCTAGCTCGCTGGCTTCTGCGTTAGACATTACCGTTCCAGACAGAGAAACACCGGCATCGGTGAGTTGTGCTTTCACAATCTCTTCAGCTTGAGCAACGGTTTTACCGTCAACCACAAGACCTGCGAGCAACGTTGTTACACCATTGACCGTGTTACCCGTTGCTAAGTTTTGGCCCGGAGCCGCAAGACGCAACGTTTGGTTCGAACCTTGATCAACTTGAGCAAGAATGGTGCTGGTTAGTACGTTTTTGTCGCTTGAAGTCAGGCTAAATTTACCGGCATTATCCGTTTTAGCACTCGGCTCGGTCGTATCACAAACGTAGTTTTGGTTTAAATCGATGCACACTGGCGTATCAAGAAGTGTACCTGCAGAAACGATGGTGCCAGCTACATCATAGGTCGGTGCCGACGTGTCACCACCAGAACCACCGCCACAGCCAGCTAGGGCTAGTGACATAGCAACGAAAGAATATTGAAACTTCATAGATTTTATCTTCTTTTGATTTTAATTAACGAGAGCGAATCACTCTCACCATTGAAAGCAGGACAAGTCCTAACAAGGTCCAAGGCGAACCACTGCCACCTGAATCACCGCCACTGCTTTCTTTAGTGGTATCAGCACTACACTGATACTGAGCAAAGTGACTCACACCCCACTCTTTCAACACCCCAGAATTCCCTGACACGCGGTCAGACACTTCGAGACGCCAAGTACCCCAACTCGGTTGACCGACAAGTGCTCGTAACTCCTCGTCATACTGAGCGGTGAAGTAACCTTTAAATCCTTTGGTATTGCTTGATTGATGGCTAAGTAGCACGACCGATTTGCCTTGTGGAGACACTAGCGTCACTTGCAGATCTTGCAGTGAGTCATGCTCGATGTTCAGGTAAACCGCAAACGAATCATCAATCGTGCGTGACTTGTCCGATAGCGTCTGAGAGAACAGTCTGTCGCCCTGTTCCGGCAAAGCGGAGTTCACTGGTTGAGGCTGGATATCGAGCTCTGGCGTACCATTAACCAGCATCACCTTATCACTCCACTGGTGAGTCTTTAGGCCTTCAGCAAATTGATAATCCAATGAAATAGAGGAATCGAATTGCGTGCCACATGTTAGACCGCTTGGTAACACCACCTTCATTGAGGTCGAATCAGAAAGCGTTTCATCAAAGTCGAAAACGGATGCGTTGTTTAACTGCCATTGCCCTTTGATGCTCGCTTCGCGGCCAGTTTGGCTCAGGCTCAAACCAACGTCTTGACCTTGTGCGATGTATCGAGCGTCATAGCGAACACGAAGAGGCGCTTTAAGTAAGTTGTGTCTGTTGAAGCTGTCCGTCAGGAATTGGGCGTAATCTTTATTTGGGAACAAAGTTTTTGCGGCAAACACGGTCGATTCCGCCAGATCATGCATTTTCACGCCACGACCAATGCCGTACATGCCTTCAAGTACAATGGCGTCAAACTCGCGGAACACGTTATCGGTATCATCACCGTATCGTTCAACCGATGCTTTAAGTGCTTGGAACAGTGGCGTTGACCATAACTCGTCGCCTAGTTCACCGCCCACACTAACGTGCGCTGGATACTCTGAACCCTCGAAGTAACGAGCTCTTTGGTTCCATAAGCTACGAGTTGTTTTGCGTGTTCCGAACACACCGTCCCAGTTGAACACCGTATCTAACTCGAATTCTTGACCACGACGCGAAGCATCCAAATATTGAGTGCGGTAGCTCGCGCTGCCCGCCCAGTAATCAGCAAAACCCTCTGCGATAGCCCCTGTATGACCGTACGCCCAATCCGGTACGATTTGGTAATGAATGCCATGCCCAAGCTCGTGTATCACTACGTCAGCATCGACTGCATCCGGAGAAACACCACCGACACCCAGCATGAGTGCTTTCGGACCGTAATAGTAAGTAGAGTTATCTTTTGATAAACCGCGAGCGTCAAAACGAAGCGGTTCGTCAAACAAGTCGTAAGTCAGGCTTGTCAGATATTGGATCGAGCTATCAAGATGATAAAAAGCCATCAACTGTGGGAACGCATTGTCACCAAACTCGGTGCTTTGCATCTCATCAACACTGTCAAACGCTTGAACTCCTTCTGCGCTGAGAAAGTCCAACGTATCGAGTACAGGCGCTTCACCAGGTGCTGGGGCTGCAAATAAACCCGTCGCATCCACTTGCTTTAATCTTGGGTTAGAGAGATAGAACTTACCGCCGGACTTTAAAACCTCAATCGACTTGGTTACGTACTCGATCGGCTGAGGGTAATCAGACAGTGCTGACCACGTCGATTCTGGTGCCGCTTGTTGTTGCATAGTACGAAGATCTGGGTTGAATAAAGAAACCTCAACATCAACCAAACTTCCAGAGCTCAGAGCCGGTGGCTCTTGTGCTTGCAGTTGGCGAGGCGATTCCAATTCCATTGCAACCGTTGGTTTACCGTTGCGAATTATCGTATCTTCAAGGCTCTTAAACACTCGCACAACGTGATGATTTTTATCAGTTGTTACTACTAAGGTGCGCTGTGCTTGATATTCACCGTTTACCCAAACATCAAAATTGTAATGCTCACCAAGCTGAGACTGGGCTTTGTAACGGAACTTAAACTCGCCCGCTTCTGAGTAGTGGCTGTCTAGATAAGTTTTCGCTTGCGCTTCATTGGTCACCACAGAATCCGTTGAGGGATAATCCCACTCTGCAGCCAGCGCCGCAGGGGTACATGCAATAAGCAGTGAAAACGCCAATGGTTTTAGCTTCATGATTTCGTCCTAGAATTCGTATTTTGCAGTCAGCGTGAAGTAGCGCCCTGGCTCAGTGGAGTAACGCTTACTTTCCTCAGCGATACCCGCTACGTCTTGGTATCGGATGTATTCTTTGTCGAACAGGTTGATGATGTTTGCGCTAACACGAAGGTCTTTGGAAACGTGGTAAGTTGCGCCAATATCAAACGTATTCCACGCACTTGTCTGCGCGCAATCTGTCGCTAGGCCAAGCGTGGTCTGGCATTTAGGAACGCGATCCATTGCCGCGGCCCAGTTCCAAGCCACGTAAGCATTGAAGTCTTGGTTGGCGTATTTCAGTTGAGCGTTACCTTCGAATGGCGTAATGCTTCGAACGTATTCACCTTCCGCGTCTTTGCCATCTACGTAACCAAACTTGGTGCTGATGTTCCATCGCTTAGTGATCGCGTAACCCGCAGAAAGCTCTGCACCATACGTCTCGACACCATCGAGGTTTTGGTATTGTTTAATGTAATTACCATTGCTTGAGTCAAAGCCCGTGGTCACAACGTCGATGAAGTTTTCAAACTTGTTGTAGAACAAAGACGCATAGACATACGCGCGACCGTTATCGAACTTGTTACCGATTTCAAATGAGTCGGAAGTTTCAGCTTCTAGATCCATGTTTGGTGCAATTACAAACGGCGTGAGCGGCACAAAGTCGTGGCTTACGAAGCCATACGCTTTATCGTATTCCGGAGCACGGTAACCATGGTTATAAGATACATAAGCAATGTTGTTGGCAAACATTTCACGAGAAACCGACAGGCTTGGAGATACCTCTGAGCTATCCATGTCTTTTAATGGGAAGCCGCCCACTTCACCCGCACCGTCTGGCGTGAGACGGTGCGCATCAAAGCGTAGGCCACCTGTGATGGTCCATTTATCCAGTTCCACCATGTCTCGAACGTACAAACCAATGTTATAAGCACGAGCAGGAGCGAAAGGTTGTTTGGTCGAAGGTGTTACTCCGTTCCAATCAATCTTGGAGTCGCTATCTGTGCGTTCGTAATAGTCAGTAGAAAGCTCGACACCGTAAGCCAATTGGTGCTCAGCATTTGCTGCATAAATCGTATTGGTGAAATCGCCACGGAAGCCAATTGTTTCGTCAATGAAGGTTTTGTGTTCCAGCTCGCGACGCTTGGTGATCAAACCATTGTGATCCACTTGGCGCATTAAGCGGTTGGTGTCTTCCACCACTTCGGTGTGACGCCAGTAAACTTTGGTATCCAACTCTTCGAACCAAGTTGGATTAATCGGAGTCACCTCTGCACCAATATAAGCGCTGTACTCTTCTGTGGTTTCATCCTCAGCAAAGTCTTCAATATGCCAAATTCCATCAGGTTGAATGGACGGTGAACCCTCCAAACGCTCTTGGTTCTGGGTGTAGAGTTCCGCTTTGGCTTTCAACATCACCTCTTCATTGAAAAAGTGGTTGATCGTATAAGCACCGCTGTAACCATCGAGATCGCGGTTATACAAATCTTCATCAAAGTTACGTGTCTCTTGTCCTTGCCAGTATGAAACGTTAAACAAACTCTCTGTGTCACCGGAACGGAAAGCTAGATTACTCGTGCCTTTGTACTTGTTGCTGATATCGGTGTAAGTACCGGAAACATCGGTGTAGAAGTCTTTGTCTTTTAAGAAATCACCCGGCTGACTGGATTCTAAAATCACCACACCGCCGATCGCGCCAGAGCCATGCACCGAAGAACTTGCCCCTTTAATGATTTGCAGCGATTCAAAATTGGATAAATCAAAAGTATCTCGCCCAACTGCATCATTAATGTCATTCGCACCGAAGCCATCCGCAGAACGAATGCCATCACGAACGATCATAATGCGGTTACCCGTCATACCACGGATGGTAATGTTTTGCGGACGTCCTGCACCGCCCGTCACGCTTACACCAGGTTCGTTACGCAGCACGTCATATAGCTCGGTCTCGCCTCTTTCTTCGATTTGCTCGTTTGTGATAACCGCGACACTACCTGCCACTTTTGACAATGGCTGATCGATTTTATTGGCGGTTACCACCACCTCTTCCATTGAGAAAACCTTAGATTCGGCGTGCACTTGACTGGCAGCAAGTACCAAAAGTACTGCCGCTGACACTGGGGTAAGCTTCATTTACTGCTCCGCTTTAGATGTTTTAATGAGTGATAGTAGAAATGCGTATTCTTTTGCTTGTTGTTCTTGCGCTTGTCGCGGGTCCATTTGGTGGCCCGAATTAAAATTAGTTTGCAACAAGTACGGCCCGTTGCGCTCACTTAACGCTGAAACTTTAGCGAGATACTTTGCGCCTTCCCAATATGGCACGCGCTGATCGATTAAACCGACTTGAACCAACATGGGTGGGTAAGCGTTTTTATGGATATTGAGAATCGGATCGTACGCCTTCATTAACGCCAATTGTTCAGGTTTGGTTGGGTTACCCCATTCGCCATACTGCTGTGTGGTAAGCGGAAGTGAGGTATCCGACATACTTGCAACCACATCAACAAAAGGCACTTTAAGTACGACACCTGAAAACAATTTAGGATCTTGATTAACCGCTCCGGCCACCAACGTACCACCAGCACTAGAACCGATGGCGAAAACCTCTCTATTGCCACGTTCGAATGTTTGCAGCGCCTTCGCGGCCGCGACAAAATCACCAATAGAATTGGCTTTTCGCACACCACGGCCTTGCTCGTGCCATTCATCGCCAAAGTACCCACCGCCACGGACATGGGCGATAGCGTAAATCACACCTTGGTCGAGTAAACTGATAACCTGAGGCATAAAGTACGGTTTCATCGTAAAACCATACGCGCCGTAACCGTAAATCAACACAGGAGATTGTGGGTGCAATTTGTCTTTGCGATACGCCAAAGAGACCGGGACAGAAACGCCGTCGTGCTTAATAAAAATACGTTGGGTTACATAACGCTGACTATCAAAGTCTTGGTAAGCATCTTGAGAGTACAAGGATTTATTCAGCGTTTTTACATCGAACTCTTCCCACTGAGGAGGCGTAGTCATCGACATGCTTCGGATACGAATTTTGTTTGATTCAAAATCGCCCAACGTGCTTAGCCAAGCGACATTACCATCGTGTTCCAATGGCAGTATCACTTTTTCCTGACCTTGGTAAGAATACACCGTCAAAGTCGACACATTGTTTGGCTTGCTAAGTGCCACAACTCCTGCATCATAAAGGTAGAACTGTTCAAGCGGCTCACGAGGATTGGTGAAGCGTTGCCATGTTGCGCCAAGCGGTGCGAGTTCGGCTTGGTAAAGGGCGAACTTTCCTTCAAAGTTGCTTTTCAGATAAATGTAACCTTTCGCCACATCCGCGTAATATTCCACACCCACTTCAGGCTTTCGCAATGAATCTGAGACAGTGCCCGTTTCTAGATCGACAAGCTTCTGCTCTGTTGTTGACTCGTTGTTGCTTTGCAGCACAGCATAACGGCTATCTGCCGCACGATAGAAAGAAAGTAACCAATCTGACTTGGGTTCATTCCATAGGACTGTTTTTGCCAAAGATTCAGTGGAGATACGTAAGATCTGATGAGGTCGCTGAGTGCGCTTTTCTTTTGCAACGAGGAATGCCACTTTCCCGTTAGGTGACAACAATACGCCACTATCGACGTGCGTCGCCAGTTCCGTAGATTGGCCGGAGAGTAAATCAACAACCACAGCACGATATTGTTCGCTACCGTCGATATCTTCCGTGAAAAGGAGCGTGTCACCATTCACTTGCCATTGACCAAGTTGGTAGTACTGATGCGCAGATTGTCGTTCATCGAAATCGAACACCACGTTTTCTGGTGCATGTTGACTCGCACGGGATAATAGTAAGTAACGACCATCGCGACGCGTTAGCGTCCACTCTCTTCCACTCATGATCGACCATGGCTTATCACCTTTGTCTGCCACCATGGTATCCCACTGCGTGAGTAGGTTTTTTGTCAACGTCTGATAACTTTTTTGGTGCTGTTCAGTTTTGTGGTTTTGTTCTGTTAGGTAGGTAAGAACTCGCTCATCTTTACGAGCATCATCTCGAAGCCAGTTGAAATCATCAGCAGCAAAGCCAGAACTAGAGGTAATTATGAGCCCTAAAAAAACATGAGTAAATTTCATATAGAGAGCGAATTCATTTATAGGATTAATACAATGGCGCGTATTCTGCCCTTAAATAAAAATGAGATCAATTATCATTTTCATAATCATGTGAGATTTTTATCTAGTGTGTGAGGAAAAACGTTTGCTTTGACCGAGGTAATAAAACTTAATAACTTCCTAAATTAGCGTTCTATGCTGTTTATATACAACCAGACAAATATAAAAGCTGACAAACGAGTGAGTATGGAAAGGCGCTATTTCACCTAGCGACAGACATAAAAAATCCGAGTGCGAACACTCGGATTTTTAAGAACTAAAATCAATGGGAAACTACAGCAGCTTTTACTCTTCAGAGCTCGGTGCCGCTGGTTTTTTCTTAGGGATGAAGACATCATCACCCACAGATACGTTTTTGTAGAAGCTCTTGTCACGCTTAGCTGGTTTTTTCGCCGACTTTTTCGCTTGAGGGCGAGCTTTCTTTGCGGTCGCTTTCTTATTGCGAAAATCTGGTTTAGGTGGCTTAAGGCCTTTAAACTTACCTTTCAAATCTTCGAACACTGAAAACTCAAGATCTTGTTGTAGGTATGCTTCTACACGTTTAAAGCTATCCCAGTCTTTTGGACCAACAAGAGAGATTGCATCCCCTTTGTTTCCAGCACGACCAGTACGACCAACTCGGTGTACGTATTCTTCGGTATGCTTTGGCATATCGAAGTTGATGACGTGTGTCACAGTTGCAATATCCAAACCGCGGGAAGCAACATCAGTCGTTACAAGGATCTTAAACACTGCGCGCTCAAACTGACTCATAATGGTGTTACGTTGAGTCTGGTTCAAGTTACCACTTAGTGCTACAGCCTTCAGTTTCTTTTCGTTCAGCTTTTCTGTTAGTCGCTCAGTATCATCACGCGTTGCCGTAAAGATAATAACTTGACGGTATTCAGCCTCAGAAAGAACACGATCTAAAATTGCCTCTTTATGATCTAGGTGATCACACAAGTAAAATTTTTGCGTGATATCTTTATGCTCTTCGTTAGAAACGCCGATAGCAATTCGCTTTGGCGCATTGAGCATTTCAGCCGCGATTTCATTGACGTCTGCATGATCTAATGTCGCAGAGAACATCAACGTTTGACGACGACGATGCTTGGCTGCTTTATGAATGCGACGAAGCTCTGGTGCAAAGCCCAAATCCAACATACGGTCTGCTTCGTCCAGAATTAGCGTTTCCAAACCATCCAGATAAAGCGAACGGTGCTCTAAGTGATCAGCCAAACGTCCTGGTGTCGCCACGATAAATTTCGGATAACGACGCAGAGCTTTTACTTGATCGTTAAAGTTCTCACCACCCAAAATCAGTGCTGCTTCATAAGATAGGCCAGCTAGCATAGAACGAAGCTCACCATATACTTGTTTCGCTAGCTCACGAGTAGGAGCAAGGATTACCGCGCGAGGGTCTTTCGCAGAAAACGATTTTGTCTTTAAAGACTTATGAAGCATTGGCAATACAAACGCCAAAGTCTTGCCCGAACCTGTTTTCGAAGATGCCAATAGATCCTTGCCTGCAATCGCAACAGGAATCGCCTGCTGCTGAATGTCAGTCGCTTTTTTAAAATCGTAGTGTTTTAGGTTCTTCAACAATCGGTTGTCTAGGCCTAGATCTTTAAATTGCAAAGTATTCTCCAATAAATCAGTCAGCGTCTGAGCGCTCTGTAGTGTCGTTTCCGCTCTAACGCAGCAAAAAAATAAAGCTCGGTATAATACCGCAAATCATAGGAGTATAGATAGAGATCACACAAACTAATTCCCTGTGGTAACGGTAAAACATCATTTGTGGCTCAGTTCAGAGTAAAGACTAGCCTTTTTGATGAGCAGCTGGACAGGAAGTTTAGAGAAAAGCCGTTCAAATATGCCTTCTATCCATCAACAAAACGACTTAAATAGCAGTTATTTGGGCCAATAAACTTTCATTTGTGTCAATATCGTCTAAATTATTGATATCAGGAACGTGGCAAATACACCTGCTATGAAAACTGTTGTGAGAACGAAATAAAGGATAGGTAGTTAAACTTTGTTAAGTTCAGGTAAAAGTTGACGTCAGGTACTCCATGAAATTCTTGGGTTTTTTTGACTTTTGCTACATCATGTACTGATAAAATGTAACCACATTTAACCTCGCTACTGTATAAAATAATAGTTAGTGGCGAGACTTTCACTATAAGCAAGGAGTTCTTATATGAACAAAACGTTGATCGCAGCTGCAGCAACTTCAGTACTTCTACTAGCCGGTTGTGCTTCTTCTGATGACGCAGCTACAGCAAATGCAGCAAAATTAGACGAACTAAGCAACCAAGTTAGCCAACTAAGCCAAGACGTACAAGCTCTTCAATCTGACGTTCAAAAATCAGGCGCAGCAGCAATGGCTGCTCAAGAAGAAGCTGAGCGTGCTAACGAGCGTATCGATAACATCGCTCAGTCTTACACTAAGTAAGATTTGATACCGCGTCTTAACGCCCGTTAAGGCGCGGTTATTTCGATAGGAACCCCATTCTGTGCAGCGATTGCTGCTTTAGCCTTCACGTTTTTCATACCGAATTCATCCAACCACCACTTTAACTCTTTCGGCACTTTCAGTTCATCTTTCTCGCCATTACTACGAGTCAAAGGCTCATGTGCTTCTAAGAACACACTTCTGTCAGGCTCAAGTGTCATTTTGATAGGCTGGTTAATGATGTTAACGTCTTCACCGTTACGAACCTTGTCAAATAACCACTCAATGTCACTTGGGTCCATACGAATACAACCCGCGCTGACTCGCATACCAATCCCAAAGTCCTTGTTGGTACCATGAATTAGGTATTCGCCATTCCCGTAAGCTAAACGCAATGCAAACATACCAAGTGGATTATCAGGCCCCGCAGGAACAACGGCTGGTAGGTCAATGCCCTTTGCTTTGTACTCGGCACGAATAGAGGCTGGAGGAGTCCATGTAGGGTTCGGTCGTTTTTGGCTGATACGCGTTGTCATTACTGGGGTATCGCGCCCTATTCGGCCAATTCCGACAGGAAATACATGGACAATACCCTCTCCTTTCGGAAAGTAATATAAGCGCAGCTCGGCTAGATTAATAACGATACCTTTATAAGGTACGTCTGGGAGGATTAGTTGTGTCGGAATAGTAAGAACATGCCCCTCTTCTGGTAAGAAGGGATCCACGCCTTTGTTTGCGGCCATTAAACCTAGCATACCCACATCGTAGAGCTTAGCGATATTTGCCATGGTTTCGCCTTCTTGCACGACGTGGTTTTCAAGGCGACCAATTAAACGGCTTCCATCCTCTGGTAATTCGTACATCTTAGCGAATGATAGACCACTCACTAAAGATAACGACACAGATAGCAGGGTACGTTTTGCGAAACTCATTGATCGCTTTTTGCTAAGCATTTCACTCTATTCCTTGGCACTTTTAAAGAGCTGTAAGGTTATCTCTCTTTCTGTCTTGTGATCAACCATCGGCTTGTGATATTCCAGTAAAGAAAAGCCCTCCCAAGTCCAAGGTTTATGGATGTATTTGTTCGGTACACTTTTGATTTCTGGTACCCAGTGGCGCACAAATTCACCATTAGCATCGAACTTTTCGCCTTGGCTTATCGGGTTGAAAATACGAAAGTATGGCTGCCCGTCACAGCCCGTAGAAGCAGACCATTGCCAGCCACCATTGTTCGCTGCAAAATCGCCGTCCACCAGCTTACTCATGAAGTACGCTTCTCCCCATCGCCAATCAATATGTAAGTCCTTGGTAAGAAAGCTCGCGACAATCATACGTAATCGATTGTGCATCCAACCTGTTTGATTGAGCTGACGCATTGCTGCATCAACGACTGGGTATCCTGTTGTTCCTGTCTTCCATCGCTCAAAGGCTTTCTCATCATAGGACCACTGGATTTTATCCTCCCAATCGATAAATCCTTTGCCTTTGACGAGTTTTGGTTCGAAAACCAATAGGTGCTGATAAAACTCACGCCAAATGATCTCACTTAACCAAGTTGCTTTCCCTTCTGTAAGGTCATTTTGTTGATTTTCAGCATACAAACGAGCAATACACTGCCTTGGTGATAGCGCGCCAATCGCAAGGTATGGAGACAGTTGGCTAGTGCCATCAATAGCTGGAAAGTCTCGCTCGCTTTGATACGCGTCACTGCGCTCCCGTGCAAATTCCCTAAGCTGCTTCAAAATATCATTAGTCGAAGCCAGCCAGTCTTCACTGGATTCTCGAGGATAGCTAAATGTGAAGCTTGAATTAAATCGAGCCGACTCTAATTGTTCGAGTACCTTTTTATTGAGTGGCGCTTGCTCGTGAGGTTTTACTACCGTCGGCATATGGAACTGCGTTAACCAAGCACGCTTGAATGGCGTAAATACCTTAAAATATTCGCCTTGCTTATTAAGAACCGTCGTTGGCGCGTGCACACATTTGTCATGAAACAGTTCAAATTCGATATCGTGAGAAGCTAACGCTTCACTTACTTGTGTATCCAGCTCTCGTTCGTTCACCTCATAATGAATGTTTGCCATAACAGACGTGGCTTCAAGTGTTTCCGCCCACCCACTAATCACATCTGTACAATCGGAAAACGACGGCACCTCTTTGTACAAAAAAGGAATATTAAGGCTTTCAAGCTCCTCGTTAAGACAAGCTAAGCGACGAGCAATGAGGTCTGCCTGCATCGGCGCCATGTGATGCTCCCGCCACTGCTCTGGCGTCGCGATAAAGCAAGCGACAACAGGCTGACCTGAATCCAACGCCGCTTTGAGTGCCGTGTGGTCTAACGCACGTAAGTCACGTCGAAACCATACTAAAACCATGGTAGCTCCTATCTTTTGTCTACTAAGTTAGGTGTAATTTCTCTATCACTTCAGAGCACCCCATCCGATCACCTAACTGTGCGTGAAGCATTTTGATGGACGCTACTTGTTTAGCAGCTAGCGCTTTGTTGGAGAAAAGGTAGATAAACGAACCATTTTCAACGACCTCGTGATCTAGTAGACCAGAAACATCATCAACCTTATCGATCAAAGTCGTGTGATACCCTTGTTCGCAAAGCTTCGCTGCTTGAATCCAACTCTCAGACTCTCTGTTTTGTTCAAAGCTAATGAGCAGACACTTTCCTTTGGAAGCGGCTTTGTTTTCAGAATCGATTACAAGGACAAGTCGAGTGATCAAACAAGTCTGAAATAACCCTACTTGTAAAGATCGCAGCGATCCTTTCACCATGTCTAGCGCATCAAATACTGGGCTAATAAACTGATCAATAACGAGTTTTAGTGGATACTCTTTAAGAACAGAGGCAAGTAAACTCTCTGCTTTTCCTCGATTCAGGGTAGACAGCGCAAGCAGCATGTTTTCAACTTCTTCGAGTGTGCGAACCTCGTTTTTGACTTCGACATCGGCGCTTTTTCCTAGCAGCCCCTTCACTTTACCAATCGAAATCCCCTTCGCGAGCCAGCTCTGGACTTCGCGAATCGTATCGAGATCTTGCTGGCGATAAAGTCTGTGTCCTTTTTCAGTTCGCTGAGGTTGGATCAAGTTGTATCTTCGTTGCCAAGCTCTCAGCGTAACTGGTTTTACACCCGTGATTTCTGCGACATCTCGGATCGCGTATAGTTTTTCTTCTGAACTACAAACCATAGCGTAATCTCATCTCCTGCGGATACGGTTCTAAAAACTTCTGTTTTGCTAAATATTCGTCTGGGTAAGTATTTAAGTAATGCTTAATCAATGTAAGTGGTGCTAGCAGAGGCAGCATTCCGATACGGTAGTCGTGAATCACTGTCGCTAACTCTTCTTTTTCTTCTTTAGTTAGTGAGCGTTTGAAGTACCCTTGTAAATGCATCAACACATTTGTGTTATTTTTGCGGCTAGCCCGATTCGTTAACGCCTTCATCAGTCCTAAACGATACTCTTGGTAAAAGTCTTCAATTTCATAATTAGCGACATCAGCGACTAAGCGGCCAAGGGAGCGGTATGACTCTGGGTGGTGTGCCATTAACGTCAGTTTGTAGCGCGAATGAAAGTCGATGATTTTGCCACGAGTAGGCTCACCATCCATCGAGTCGTAAAAGTCATTTAGACAAAATACTCGAGTAATAAAATTTTCTTTCAATACAGGGTCGTTAAGTCTGCCATCCTCTTCAACAGGCAACCAAGGCATTTTTTGCATCAATGTTTGTGTATACAAGCCAACACCTTCTTTCGCAGCACTGTTCTTGCTGTAAACCTTGACTCGCTCCATGCCACAAGTTGGTGACTTAGCACAAACGATGTAACCACAAAGCTGCTCGCTTTGAAGTTCATCTACTTTATTGGCCGAGTAAGTGAGCATATTGTCGGTATGATCATTTTCTGGATTTTTGGTTTCAACCAATGCAACACGCTCTTCATTAGAAACAAGACGAATGGTTGGACGGGGTACTGGCATACCTACGCCGACTTCAGGGCATACCGAAATAAAGTCAAAATACGGGCTAAGCTCTTTAGTCACAAAGTTGCTCACCTTATGACCAGAGTCAAAACGCACTCGTTCACCCAAAACACACGAACTGATACCTACTTTGATCGAAGATTCCATGATGACGCATCCCTATACAAAAAGTTTTGTTGTATAACTTATAGCAAGCCTTTCCAGATTGTACAAGAAAATAAGTTGTACAATTTAATCGTTTTACTTCACTCGAAAGTATTTCGATCAACCAGCTGTCAGAAAAAAGTTTGGCCCAAAAACAAAGAATTTGTGCGCGCAATCGACAAACTGCTCAAAAGCAAATCGATTGCTCTTTTGATTTCAACAGATTTGGTTATCAATAGGAGTTGCAGTTTCTAAATGCGTGGTTTTTGTGACTAAGCTCTCAAGGGGCCACTGTACGTCCCGTTATTATTGCCTCAACGAAAACGAACAAGTTCAACAGAATTGGTAATAGCGTTCTATAATAGAGGCGTTTTATCAAAACAAAACTTTGGAGAGCACTTATGGCAACCCCACACATTAACGCACAACCAGGTGATTTCGCTGAAACAGTTCTAATGCCAGGCGACCCGTTGCGCGCTAAATACATCGCTGAAACGTTCCTAGAAGATGTGAAACAAGTTTGTGACGTTCGCAACATGTTCGGCTTTACTGGCACTTACAAAGGCAAAAAAGTTTCTGTAATGGGCCACGGCATGGGTATCCCGTCTTGCTGTATCTACGTACACGAGCTAATCGCTGAATACGGCGTGAAAAACGTTATCCGTGTGGGTAGCTGTGGTGCAGTACGTGACGACGTGAAACTAATGGACGTTGTTATCGGTATGGGTGCTTCTACAGACTCTAAAGTTAACCGTATCCGTTTCAACAACCACGATTTCGCAGCAATCGCTGATTACGGTCTTCTAGAAGAAGCAGTTAACCAAGCGCGCGCTCAGGAAGTGCCTGTAAAAGTAGGTAACGTATTCTCTGCAGACCTGTTCTACACACCAGAAGCAGACATCTTCGAGAAGATGGAAAAACTAGGCATCCTAGGTGTAGACATGGAAGCGGCTGGTATCTACGGCGTAGCAGCTGACCTAGGCGCGAAAGCACTGACTATCCTGACAGTTTCTGACCACATCATCCGTGGTGAAAAACTAAGCTCAGAAGAGCGTCAGAAGTCGTTCAACGACATGATGAAAGTTGCACTAGAAACTGCAATCAACATCTAAGAACAAATAGTAAGTAATAATTTGCAGCCAGAGTTATGCTGGCTGCCCGAATTATCCCGAGGGGGCGATTGTGTCTAACGGCGAACTGCCAAAAGACGCAGATGGGTTACAACTCAACTTTTGTAAAACATTGGCGTGTGACAACTTTGGATTGAGTGATGCAAAGCGTTACGTTCTGCAACATGCGAACCCTAAGCGTCCGGCGATGGTATGCCGTGAATGTGGAGCTTTCCCCCCCTTACTTAATAATCGCGATGTCGTGAACGAACTTCATCGCCTGCGGCACGTCCACAGTGACGGGTTGCCTGCTTGCCGTAATGATGATTGCGACAACTTTGGACTTTCTGTCCACACTCACAAACACCTCTATCACGCTTTCGGTTACAGTGGCGATCGCCAACGTTACCGCTGTAAAGTGTGTCAAAGTACCTTTGTCGACAAGTGGTCTGGTGCCAACAAGAAGCTTCAATTTCAAGAGAACTTGATGGGTTTATTGTTTACGGGATATTCCGTACGAGAAATCTGCCGCAAGCTTAGTATTAACCCAAAAACCTTTTACGATCATGTTGACCATATAGCTAGCCGCTGCCGCCGCAAGCTGGCAACCATTGATGCGCGCTGGGTAAACCACGCAACGCATTATGAATTGGCCTCAAACTATATTGCATTGCAACCGAACAGCAATAATGGTGTGTATTGGATTGTTTCTGGCGAAGCGCATTCTGGCTATATTCTTTGCCAGCACGTCAATTATTCCGCTGATGAAGAGCCAATCGCAACTCTCGATCATAATCCTTACGATGAGGTGTCTCGTTTTGTTTCCCAGGAGTACGTAGCGGAAGCAAGTGAGCCGCTTGCGGAACCTTCTCATCACCTCAGAGAGCGAATTGACCAAAAATACCAAACAATTTTGGCTCGCGGTAACGTAGAAGACCCTCTTGGTAATCTATCTGTATTTCATTACCCTTCAAAAGGGGCATTAGTCCGTCCGCCATACACCTCGTATGCACACTATTTGCACGTACTTGATATGTGCTGCCCAAACAAACGTGTATCTCTATACATGCCTCAAGATCCCCTACTACGTTCAGCTGCATTGAGCGTTTGTTTACCTCGTATTAAAGAGAAAAGTGTCGACTTGATGTATGTAGAAGAGGACGCTAGTTGGGACATGAGCACTCCCTTTGGCAAAGTCGATATCGCCTATATGAGTTGGTGGCGCGATCGTTGGGCAATCTCTAGTCAAAACGAAAACCACAAAGGCATTTGCTACCTCGCTGGCGATCAAAATGAGCCTGAAAAATGGTTTAACGTTGCGACAACTCGTCATGTGAAGTTTTATCAAAACCGCTTTCAGATTCTTTTCGAAAGCTTCATTAACGAGCCACGTCGCAAATTACGACCTGCTGGTATTTTACCTCTTTTAGATATATTCAGAGCTTGGCATAATTTGTGCTATCAGGATAAACAAGGTCTTACCGCTGCACAAAGGTTGGAAGTCTCTGATGCACCTTTGACAATCAAACAGCTCCTATCGTAGCTATTCTATTGGTAATTTAGATGTAGTAATTAGGGGTTGTAACGGTATACATTACGGCCCCTGATCGTTTACCAAAACGTTATCCGCATCGCTTTGGTAAAGAAACATGCATCTAACCACTTAATATTAGGTGTGATTTCCAGTTCGATAGTCATGGATGTGAACGTTGGATAAAAACCAAATTCAGCTAGAAGATGATCTCACTAAGCTTAAAGGCCAAATAAAATCGGCCCCTAAACATACCTTTAATATTGCGCAGCAATATCGTATCCGCGCGGAACAAATTTTATTTGTGGACGGAGAGATCAAAGCCTTACTCATCATGGCGCAATGCTGTTGGTGCCTAATGGATTACCGACAAGGCTTAAAACTCGTCAAAGACGCTTACAGCAAACAAACACAGCTTGAAACCGACGATCATCTCCCGGAAATTCTCCATCTTTTTGCACTCCAATATTGGGGCCAAGCAAAGTATTATTCCGCGCAACAATATTGGATTAATGCGCTCGAACAATCTGCTCTTGTTGATGATGTTGAAATTCAAATCGAATCTCTAATTGGGCTTGGTAATGTATGGCGCATCACTAATGAACACCAACTTGCCGCTTCAACTCATGAGTTAGCCGTTAAAGTGGCAAACAATGTTCGTATTGCTTGGTTAGAAGGCAAAGCGCGCATCCTATTAGCTTGGGACTATTACTTACTAAATAAGTTTGTCGAGATGCTTACGGTACTGGATGGAGCAACCGAAGTATTAAAAGATCATGATGACAGTACGTGGCAAGCCGAGATCTGGGACTTTAAAGGGTTAGCACTGCTTGGACTAGAACGCCTTGATGCGGCCGAAGAAGCCACCCAAAAAGCCCACCAGCTCGCCATTGAGCATGACCTCGTTTGGATGAAAGCACACTCTTTTATTAGCCGAGCAAGACTTGAGCTTTTGCGCCAAAATACAGACAGCGCTGCCAAGTTGCTACTTGCAGCAGAAGAGTCTGCACTCAGTTTCGACCACGGTGAGCTACTCAGCCAAATTTGCTTCCAACAATCACGAGTCGCTGAAGAACAAGGTGACTTTGAGTCTGCGTTTAACGCGTTCAAGAAATACCGTAAGCACGCACTCAAAATGCTCAAAGAACAAACTCATCGAATCAGCATGGATAAAGCAAGAGGCTCTAAACGCCAACTAGAGCAGCGAGCACGTAAGCTGATCAATCATATTCGCTCTCAACACGAATACGACCCTGAAAAACAGTTCTCTAATGTCGTTTCTGAGACCTACTGGTGGGAACAGTTAGTTTTGTTTAAAACGGAGCTCAAACGCTCTAACCACGCCATCATTATGATTCAGCATTCAAACCCCGAAGTTCTCGATGTTTGTACCGAGCTCGTTCATGCATTGACAACCTCCAGCGACCTCATCTCGAGAATTTCCAGTAACAGGCTAGCAATGTTAATTGCAGAAAAAGGTCAAGCAGCAGAAGAGGTCTACCGCACTGTCCAAGCGATGTTAGACATCTATCCATGGAAGCGACGCGGAATCAAAGGCCCGAAACCGATACTGTATTTGCAAGATATCCTGACCTTCCCATTCACGTTAGAACAGCTCGAAGAAAGTTATATTGAGGTAATGAAGAATGGAACAACTGCTTAGCAAGGTGACTGACGCAGGTATCGATCCTTCTTCCGTTTCAGGTGAAGAAGCGATTACGCTATGGGAACACATAGGGTTACATATTGCGTCAACAAACCGAGAGAAAGCGCATTGCTATATCATTAGCGCCGAGTATCGAAGAGAGATCAAACAGCTCAACGACAGCATTAGTGAATTGAAACAAGCCCTTGAGTTACTTGTTTTACCAGAAGATGTGGAAGATATTCTTTCTGTGAAAGCAAGCTTGAGTGAGCGTTTAGTTGAAGTAGGTGACTACAATGCGGCATTAACCGAGTATGTTGCTTCAACCAATATCGCCGTCGAGTACGGCTATATTGATGAGTACGTATTGGCCATTATTGGAATGGGTAATTTGTGCGATGCCTATGGGGATCACCAACGTGCATTACGTTATTATCAAAAAATAGATGCTATCGATCACGCTATTGGCAGTCGATCCCTACGCCTTCGTTACAAGCTGTACATGCTTGCCTGTTATATCAGCTTGAACCGTACCGCAGACGCCAAAGAGCTATTGAGTGAATGTGAAGAACTGAGCATTCTCGTCAGTGATAAAAACCTCGCCGCACAAATTCACCTCTACCGAGCCAAATTACATCGTCTGCAAGAAGACTACCCCAATGCGTTGCTGGCTATTTCGAATGTTCAGTATACAACGGGTAGTGCCACGACATACTGGTTATCCACGATGGTCAAAATTGAGACTGCGTATTGTCTAAACGGTGTAGGGCACACTTCTTTAGCTAATTTAACGTTGGACTCCATCAGTAAAAGGATTCAAAAGCAGCTATCTCCTATCGTTACTCAGCATTTTTATAACGCGATGAGTCAAGTTTACGCCTCTCAAGGATTGTATCAAGAAGCATTAAATTGTGAAAAAAAAGCGCATAGAATCGAATCTGATCTTGTAAAACATATTCCGATCGGTGAGTTAGGATCTGCTCAACTACGCCGACTTTCACGCTTTGAGTTACAACTCAAACTCATTTTGTCAGAGCTAGAAAACAAAGAACTAAAAGAAACCACCAAGCAGCATAAAAATACTGTTGCTCAGCTACAGCAGGACGTCTTTACCGATCCACTTACGTCTTTACACAACCGACGCTGGTTAGAAGTTAAACTAAAAGATCTGCTGCTGCACGACACGCCATTTGCACTTATGGTGATCGACATTGACCACTTCAAATCCATCAATGACGAACTAAGCCACTTGGTTGGCGACAAAGCGATCAAAAGTGTGTCACAGGAACTGGCGTCCTACTTCAAATTTAAAAGCGCATCATGCGTTCGATTTGGTGGTGAAGAGTTCCTCGTGATCCTTGAGAATACCCAACTGGAACGAGCAGAAATGCATGCCGAGAATTATCGTGAACGGATTTATCAATATGGTTGGGACGATATTCTTGGTGAACGGGGGCTGACCGTATCCATAGGGATTACCTTGCATCGAGAAGGCGAGAATACTCAGCGAACTTTTTATCGTGCAGACAAAGCTCTTTATCGCGCCAAAGCCAATGGCAGAAACCAAGTCTGTACCGAACTTTAAACCATGCCCCGGTTGACACCTGGGGCTTTAGTATACTTTTTATTTATCCTTCCTATATCACTTCACTGCTTGTTTAAATAAGTACTCAGCAACACCTTAACTGCCAATAAACATCAGTGGATACTTACATCGCATAAACATAATTCCTACATAAAAACCGCTTGATTCATCTGTAGTTAAGACAAATACTTAAATTGTTAATTTACGTAGATTTTCCATTTCGCAATACGCACAGGTAGGTAAGATGTTTCTAGACTATTTTGCACTTGGGTTACTCATCTTCGTTGCTTTAGTGATCTTTTACGGAATCATTGTCATCCATGATATTCCATATGAAATCGCCAAAGAGAGAGAGCACCCGCACCAAGACGCAATTCACTACGCTGGCTGGGTCAGCCTTTTCACTTTGCATGCGCTGTGGCCATTTTTATGGATCTGGGCAACATTATGGCGCAAGGAACGCGGCTGGGGTTTTAAACAACTAGAACAAGAAACACACGACATTCATCACCGCCTTGAAGAACTCATCGATGAAGTCAACGAACTCAAAAACGAAGTATCGATGTTGAAACAACAAAAGATTCAGCAAAAGCCTTTGCCTGAACAAAGTAAAGAGGACGAATAATGGACTTATTGCTGATTCTGACTTACGCCGCTCTTTGTATTGCCATTTTTAAAATTTTCAATATTCCTCTAAACAAATGGACCGTTCCAACCGCCGTACTTGGCGGCGTAGTGTTAGTGGGCACACTCGTGCTGCTTATGAACTACAACCACCCATTTACTCAATTGGGTAACCAAGTGTTCCCGACTACGCCTATCGTCTCTGGCGTGCGTGGCCGCGTGGTGGAAGTGCCAGTCCAGGCCAACCAACCGCTCAAAACGGGCGATATTCTTTTCAAAATCGATCCTGTGCCTTTTGAAGCAGAAGTTGCTCGCCTTGAAGCGAAAGTCAAAGAAGCAAGCCAAGGTGCCTTGGGTTTAGAGTCTGATCTAAGAGAAGCAGAAGCTGCTGTATTGAAAGCGCAAGCGGACAGAGATAAAGCACAAAGGGAATTTAGCCGATATCAAAGGGGCTTTGATCGTGGCGCGTTTACTGAACAAGATTTGGATACTCGACGCCAAGCGTATAAAGCGGCAGAAGCCATGTTAGACGTTGCGATTTTGCAACAAGAACAAGCGCAAATCGCTCTGGACTCTGAAATCGGAGGCGAAAATACCCAAGTCGCGCAACTTCTTGCCGAGCTGCGTAAAGCAGAGTTTAACTTAGAGCAAACCGTCGTTCGTGCGCCAACCGATGGTTACGTTACGCAATTGGCTTTGCGTCCTGGTGTTATGGCTGTGCCGTTGCCACTTGCCCCGGCAATGACCTTCGTACATACCGAAGACATTACGTACACCGCGGCATTCAGACAGAACTCATTACAACGCTTGAAGCCAGGCTTTGAAGCAGAATTTATGTTCCGCGCAATTCCGGGCAAAGTGTTCCGTGGCGAAGTCATTGACGTGATTCCGGCCATTGGTGAAAGCCAAATTCAAGCGCGAGGCGCTCTGCTTGGGACTGATGCCTTGCGCACGAGCGGACGTGTTTTTGCGAAGCTGAAAATTACCGACGACTTGAGTGGATACCACCTACCAATGGGTACTGCGGTTGAAGTTGCAGTTTATTCAGACAGCTTTACTCACGTATCAGTGATGCGCAAAGTGCTTATTCGTATGAAGAGCTGGCAGAACTATTTATACCTCGACCATTAATGAACATATAGCGCATTCATTTATTGGTAAAAATAACATCAAACCGTGTAATCAGGGGCTGACGATCAGCTCCTGATTCATTCTAGCCATCCAGATAGATAGCATTCCCACTTTTATTAATATTCTGTATAATGCGCGCCTTATTTTTAATGCTTGCTAAAACCAAAGCCAGTCAAAGGGATGCGTGAATCAAATCACACATTTCCTGAAGAAAAATAGAGCAAACAATAAGCAGCTTGGTTGTTTTGAATATATGTTACACAATCAAATAACTAACGCTTTCCAACAATATAAATGAACGTTCTTTAAAATCGACTATTGAACTGAGGTTATCTATGAATCTTTCCGCTAAAACTGTTGTGGTTATTGCAATCGGTGCTGCTCTTTACGGTATCGGCGGCTTACCTATGTTTGGCATCCCTGTGTTTGCAAACACAACGCTAAAACCAGCAATGGCAGTATTAGCATTGTTCTCAGTACTATTTGGACCACTTGTTGGCTTCTTGGTTGGTTTTATTGGTCACTGGGTTACTGACCTATTTGCAGGTTGGGGCGTATGGCTCACTTGGGTACTTGGTTCAGGTATTGTTGGTTTGATTATCGGTCTATTCCCTTCTCTAACGCGCTACCGTTTGGAGAAAGGTGATTTCAATATGAAAGACTTCGCGTTATTCGTAGTACTTGCGCTATTAGGCAACGTATTTGGTTACGGTTGCTCTGCATTCCTCGACACGATTTTATACGCAGAACCGTTCACTAAAGTGTTTACCCAGCTTTCTATTATCGCGATCGGTAACACCATTCTTATTGCTATTGTTGGCTTCTTCATTCTTAAGTCTGTCGCTAAACGTAACAAGCAAAGCCGTAACTTAACAGAGGCTTAATGTCGAATGACAATCGAATTTTCTAACTTCTCTTTTAGATATGAGTCGCTGGACAAACCGACGCTAAAAAATATCAATCTAAGGATAGAGAAAGGAGAGAAAATCGTCATTATCGGTCCAAGTGGTAGTGGTAAATCTACTCTTGGGCAATGTCTTAACGGACTGATCCCACACGCAATCAAAGGGGAAACCAGTGGAACATTGACCATCAATGGTCAAGACACCGCCCCTTTCGACATGCACCAATACACTGAGCAAGTTGGCACCGTACTCCAAGATACGGACAGCCAATTTGTCGGTTTGAGCATTGGCGAAGACATTGCATTTGCGCTGGAAAACCAGCTAACTTCAAATATCGACATGTACCCATTGGTCAAAGCCACGGCCAAAATGGTCGACTTGGAACAGATGCTAGAACGCTCACCCCACGATTTATCTGGCGGGCAGAAACAGCGTGTTTCTTTGGCGGGCATTCTCGTCGATGACGTCGATATCCTTTTGTTTGATGAACCACTAGCTGCGCTTGACCCTAAAACGGGTAAAAAAACCATCGAGATCATCGATGATCTACACCGCGAAACGGACAAAACCATAGTAATCATTGAGCATCGTCTTGAAGACGTTCTGCATTGCTCAGTTGACCGTATTATCTTGATGGAAAGCGGCGAAATCATTACCGATACAACGCCAGATGAAATTTTAGCGTCGCCTCTACTAGAAGATTACGGCATCCGCGAACCGCTTTATATTTCAGCACTGAAAGAAGCAGGCTGCGCGATTGAGGGCGATGCAAAACCTTCTAGCTTAACTACCTTACCGTTGGAGCAATATAAACCAGCGGTACAAGCATGGTTTGATGGTTCAACAGCACAACCACCTAAAACGCCAGCCGAGACTTTGCTTGAAGTCCGTGGCCTCACCTATTCTTACGACGGTGAGAAAAACGCGTTAGAAGACGTGAGTTTTGACATCAAGTGTGGCGAGTTTGTCTCTGTACTTGGCAAAAATGGCTCGGGTAAATCGACCATCACCAAACTGATTATGGGCGTTATTGAAGCGGATAGCGGCTCAATGAGCATGAATGGTCAAGATCTTAACGAACTGACCATCTTCGAGCGTAGCCAGAAAGTGGGTGTGGTGATGCAAAACCCGAATCACATGATTTCCCATCACATGATTTTCGACGAAGTGGCCTTCGGCCTCCGTAATCGTGGCGTTGAAGAGAAACAAATCGACGCTAAAGTACTTGAAGTCCTAGAGCTGTGCGGTTTGAGCAAATACCGTCACTGGCCAATCGAAGCATTGAGCTACGGCCAGAAAAAGCGCGTAACCATTGCGTCAATTTTGGTATTGGAACCAGAGCTTCTGATCCTTGATGAACCGACGGCAGGTCAGGACTATCGAAACTACACGTCTATGCTGAGTTTCATCGAAAAGCTCAATCGCGAGTTGGGCGTAACCGTGATGATCATCTCTCATGACATGCATTTAGTGCTGGAATACACCACGCGCTCTATCGTGATTGCAGACAGTAAATTAGTCGCGGATGCACCAATGACGCAGGTATTCAGCAGTCCAGAGCTACTAGACCAAGCAAACCTCACTACCACAAGTCTGTTTGAGTTGGCTACGAAAGTTGGCATCGAAGACACCAATGGCTTTATGCAGCACTTTATCAATGTAGAAAAAGCGCACCGCCAACAAAAAAGCGACGACGTAAACCAACTAGAGAAAGCGGTGGCATGAAAGACAATAAGATGAAGTTTGGTATCAACTACATCGATACCCAATCGCCACTTCATAAGTTGAATGGCATTACTAAGTTCTTGCTTTTCATTGCTTGGGTAACGGTGGTGTTGACCACATTTGACTTGCGAATCATCGCGCTGTTGATCGTGCTTGGTTTAGGCTTACTGAAAATGACCAAAGTGCCCTTTCATGTCTACAAACCGCTGTTATTCGGTACAGGCACGGTATTACTGATCAATGCCCTGTTTATGTTCGCGTTAGCACCGCAACAAGGTACTGAATTCATGGGCTCATCAACGGTTTTACTCTCGTTACCCGGTAATTACTCGCTCACTCAAGAGACGTTGTTTTACCTAGTAACAGTGACGTTGAAATACTTCAGCATGTTTCCAATCGCGTTGGTGTTTGTATTTACCACTCACCCGACGGAGTTTTCAGCCAGCTTGAACCGCTTGGGTGTACCTTACAAAATCGCCTATGCCGTAAGCTTAACGCTGCGCTACTTGCCGGAAGTGAAAAAGGACTTTGTTAACATCATGCACGCGCAACAAGCACGCGGAGTAGAACTGAACAAGAAGGCTCCGTTGTTCACTCGTATGAAGAACGTCGCGAAGATTCTTGGTCCTCTGATTTTCTCTAGTTTGGACAGAGCCGATCAAATCTCAAACGCGATGACGCTACGTGGTTTTGGCCGTCACACCTCTCGCACTTGGTACAGCTTAAAACCACTAACCAAAGCCGATATGATCTGCATGACGGGGATTGCGGTGATAGTGATTGCGGCGATCAGCAAGCGTGTTATCGACACACAACTGTTCTGGTATCCGTTCTAAATTCTTAAGCTTCAAACAGAAGATAACGTGCTTAGTATTGCGAACACGTTATCTTCCCGCTTTCCCCTCGATAACTCGCCTGCTGGCTTCTTGCTTGCAAGTATTCAAAAGAAGCGGTGATTTCAGCGGCTCACTGATGTGCCAGAAAGTTGCTTATTCAAACGACCAACATGAACTAAACTCATCAGTTTTATCAGGGGCTTAATGATCAACTGCGCACTGCCTACAATGAAAAGCCAAGTACCACTTTCAATCAACGAATCATTCAAAAAGAAAAAGCTACCAATTAAAAACCAAATAGCAATGAGTAGGTCGTTTGCAGCACCTAACGCCTCATAGCGGCGCTGAATAACGATGTGACGGCTTCCTAGATCTAAATCCAACTCTCTGCCATGTATCTGCACTGTATAGCTCCCCTCTTATTGTTTCGCGTCAGTTATGCCCAAGTTATTTCGAAATACTTAGTTCTAAACCCTAACGGACGTAGCATGCATTGACAACCATTAGGGGGATTATCTATTTGCAGTAAATTACCACCTTCTAAAGAAGGTGGCTTTGTGTGAGCCCCCTAAAAGGGGGCCTTTGTTTAGTCCAGCGCCAA
>NZ_JAWOTA010000020.1:0-91519 GCF_033338635.1 Vibrio sp. Vb1755 | reverse complement strand
GGACGGATTCGAACCATCGAAGGCAGTGCCGGCAGATTTACAGTCTGCTCCCTTTGGCCACTCGGGAACCCCTCCAGAGGATTTTTATACTTAGTAAGATGTTTTCCCAACTCATCTCCCAAGTGCGGAGCGAATCATAGCAAACTCGCTCAGGCTGTAAAGCGTTTTTCTTACGTTTTTACGTTGAATGCTGTCTTTTTGGGCAAAGATGGTAGAAAGTCAGCGTTTTGTTTGTCCTTTGAACAGAAGAGAAGCGCGCTTTTTACTTGAATTTACACTACTTGACGTTAAACACCGTATCTACTGATAAACTGTAAGCAGTTTAATGACATAAGTTTATTCGTTTAGAAGTCAATATCATGAGCATGAAAGCCACGTTATCGTTATCTGTTTTAACGCTTTCTATATTACTGAGTTCTCCATCGGTTTGCGCTGCGATGCGAGGAGGCTCAGCGGTTACCGTTGTGACTGAACAAGTAGAAACGCACGAGATCAATCAATCCTTAACTCTTATCGGCAAATTAAAGGCAGCGGAGTCTGTGGTTGTCGCATCGGAAGTCGCCGGCAAAGTGAATCAAATCGCTGTTAAAGCGAATCAAAATGTCCAGCAAGACCAGCTATTAATTAAGTTAGATGACGATAAGGCTCAAGCCGCTTTGATTGAGGCAAAGGCGTATCTAAAAGATGAACAGCGTAAGTTAAAAGAGTTCCAACGTTTGGTTAAGCGGAATGCGATTACTCAAACTGAAATCGATGCACAAAAAGCCAGTGTTGAAATAGCACAAGCGAGGCTTGATGCTGCTCAAGCCAATTTAGCTGATCTCCATATTACTGCCCCATTTTCTGGCACTGTTGGTTTTATCGATTTTAGCCGCGGCAAAATGGTCAGTGCGGGTACTGAACTTTTGACGTTGGATGATCTTTCCGTCATGGAACTGGATTTACAAGTACCGGAGCGCTATTTATCGATGCTTTCTATTGGTATGGAAGTCATTGCTAAAACCAGTGCATGGGGTAGTCAGACCTTTACTGGTCAAGTCACAGGTATTGATACGCGTATCAGCGCCGAAACACTGAATCTTCGCGTGCGTATTGAGTTTGATAACCCAGAAAATCAATTGAAGCCAGGCATGTTGATGAACGCTTCACTAGCATTTCCTGCTATTAAGGCGCCAATCATTCCTGTTCAAGCGCTTGAATACTCCGGAACTAAACGTTTTGTATATGTAATTGATGAAAACAACAAAGCTACTCGTCAAGAAGTGTCGCTAGGTGCTCGTGTTGGTAACGAGGTGGTGATCGAATCTGGTGTTGAGATTGGTGACAAGATTGTGGTTCAAGGCATTGTTAACATGCGTGATGGTGTCGAAGTGAAAGAAATTGTCGCGCCACTAAAAGCGAACACCACGGATGTGACGCGCAATGACAGTGAATCGGATGAGGAAGAAAACTAATGTTACTGTCCGACGTTTCAGTTAAACGCCCTGTCGCGGCGTTGGTTCTGAGCATGCTGTTGTGTGTGTTTGGCTTTGTGTCATTCACCAAATTAGCCGTTCGTGAAATGCCTGATATAGAAAGCCCAGTCGTTTCTATCAGTACGCGTTATGAGGGTGCATCGGCGACTATTATTGAAAGCCAAATTACCTCCGTTTTGGAAGACCAGCTTTCTGGGATCAGTGGAGTTGATGAAATTAGCTCCACTACTCGTAACAGCATGTCGCGTATCACGATCACGTTTGAATTAGGTTACGATCTCAACACAGGTGTGAGCGACGTGCGTGATGCCGTAGCTCGTGCTCAGCGCTCGCTACCTGATGAAGCGGATGACCCTATTGTTTATAAGAACAATGGCTCGGGAGAGGCGTCGCTCTACATCAATCTCAGTTCTGCAGAGATGGACCGTACTCAATTAACCGATTATGCCGAACGTGTATTGATGGACCGCTTTAGCCTGATCTCTGGGGTTAGCTCCATTGATCTCTCCGGTGGTTTGTACAAGGTCATGTACGTGAAGCTTAAGCCAGAACTAATGGCTGGACGTTCAGTTACAGCTTCGGACATTACATCAGCTTTACGAAGTGAGAACCTAGAAAGCCCAGGTGGTGAAGTTCGAAACGACTCAACAGTAATGTCCGTGCGTACGGCTCGTACTTATAACACGCCTGAAGATTTTCAATATCTTGTCATAAAACGCGCAAGCGACAATACACCTATCTATTTAAAAGATGTAGCAGATGTCTTCATTGGTGCAGAAAACGAAAATTCAACCTTCAAAAGTGATGGTGTAGTAAACATCAGTCTTGGTGTGGTACCGCAGTCAGACGCAAACCCGTTAGAGGTTGCGAAGCTGGTTCGTTCTGAAGTCGATAACATCCAGAAGTTCTTACCAGAAGGTACACGTCTTGCGATAGATTACGACGCGACAGTGTTTATCGAGCGTTCAATCGAAGAGGTGTACAGCACGCTATTTATCACGGGCGGCTTGGTGATTTTGGTATTGTACATTTTCATCGGCCAAGCTCGTGCAACCTTAATTCCTGCGGTTACGGTTCCTGTTTCTCTGATTTCTTCGTTCATTGCCGCGTACTACTTTGGGTTTTCTATCAACTTGATCACCTTGATGTCGTTGATATTATCGATTGGTTTGGTGGTGGATGACGCAATTGTGGTTGTAGAGAATATCTTCCACCATATTGAACGCGGTGAATCGCCATTACTCGCCGCATATAAAGGTACAAGAGAGGTTGGTTTTGCTGTTATAGCAACAACATTAGTGCTGGTGATGGTGTTCTTACCGATCTCCTTTATGGATGGCATGGTAGGTCTACTATTTACAGAGTTTTCTGTATTGCTGGCTATGTCGGTCATATTCTCCTCTTTGATTGCCCTGACGCTGACTCCTGTAATAGGTAGTCAGATTTTGAAAGCGAATGTAAAACCAAATCGATTCAATGAAGCGGTTGATCGCTTGTTTAGCAAGCTTGAGAGTGGCTATCGCGCATTATTGAAAGGCGCATTGAAAGTACGTTGGGCTGCTCCGCTGGTGATTCTAGCTTGTTTGGGCGGTAGCTATTTCTTGATGAATCAGGTACCGGCCCAGCTGACCCCACAAGAAGATCGCGGTGTGATATTTGCGTTTGTGCGCGGTGCAGACGCTACGTCATACAATCGTATGTCAGCCAATATGGATATTGTCGAAGACCGATTGATGCCATTACTAGGGCAAGGTTATCTGAAGTCATTCAGCATCCAAACGCCAGCGTTTGGTGGCCAGGCAGGAGACCAGACAGGCTTTGTGATCATGATTCTAGAAGATTGGAACGAACGTGATATCACGGCTCAGCAAGCCCTTAACAAAGTACGGAAAGAATTGGCGGGTATCCCAGATGTTCGAGTGTTCCCATTTATGCCAGGTTTCCAAGGTGGTTCGAGTGAGCCAGTTCAGTTCGTATTAGGCGGCTCTGATTACGATGAGCTCGTTGTTTGGGCTGAAATGCTAAAGAACAAAGCAGAAGAATCACCAATGATGGAAGGAGCAGAGATAGATTACTCGGAAAAAACGCCTGAGTTATTGGTTACAGTTGACCGACAGCGTGCCGCAGAGCTAGGAGTCAGTGTTAAAGACATTTCTGACACCCTAGAAATCATGCTCGGTGGTAAAAGCGAAACGACTTATGTTGAGCGTGGCGAAGAGTACGATGTGTATCTTCGCGGTGATGAAAATAGCTTTAATAATGCTGCAGATTTAAGTCAGATTTATCTGCGCACGAATAGCGGTCAGCTAGTGACGTTAGATGCGGTCACAAAAATTGAAGAAGTGGCGGCCTCTATTCGTCTTTCTCACTACAACAAACAGAAGTCCATCACTATTACTGCCAACCTGTCGGAAGGTTATACATTAGGAGATGCGCTGAATTACCTAGACCAGGAAGCCATCGACAACTTACCGGGTGACATTTCGGTGAGTTATTCGGGGGAGTCGAAAGACTTTAAAGAGAACCAAGCGAGTGTTGCTGTTGTGTTTGCATTGGCACTGCTAGTGGCGTATCTCGTGTTGGCGGCTCAGTTTGAAAGCTTCGTAAACCCGTTAGTGGTCATGTTTACGGTGCCGATGGGTGTATTTGGTGGCTTTCTTGGTTTGGTTATTATGGGCCAAGGTATGAACATTTATAGTCAGATCGGCATGATCATGTTGATTGGTATGGTGACGAAAAACGGTATTTTGATCGTAGAATTTGCCAATCAGCTACGTGATCGTGGCGTTGAGTTTGAAAAAGCGATCATTGATGCTGCCGCGCGACGTCTACGTCCAATCTTAATGACTGCGTTTACCACACTTGCTGGCGCAATTCCGTTGATCGTATCGACAGGGGCGGGTTATGAGAGCCGTATTGCCGTGGGTACGGTTATCTTTTTCGGGATGGGGTTTGCGACATTGGTGACCTTGTTTGTTATCCCGGCAATGTACCGATTGATTTCGGCGAAAACACAAGCACCAGGTCATGTAGAAGCAGAGTTAAACAAAGCAATTAGCCATGATACGAAGGGCCGTATAGCGCACCCTTAAATCAAACGTTAAAACATAAAAGCCGAGGTAATAACCTTGGCTTCTCTTTATCGGTTTAAAGTTAGCTCGGAAGCGTTCGATTAGAAGCGTTTCCCTAGGCTGATTTGTACACCTTCGTAGCTGTCGTAAAAATCTTCAAAACCCATATCCGCGACATTATAAATGTACTCTGCGCGTAACCAGATATCTTTGCTCATATCCCAATGGACACCAGCACCGATGTTGAATAGCGCGCCTGAATCATCTGTGACTTTTTGTTCGTTTGGAACATACATTTCAGCTTGAGTGCCAAGCGCAGTTACGCGACCAAACAGTGACAGCGGCGTATCGCCTAAGTTATCACTTGTTACAACAGCAGACATACCTGCTTGGTAATAGTGAAGATCTAAGTCAGTTTTTAGAGCATCGTTCTTAAGTTCATTTTGTGAATAGCGCAGAACCCCTTCAAACGCGAGGTATTGGTTTATATGGTAACCCCAGCCAACTGTGATATGTGGTGTTGACCACTCATTGTCTCTATCCGAGCCGAAATACGGTGTATCAAAACCAACGTTACCAGTACCCAGATAAAAATAAGATTGATGAGCTTGTTCTTGAGCAGCTAAAGTTGGCACGCTAATGGTCAAGGCAGACAATAATAGAATGGCGTTTTTCATAACTAGACGATAACCTTGGTAAAAGACCGTTGTAATGATTTGTTTAAATGTTAATTTAATCAATAGGATGGATGGTAATTATCATATCAGCTTTTATCAAAGGTAGTGATTTTAGAATGGGAATTGTTGCGCTAAAGCATACTTCTTACTCATGACTACCGACTAACTAGATATGGTGACGAAAGCTAGCTAAATAAGAGAGAAGGAAAGGAAAGTGGCTGAATTCAAATACAAAAACTTGACTCAAGAAGAACAAGATAAGTTAGACGCGGCGACATTTCGCCGTTTATTGGCGCATTTAGATGCTAACAAAGACGTACAAAACATCGACCTGATGATCCTTGCGGGCTTCTGTCGCAACTGCTTTAGCAAATGGTATAAATCTGAGGCTGAAAATCTCGGTTTGGATTTAGATATTGATGACGCTCGCGAACGTGTTTACGGCATGACTTACGATGAATGGAAACAAAATCATCAACCAGCGGCAACGCCAGAACAATTGGCTGCGTTTGAAGCGCGCCAGAAAAAGTAAAACCCAGCGATAAAAACAGCCCACATGAAGTTGGGCTGTTTTTTTTTAAAGTCCAGTTTGCACGTTAAGCGTTAGTTGAGCCGCAACAAGCTGGCTCAACGCAACCTTTTGCTTGAATGACTTCGAGTTGAGCTAAGTAAGGTTGAATATCGCCGATGTTCTCTTTTACCCATGTTAAGTCATAATACGTATCTAGGTAACGCTCTCCAGAATCACATAGAAGCGTCACGATAGAACCCTTCTCACCGCGTTGTTTCATCTCACAAGCCAATTGCAGCACACCGTAAAGATTGGTGCCTGTTGATGCGCCGACTTTACGCCCAATCAGCTGAGATACCCAATGGGCGGTTGCCACACTGGCTGCGTCTGGAATTTTGCGCATTTCATCAATGACACCAGCAATAAAACTTGGTTCGACACGTGGTCGCCCGATACCTTCAATTTTGCTGCCAGTATCGCCTTTCAATGAGTGATTTCCTGACTGGAAAGCATCGTAAAACACTGAGTTTTCAGGGTCTACCACGCAAAGCTTAGTGTCGTATTTTTGGTAACGAATAAAACGGCCAATGGTTGCTGATGTGCCGCCTGTTCCAGGACTCATCACTACCCAGCTAGGAATCGGGTGATCTTCTAACTCCATTTGGCTAAAGATAGAGTTCGCGATGTTGTTGTTACCGCGCCAGTCAGTAGCGCGTTCAGCATAAGTAAACTGGTCCATGTAGTGACCATTTAGTTCTTGAGCCAAGCGTCGAGACTCGTCATAAATCTGATCTGATCGTTCAACAAGGTGCGCTTTACCACCGTAAAATTCAATTTGTTCGATCTTTTTACGTGCAGTGGTTTTCGGCATGACGGCAATGAACGGTAAGCCAAGTAAACGCGCAAAATACGCTTCCGAAACGGCAGTGCTGCCTGAGGACGCCTCGATTACAGTGGTTTCAGGACCAATCCATCCATTACAAATAGCATAAAGAAACAATGAGCGCGCCAATCGATGCTTAAGAGAGCCTGTTGGATGCGTGCTCTCATCTTTTAGGTAGATATCGATACCATCAAGAGAAGGCAGTTCAAGTTTAAATAAATGAGTATCAGCAGAACGTTGAAAGTCTGCTTCAATTTTACGCACTGCATTGTTGATCCAGTTGTGGTCAGTACACATGGCGTCTCTCCTTGGAAATCGATAGATAAGCATTAGATGGGAATAATTTACCTATAATACGAGAGAAAAACTTTGCTATAGTTGCCGGTAATGACTATTTTGATAGAAAAGTTTTCTACACTTCGTGGGTTTTATAGGATGAGTTTGGATCGGGTCGATAAACAGCTGCTTGCGTTGTTACAAACCGACAGCACCTTGTCATTAAATGAGTTAGCAGAGCAGGTAAATCTGACAACGACGCCATGTTGGAAGCGTTTGAAAAGGTTGGAAGAAGAGGGCTACATCGAAAAACGCGTGGCGTTGTTAAGTACAGAAAAGCTCGAGCTATCTTTCATTGCATTTGTTCAGTTAAAAACGATTGATCATTCCGAAGGTTGGTATCACCATTTTGTTACAACTGTGAGTGACTTTCCTGAGGTAATGGAGTTTTATCGTATGGCTGGCGAGTATGACTACATGATGAAAGTACTAGTCAAAGATATGAAGTGTTTTGACGAATTCTATAAGCGGTTAGTTAATAGCGTAAAAGGGCTATCTAATGTGACTTCAACATTTGCTATGGAGTCCATTAAATACACAACAGAGTTACCAATCCTAAAATAACTCGCCCTATAAGAATTCTATCTAATGTTAATTCTACCTTTTAGTATTTTAAATGTTAAAAGGTAGTTTGATTATGCTTTTAAAACTATTTCCTACCAGATTTTTATAAATATAAACGATATTTATTCTCTCTTCTATTTTTCATTAACCATTTGTTTTTGCAGTCCATTAATCCTATACATCATAACGAAAGAAAAAATAACGCAATTTTTTCTCTTTCTTTTTCATGTTTTATTTTATTGAATATTAATTTTTACTAAATTAATGGAAGAGTTTGATTTAAACGTTTGCTTTTTGTGTTTTCATGTAATTTGGTCGCTATTTTTGATTATTTGTTTTTAGGATTAATACAGTAGCAATTACTTAAGTAATAAAGTACTCAAAAATGGGGATAGTGATTAATAAAACATCGTATTATTATCGCCCCATCTTGTATGTAACAAAGTATTACTAAAAATGAACAGAAATTACTATTTGCTTTTTCTCGCAGCTTTACTCGCTGGCTGTGGCGGTGGGGGAGACTCTAAGCCGAACAATACGAAGACACCAACTACGATAACAAAGCAGAACCGTCCGCAATTAAAAGTGGAAGACACGGTGTTGAAGTTTGAAGGAGTGGGAACGGTTACTGAAGCAAAACTGAGCAATGTACATGGGTCGGTATCTTACCAAGTCATTGATTCTAATCCGCCAAATGTCGTGAAAATTAATGACTCAGGAATACTACAAATTCTGCGCCCAGGAACGGCGACTATTCTTGCTACAGATAGTAGCTCTGCTTATGAATCTTCTGAAGCAAGATTTTCTGTCACTGTAGAGCGAGGCATCAATACTGAACTTTCAGTGAGTGATCTGAATTTCAATGCGATTGAGTCAGAAGGAAAAGCGTTGATCGTCCGTGGCCAAAAAGGCGAACTGAGTTATGAGGTAGAAAGTGGTCATAACTTGATTCGTGTTGATGAGAACGGTTCGGTATATTCATTAGGTTCAGTTGGTCAGGCATCGGTGCTGATTACTGATTCAGGTAACGACTTTTACTTGCCGAAACAAGTTCGCGCTACGGTTAAACTGCATGCAGTAGCTCCGGGGCAATTACAGTTCGCTTTGCTTGAAGACGAGTATCGAGAAGGGTTGACGTTAGAACCAGTGCGTCTAGATAAAGCTCAAACGCAACGTATTTCTTACAAAATTATAAATAGCGTACCAGACAGCAAGGTGGCCGAGTTGCTAGATCCTGAAACGGGCTTGCTTCTTGTTCATAATGTTGGTCGATTAACGGTTGAAGCGACTGCAACTTACAGCGACGCGTTTCTGGATAAACAGCAAACAGCGCAATTTTTTGTGGATATAAAACAAGGCAAGCGTCAAGAAATCAGCGCAGCGGATATCGTCACAACTTATGAGGAAGGTGGACGAATTTTCCCTAAGGTGACGAACGCCTACGGTGACTATGAGCTGAGAATCATTCGTGGTGAAGACGTTGTCGCTAAAACTGAAAATGGTGAAGCATTACTGATCAAAGGTGTTGGTGCTGCTGAAGTGGAAATTTACGAGCATGACATGCGTAATTATCCTGCAAGCAAAACTCGTTTTGATCTTGAAGTTAATCGCGCGCCTCATCCCGTTATAAAAGACATTGAAATGCCGCTTACCTATCAACCAAATCTTTCAATCCCTCTGACGTTTAAAGGGCAAAAAGGTAACGTAAATCTAGTTAGCAGCTTACCTAATGGCTTACGAATGACTGACGGCAAGTTGGAGGTAGTGACTGCGGGTGAGTACGACCTTAAGTTTGAAGACGATGGTGGGGAGTTCTACCAACCTATTCAATTTAATGTCGTCATCAAAGTTGCAAAGGCTGAAGGCCAACCGATGGCAACGCACGATTATGACGTTGTATACAGCAACAAATACAGTTTTGATCTTCACCGTGATTTTGGTTTGAGTGCTGACGAGCAAATTGAGATTGTAGATAACACCGCACCAGATGTTGTCGGTGGTTTTAGTGAAGGACGTCTCCATGTGTATAAAGCGGGTAAAGCGACGCTAACTGTGCGCAGAAAAGAGAGCGCGAATTATACCGTTGGTCCTGATCAAAAAGTCTACGTGACAATTTTGAGCGCGCCGAGCCGAATTGAAGTTCAATCCGATGTGGAAGAGATTTGGAAGGTTGGCCAAACATTTGTTGCGCCGAAAATCTCTGGTACGGTTGGGGAAGTTACGTACCGATTTGCAGACAACGCAGCAATAGATGTGGTTTCCTTAAACAGCCAAACGGGTGCCATGCAAATTCTTAACGCGGGTAGCACAAAAATTATTGTTTCGGATGCGGGGGACGACAAAGTGGATCCGGGTGAAAGTAGTTTCTCGGTCACGATTAAACAAGGCACAAACCCGGTATCGGTTACTTACCCAACGGTAGAATTCTCCGCTGGTAGTGTTATCTCACCAGTGATGAGTGGTGGGATTGCGAAGGCAAGTTACCGTCTTATTAACCAAAAAGACCCTGTGGTCGAGCTAGTTTCTCCTGATACAGGGCGTTTGAAAATCCTGCATGCAGGCACGTACCAATTAGAGGTTACCCTTACTGGGCGCAACTACAAAGCTAAAACAATCGTCGTAAATGGCACTATTAACAAAGCGAATCACCCTGGTTTAAGTGCTTCTACAATGAAGGTGGAATTTGAACCATTTAAAAAGGTTAAGCTAGACTTTGGTACACCAATAGGAAACCGCAGCTATCAAATATCCAGCTCAACAATTAAAGGAGTCGCTTCATTAGATGTTGATAAGGAAGAGCTGACGTTACTTGATCTCCCGCCAGTAAAAAGACGTTGGATTTCTCTCGACATTTCGGAAGGAGAATCTCGAGATTACAAAGCGTTGGAAAGTAAGAAAGTCCAGCTGTATCTAAGCTTTGCAGATGAAGGTGTTGCGGATCAATATACATTGCTTGAAACTGAACAAACAGTATTGTTTAGCACGCTAAATGCACGTGAGTTTTCTAACTTAGAAGAAAGTGAGTTTGGTTTGATGAACGTTCGTTCAGTGCGTGAGCCAACGGACGAAGAATTGAAATTATACGGCAAAGGTAAGATTGCACTACTTGCATTCAAGCCGGTGGGTAACGATGACCCAACTCTAATAAAAGGAGCGTGGGTACACTTAGCTCGATTTGATGGATGTACATCAGAGCTGTTCGAAGATGATCTCAAGCCTTTTGAAGCAATTGACTATGATGACCCAGGATACTGCACCAGCGGCAGCACGATTCGTATGACTCGGTTCTTAATAATTGATGACTCGAAGATGGAAAAGGTAGAGTATGAGTTAGTAGCACCTGTGATTACTTACCGTCGTGGGGTTCGTGAATTTTTAGCAACGAATAAAGGTGGATTCTATGCCGACCCAAATGTCATTTACGGGAAAGGCGAATATGGTTACCCGAAATCACTTTACGAATGGTCGGTTGTTAACATGAAGTATCAACCAAATTAATCATCGTTTGATACCCATTAAAAAAGGAGTGCGGAACAGCACTCCTTTTTTCGTCTAGCGAACACGAGCTATTTCGTGTAGCGCATCACCCCTTCTTGCACGGCGGTCGCCACTAAGTGACCTTGCTGGTTGTATATTTCGCCACGGACCAACCCACGAGTATTGCTCGCCGTTGGGCTCTCTATCGCATATAGAAGCCATTCATCCATCTTAAACGGGCGATGGAACCAGATAGAGTGGTCAATGGTGGCCACTTGAAAGTTAGGCGTCATTAATGAGACTTCATGTGGATGCATTGCTGTTACAAGGAATCCCCAATCGGATGCGTAGGCCAGAAGGTACTGGTGAATTAGCTGATTCTCTGGCATTTCACCATTAGCACGAATCCAAAGGTACTGTTTGGGTTCTGCTTTTTTGGGCTTCAAAGGGTTGATAACCGTAACGGGGCGAGTTTCGATTGGCTTTTCCCCGCAAAATGTTTTGCGTAAGCGTTTGGGTAGAAATTCTGCAATATGGCTTGCGAGCTCACTCTCTGAGGCAAAGTTTTCTGGACCAGGGATATCTGGCATTTCTTTTTGATGATCAAACCCAGGTTGATCGCCATGGTAGGATGCGGTTAGGTAAAAAATAGGGCGTCCATTTTGAATTGCCTTTACGCGTCTAGTGCTAAAGCTACGGCCATCTCTCAGATTTTCTACATCATAAATAATAGGTTTTTCTGGATCGCCAGGGTACAAAAAATAGCTATGGAAGGAGTGTACCGTGCGTGTTTCTTCAACGGTGTAGCGCGCAGCAGAAAGCGCTTGCCCAATTACTTGACCGCCATAAACTTGAGGCAAACCTAGGTTTTCACTTTGGCCACGAAACAAGCCTTCTTCTAATTTTTCGAGTTGTAGTAGGCTGAGCAATTCTCGTAGTGGTTTACTCATTGTGTCTCCTCACCGTTGTCTTTCATTCCAAGTTACCTCAACAGCCTCACTCTTGTGAAGTGGCATAGTTAAGAACTATTGAGTAACTTAGAAATAGTATTGTTCCAATTATGAAACAAAATCAATTGTTTGATAAATTCTAACTCAGTCAAACTATTGTCAAATAAAGTGACAGGAAGCAGACAGTTTTATATTCCACACCTATAATTGCTTCGGTTTAATGCTCTTTTCGAGGAATATATGAAAAAAACACTACTACTTGTTACTTCTCTACTCTTTGGGGCTGCGTTAGTGGGTTGCCAAACTTCTCAAAATACAGAAATGGAATCTACAGAAGCGTCAATGAAGACGATTACAGGTACAGTGGCTTATCGCGAGCGGATTGCCTTGCCACCAAACGCAGTGGTTACTATTGCGTTAGAAGATGTGTCCTTGGCGGATGCGCCAGCAAAAGTGTTGGCGAAACAGACATTCGAAACGGAAGGTAAGCAAGTTCCTCTTTCTTTTGAGTTGAGTTACGACAGCAATGAAATCAAACCAAACCATCGTTACAGCGTTCGTGCTCGCATTGAGGTAGATGGAAAGCTGCGTTTTATCAGCGACACACATAACGGTGTTATTACAGATGAAGCACAAACTCACCAATTAGATATTCGTCTAGTTGGAACACGTTAATACGACGTACTGAGAACAAAAAATGGCAGCTTAAGGCTGCCATTTGTATTTTTTAAGTGAAGTTTTGCCAACTTCCGAGACTTCAATCCCTTCTGCTTCTAATTTCTTTTTTTGTCGCTCTAAGTCTCTGCCTTTTAAAGATATTTTTCCTTGGCTATTTACCACTCTAAACCAGGGGAGTTTGCTGTCTTCTGGTAGGTTACCCAGTGCTTTACCAACATGTCTCGCATAGCCCGGATAACCGGCCATTTTTGCAATTTCCCCATAGGTGGAGACTTTTCCTTTTGGAATTTGGTGAATTACAGCAAAGATTTGCGCTAAAAATTGGTCCATACTCAAAAGTGTCTATTTTGGATTACTAAGGAATGGTAAACCATTGGACTTGTATATTGCTAACGGTTCTTAACCCTTGTGTTGTCAGCGACTCACTTTGAAGAATTACATTTTCTGTTCTTTAGTGTCGTTGGTTGATGAGCCTTAAACAGCATGAAGCAAACGCAAGCTAAGCTTGAATCTAGACCCTCTCAACGACTTTCAATCCCAGTTTTTGCCGTTGAGTTACCAAGTAGGTGGGGAAGCCAGGAGGCGCTATGATTTTATCGACACTTCAATTTTTCGTTACGACCTTACTCGCTGTTGTCTGCGTTCGGGCGATGAGTTTGAGCGAGGGTGACATTCCCGTTCTTGCACTTATGATCCCCGCGCTGTGGGTTCTGCCACAAGGTGGGTTCGCTGGCTTAGTATTGCTGGGCGCGATGATGGCTTTTGGTGCGACACTCTCAATGCAGCCAATTGCTTTGTCGGTTGGTGTTTTGATCCTTTTCCCACTTTTAATGGTGGTGTTTTCTCGTAGAAGCTCTTTAGGCGTGTTGCTCACCGCTGGTCTTATTGTACTTACACTGCAAGTTGGTCTTATGGTCACACAGCAAGGCGGTAAGCTGGATGGGTCTGCTTGGGTTACAGTGGTTCAAACCATTGCGGTTATGGCGATGTGGTGGTCGGCTGCGCATTGGACGCCATCCAATAAACACAGCTGGTGGCCGTTGTTTTTGTTGCTCCCATTGTGGATTGCAGGCCTACCGTACGCCGTTCTTATGGCGTTAAGTTTGACGGGAATGTTAGCGTCAATGGAAGCACTTGCGAAGCTTCAACATACCATTCGTTGGAGCAAATTATTATGTTGGACATTGCCGACTGTGGGTTTTGCCGCTTTAGTCGTCAGCCCGACCACGGATGTGCCAAACCCTGTTTTCGTGGTTTGGATCTGTTTGTTAGGGACGGCTTGGATGACTGACTATATTTTACGTAGTAGCGATGAACAGGCTGAATTATGAATTTTTAGTCAGGTAAAAAGTGACATGTGCGGCAGAGTATCGAATTGGTTGTGGAACAAAATGGAGATTAGTATATGTTCTTCATTTCATATTTACTACACTTCCAATAATAATAACCACAATATAAGTGGTTGATTTAAGATAAGTTTGTCATGACAACTTTTGCTCGAACACTGTTGCTTTTTGCATGTTGCCTCTTGAGTTTGAATGTAAAAGCCGAAGCCCCTTTAATTGCTCATTATAAAGTCGCGACTGAAGCGGATGATGTCGTCACTCGTGTTCTTTTCAATGCTGCTTCAAAGGAGTTTGGCTTTACCGTTCAATACGTAAACTACTCCAGCTTTGATGCCATTCTAAATTCAGTAGCGAATGGGGAAGCGGACTTTGCTGCGAATATCACTTACACACAAGAACGTGCTCAACGTTTTAGTTATTCCCGCCCAACAAATATCGAATATACCTACCTCTTTGGCTTAAAAGATTCGACGTTGAGTGATATTTCGCGTGTTGGCGTCCCCAAAGATACAGTTTATGCCCAATTACTTAAACAACACTACCCTGGTCTAGAACAGATCTCTTATCAAGGTCACGAACAAGCAGTAACACTGCTACGTTCAGGTGCTGTGGACGGCGTTGTCGATGCCATTAACCAGCTCAAGCCGATGCTGATGGAGGGGTTTGACGCCAAGATGCTCAATGATCAGATTTCGATAAAGCCCGTATCCATCATCAGTAAAAAAGATCATCATCTTGAGGAGTTGGACACGTTCGCTACGTTTATTCACGGGGAAGCGGTGCAAAAGCAGCTTCGCGAAGAAATTTCCCAGTATCAATTTGAATTAAGGCGAGCAGCGTTGCGTGATTCTATTCGTTTATTACCCCTTGATTTTAATGAACCAATACGGATTAAGCTCGAATCTATCTTTCCATATGTTGTATACAACGCAGATGGTAGTGTCGAAGGGATGACGGCTGATGTAGTCCTGAGAAGTTGTGAGATCTTGGCTTTAAACTGCTTGATCATTAGTGAGCCTGGTGAAAGCTGGGGTTCTATGTACCATGAGTTTATCCAAGGTAATTTCGAAATTTTGGCGCCGTTAACGGTCAGCCGTGAGCGGCGCGCATTTAGCTACTTTCCAAAGTCCCATTACGCGCCAGCATCGGTGATGGTCAAGCGTTTAGGTTACAAACCGAGCACATACTCTCATGTTTCACAGTTGATATCTGAGCAGATTGGCGTAGTTAAGGATGACTTTTTCGATCAAATGATGACGCAACTGTTACCGCTAAAAGAACTCAAACGTTATCGTACTCAACAAGAGCTCATTCAGGGGCTATTAAATGAAGAAGTCGATTACATTCCGATGGATACGGCGATGCTCAATCATTTTTTACGTCTCAGTGAATTGGTTCCGATAGAGCAGGATACCGCTATTGGTGAGTTTTATGAGTCACAACTCTCTGTTGGATTGGTCGCGAATGAAAAAGGAGCCATGCTTGCGCCTTTCTTCAGTCGAGCGATAGCGATGTTAGAAGTTGATAAGATCATTGCTCAGTACGATGTACGCCCAGATTGGCGTACCGCACTTGAATATGAGATTCGATTAGCGACGCAAACACAAGCTGTGTTTATCTTTGTGTTATTGTTTGCTATTTGTGTTTCGCTTTATCTTTACCGTCAATCTAACACTGACAACTTAACAGGGTTAAGGAATCGTCGTGCGTTGCAAGTAAAGTATCGAAAAGGAGTAAACAAAGATCTATCCATACTTTACTTAGACATTAATCATTTCAAACGAATCAATGACACTTATGGGCATCGCGCTGGGGACGAAGTTTTACAACTACTGGCACTAAAAATTCATTATGTCTGGTCGGGAAGATGTTATCGAATTGGAGGGGATGAGTTCATATTACTGGGTTATCCTACGCAAGCTGAGTTAACTAGAGCAATGAGAGAGCTCAGTAGAATCGATGTGAAAGGCAAATTATGTAGTGATTTGGAGTCTATAAGTATCTCTATTGGTTTCTCTGCAAAAAGGGAACGGCACATGAGCTTAGAGCAAGCGATGCATTTGGCTGATGAAGACATGTACATGAGTAAGCAGTCCTCACGGCACGACTCCTCTTATCGTGACTGTACGGTTTCATCATAAAGGAATGAATTGATCGAGTTTTGTCCAAACGGTAATGAAATGATGAAATTCAAGGTTTTTGCTCTTGCATTATGAGAGCTGATACTGAATAATCGCCCCATCGATTGAGGCAAGACCTCTCGAAAAGAATTATGGGGCTCTGGTCCTCTCGCAACAATAGCTCGTGAACTCGGTCAGGTCCGGAAGGAAGCAGCCGCAGCGTGTGACTTGTGTGCCGGGATGTGGCTGGGGTCCCACCCTTTGAAAGCCCTGCGTTATCGCAGGGCTTTTTTCGTTTTTGAGCCTTCTTTTATTTTGGCTACGCTTGGTGTTCAACGTCTTCTGATGATCAAGCTTCTTGAGGTTATTTAGGTATAATTTATAATCTCATCCGCTTGATACCGAACTGTCGTGAAGATTGTTTAGGGTACGCTCGCCGAATAACCATTTTCACCTGGGATACTTTAATGATTTCAAAAAACCAATTAAAACTGCTTCGTGCTTTAGGTCAAAAGAAACAGCGTAAAGCGCATGGCTTATTCCTAGTTCAGGGTGAAAAGAACGTACTAGAGCTAGCAAGTAGTTCATTGAAGGTGAAGCAGGTTTTTGCAACAGCGGCATTTCTCGAACAAAATGCTGGTACGCTAAATCGTTTTGATTGTGTTGAAGCATCGCTTGATGAATTGACCAAAGCGAGCACGCTTGTGAGCAATAATGCGGCCATTGCTGTGGTTGAAATTCCGAGTGTAAAAGAGCCTCAAGCGAAAGGCTTGATGATTGCGCTAGATGGTGTATCCGACCCTGGTAATCTAGGTACGATTATTCGTGTTGCAGACTGGTATGGCATCAAGCACATTATTGCGAGTACAGATTGTGCTGATCCTTATAATCCTAAAACGATCAGTGCGACCATGGGCAGCTTTGGCCGCGTACAAGTGAGTTTGGTGGATTTGCCAAGTTACTTGGAACACGCCAAATTGCCAGTATATGGCGCGTTTTTGGAAGGAGAGAGCGTTCATAAAACGGATTTCGCTGCTGAAGGTATTTTGTTGATGGGCAGCGAATCTCATGGTGTGCGCGAAGCCGCAGCAAAATTCGTGACAGATAAAATCACGATTCCGGCGTTTGGCGGTGCCGAATCACTGAATGTCGCGATGGCGACTGGCATTATTTTAGACAACATGCGCCGCCAACATAGCTAACGCAACCATTACTTAATAACAAAGCCAGTCAATTTGACTGGCTTTGTTGTATTTATTGCCTAGAAAAATCAGCCTGGCTGAATCTTGCGTTTAACGAAATACAGTGAATGTTGTTCGGTGAGTTAATTTTGTTTTAGTTCAATAGGCTGTGCCTATAAATAAAATTACTCCTTTCCATTTAGTAAAATCAGGAAATTAGGCGACACTTATCTAAAGGCCGCAATAAAATGCCCTTAAGGAGATAAGAATGCATTCATTAAAAGTAAAAGATTACATGACGTTGCAAGCGGTGACTTTCACGAAAGATATGTCACTTTCGGCAGCTTTAAACAAAGTAATGCAAAGTGTCACACTAGGTGGCCCTGTCATTGATGAAAATGAAAAAGTGGTTGGGTTTTTATCGGAGCAAGACTTATTAGATAAGTTGGTGAAAGCAAGTTATCACTGCCAAGATACACATACGGTACAAGAGTGTATGCATGATGATGTCTTATCTGTTTCTCCAGAAATGTCAGTAATTGAACTGGCTGACATGATGAAAGTTGGAAAGCCGAAAATGTATCCAGTGGTGGATGGCAAAGGTAAGTTGGTTGGTGTTATCACAAGAAGAGACGTGCTGCGTGCCATAGGAATGACATTAAATGAGTGTTTTAAGCATCCCGTTTAACCTCTCTGTTTAAACTTTACGGAATATTGCTTTTAAACTGGTTTGGAAAGACGCTTCGGCGTCTTTTTTATTTTCTATCGCCGAACTGTACAAATTTATCTTGACCTTGGAGCTTACTCTAAGGTTTATCCTTAGCAATAGGTAAATCACCGATACCAATAAGGAAAAAATTATGTGTACAAAACATCAAGGTTGCCAATCTAGCAAAATCAAAACTGCGGTGCCGCTTGGTGCAAGCGAGTCATGCTGTGCGCCAGTAAAATCTTCGCTCAATATCTCTCAGGCCAGTGTTGATGTTTCTGAAAGCTCTTGCTGTAGTGGAGGAGGCTGCAGCGTTGACACAGGCGAGGAAGACGATCCCACAAGGGAGAGTAATTCCTCCGTTCGGAACGCTTGGCTTGTGTCAGGTATGGATTGCCCATCTTGTGCGCAAAAGCTTGAGAAAGCCATTACGTCTTTACAAGGCGTCAGCCAAGCCAAGGTTTTGTTTGCAACAGAAAAACTGGTCGTCGATTTTGATGGTCTAGAGCTGATAGCTACGATAGAGCAGACAGCCCAAAAAACGGGTTTCCCGCTCTCTTCACTTGATGCTCCAAAACCAAGCACTACAAAGAAAGGCTGGCTTGGCGTCATAAGAGACAACATCCAAATTCTCTCGATTGCTGGTGCAATGGCTACTGCGGCAGTAATTTCTAAGATCGACCCTCAAATAAGCGCTTGGTTATTCACTTTGACGTGTTTACTTGGTTTATACCCAATCGCGCTCAAAGCATTTAAGTTGGCGCGTAGCGGTACGCCTTTTGCGATTGAAACGTTAATGAGTGTAGCGGCGCTCGGCGCTTTATATTTAGGTGAAACCGCCGAAGCCGCAATGGTGTTATTGCTTTTCCTTATTGGTGAAAAGTTAGAAGCATATGCATCATCTCGCGCGCGAAGCGGTGTCCAGGCGTTAATGGACTTAGTCCCAGAAAATTCAATTTTAATTATTGATGGTGAACGCAAAGAAGTACCAGCTGCGCAGCTTAAACTAGGGGATATCATAGAAGTCGCACCCGGAGGTCGTTTGCCTGCCGACGGTGTTTTGCAAGATGCGCTTGCGAGTTTTGACGAAAGTGCGTTAACGGGAGAATCTGTTCCCGTTGAACATCAAACCGGTGGCAAAGTGATGGCCGGGGCTGTGGTTGTCGATAAAGTGGTTCGTTTACAGGTGACTTCCCGTCAGGGCGAGAATGCGATAGATCGAATTCTTCATTTGATTGAAGAAGCAGAATCCCGTAAGGCACCATTAGAACGCTTTCTTGATAAATTTAGCCGTTGGTATACGCCACTAATGATGTTGGTGTCTCTGATGGTTATCGTTACGCCGCCATTACTATTTGCCCAACCGTGGGAAACGTGGATCTATCGAGGACTCGCCCTGCTGTTGATTGCTTGTCCATGTGCGTTAGTCATTTCAACGCCTGCGGCGATCACTTCTGGCTTGGCGGCAGCGGCTAAGCGGGGCGCATTGATCAAAGGTGGAGCGGCGCTTGAGTTGCTTGGCAAGGTTGAGTCTGTCGCATTTGATAAAACTGGGACACTGACGCAAGGTAAACCAGAAGTGACCGACGTCTTTGCTTTTGATATGGATGAAGACAAGTTACTTAGCCTAACTGCGTCAATCGAGGTTGGTTCAAGTCATCCTCTAGCGGTTTCTTTAGTTACCAAAGTGCAAGAGCAGGGGCTTACTATTCCTGAAGCGTTGGATAAAACCGCGCAAGTAGGCTCTGGTGTCACTGGTTACGTCGATGGAAAAATGGTCCAAGTGGTCACGCCTTCAAAGGCAGACTTTCCACTTTCTCAAGAAGCCAAAGAGCAAGTGGTTACGTTGGAACAACAAGGTAAAACGGTTGTCATTGTTCGTTACGATGACGAGGTCATTGGCGTGATCGCATGGCAAGATACATTGCGCTCAGATGCCCAGCAAGCCATCGCAATGTTGAAGGAACTTGGGGTCACGTCGGTGATGCTAACGGGTGACAACCCGAGAAGTGCAGAAGCAATGGCAAATAGAATAGGCTTGGATTATAAAGCGAGTTTGTTACCTGCAGACAAGGTGCATTACGTCGAGAAACTATCACAACAACATACCGTTGCGATGGTGGGAGACGGTATCAATGATGCTCCAGCCATGAAAGCTTCGAGCATTGGTATTGCGATGGGAGGCGGTACGGATGTTGCGCTCGAGACTGCTGATGCGGCGTTAACACACAACCGGTTGATTGAGCTACCTGCCATGATAGAACTGTCGCGTGCGACGCTAAGTAACATTCGTCAGAATGTCGCGTTAGCGCTAGGTTTGAAAGGTGTATTCTTAGTGACAAGTTTACTTGGGGTTACTGGGTTGTGGGTTGCAGTATTAGCTGACAGTGGTGCAACAGCACTGGTGACATTGAATGCGTTGAGATTACTTCGTTTTGAGTCCAAACAGATCAAATAACTGACCTAACCAATGATCCCACTCATTAATAGCCCGAGGCATTCGTGTATCGGGCTTTTTTTTAACCGTATTCACCTGATGCGATCAGACGTTTTTCTCGTCCTTGAAATCACGCATTGCTATGCAACAAAATGACTTAATGCCCCCTAAAGTGTGATCAATACCAGTTTTGTTTGAAATTTCATTTTCATTACATTTTGTCATTGTGATTGTGATCACTCTATGTTGGTGAAAGGTTCGCTACAGTGCATCTGTACCCAATAACTGATTAATGAGCTTATTGTTCATAAAATAAGCCACAATAAGGAGCGACTTATGTCTCAAGCTGTATTCCATTTAGGTGTTACTGAAGCTGATCTTAATGGTGCGACTCTAGCGATCATTCCTGGTGACCCAGCGCGTGTTCAAAAAATCGCAGAACAAATGGAAAATCCAGTATTTCTAGCAAGCCATCGTGAATACACGCTATACCGTGCAGAGCTAGACGGTAAACCTGTTGTGGTTTGTTCTACAGGTATTGGTGGTCCTTCTACCTCTATCGCAGTTGAGGAATTGGCACAGCTTGGTGTTCGTACTTTCCTACGTGTTGGTACAACGGGTGCAATTCAACCGCATGTAAACGTGGGTGACATGATCGTAACGACGGGGTCAGTTCGTCTTGACGGTGCGAGCCTACACTTTGCTCCTATGGAATTCCCAGCAGTTGCTGACTTTGAAGTAGCAACCGCAATGAAAGCAGCGGTAGAAGAGTCTGGCGCTACAGTTCACATGGGTGTGACTGCATCAAGCGACACGTTCTACCCTGGTCAAGAACGTTACGATACGTTCTCTGGTCGTGTTGTTAAGCGTTTCCAAGGCTCTATGCAAGAATGGCAAGACATGGGCGTACTTAACTTCGAGATGGAGTCTGCAACACTGCTAACAATGTGTGCGAGCTCTGGTTTAAAAGCGGGTTGTGTGGCAGGTGTTATCATCAACCGTACACAAAAAGAGATTCCAGATCATTCAACTCTGAAAGAAACGGAAGCGCGTTCAATTAAAGTGGTTGTAGAAGCAGCGCGTAAAATGCTTTAAGCCCCTATAGTTGGCATTTAAACAAACAGAAAAAACCAGAGGCTAACCTCTGGTTTTTTTCTAGTTATAGAAATGCGTACAGCTAAAATTTAGGTATAAAAAAAGCAGCATTAATGCTGCTTTTTATCGTTGTGAATTTTAGCTTTTCTTAATGGCACTATATCTCGTCTGAACCGCCCGCGTCTTTAAACCAAGCAGTTAAGTGCGTTCTTAAATCTTTAAGCTCATCAGGGCCAATCAGGGCTAGCCCTAAGTCTTCAGCACGAGTAATGTCATTGTGACGAAGAGGACGGAAGCTCACCAACATTGCGCGCGCTTGTAAGCCACCTAATAGATCGCGAAGCGATTCTAACTTATATAAAGTATCGTCGCCGTCATCTCTCATGCCTTTGGTTTTGCACTCGATGATGTGCAACTTGTTGTTTACAACTGTTGCGACATCTAACTCATTGCGTACTTCACTTTCACCAAGTTTGCGATAAACCTGAACATTTAACGATCGATCTTGGATCGTCGGCATGGTGTCTTGGATTTGCTTCACGGTGCTGTGAACCAAAGTTTCTAACCACTCACCGTTTGAAAAGCGTCGAGCATCTTCATCTGCAAACGTTAAAACGCCATTCTCATAGGTGGCGATTTCTGCTTCTACTAAATCTGAAAGCAACATGTTGAGCTCACGGTAGCCCTGCTGTTTTTCGGAGAGCTCGACATCAAGCTTTTGTTCTTTGCGGCATGTGGTTGCAAGGTAGTTAAGTGTTGCTAGACCTGGCCCAAGCTCAAGCGCATTTGAGGCCCATCGTTCACCAAGTTCATACAATTTTTTATCAAGAAGAGGTGGTAAATCAACGTGGTGAAACTCGCCGCGTGCACCAAAGATAGTGAGGTAATCTGCAATCGTAATGTGATCTTCGACTTGGGTATCTTCTTTGCCATCAGGGTATAACCAACAAAGCTTATCGCTACTAGGCTCAACCACAAAAATTGGCCAGCGATAGGTACGGAAAACTTCGTACACCGACAACAAGCGATGACGAAGACCACAGCTCGCGTTCAATTTTACATCTTCGCCGCGTTCATGGAGATCTTTTGCCAGTTTTTGAATTGCTTGTTTGATCAGAGATGTATTAACAGCGGATGGAATTTCAAAAAATTCAGAAGTAATTTCTCGTTGATCTAAAACGGCACTCAGTCGGTCAAATATATCTAACTGGCTCTTGTCTCCGATGAAGACGATATGTGTGCTTAGCGTACGATTATCTAATAGAGGAGTGACCAATCTCACTGGGTCTTGGTCGATAATACCAACATGAACAGCCATAGATTTTCCTTTTTATGAGGCCGCTCGAAAAGAGTTGTGCAAGGGGATGAGCTGGCCTTATTAATCATATGTAGACATGGCCGACAAAAAACAAGGGCGACTTAACAAAAAGTCGCCCTTATACAGTTGATTGCACTAATTAATGCTCTTAATTATAAAGTATTTATAACTTAAAGCGGTGGACCAATTCATTTTGCTGATGAGCCAAGTGGGTCAGTGATTCACTGGTTTGTGCGATACTCGACATGGCTTGGAAACTTTCATCGGCGATGCTGTTAATATCTTCAATGCTGCGAGCAATGTCTGTTGATGTTTCACTTTGCTCTGCTGCTGCTTGTGAAATGTGCGTACTCATTTGGCTGATCTCAATGATTAGCGCCTGGATCTCTTCCATTGAGCTGTTCGCTTTTGACGCTTGCTCAACCGACATCTCCATATCGCTCATACAGCTTTGTATGACTTGGTTTGCCGATTGTGAGCTGGATTGCAGATTACTGATCATAGATTCAATTTCAGTGGTTGATTGAGTCGTTCTTGATGCGAGTACTCGTACTTCATCTGCCACTACCGCGAAGCCGCGACCTTGTTCACCAGCGCGAGCCGCTTCAATTGCCGCGTTCAATGCCAGTAGGTTGGTTTGCTCCGCAATGTTGCGGATCACATCAAGGATAGATCCAATTTGACCACTCATCTTTTGTAGCTCAGAAACTGCGGAGACCGATTCGTTCAAACGTGTTTCTAGTTGATTAATGGTTGAGATGTTACTGCTCATAACATTTCTGCCTTCTTCAGAGGCAGATTCGACGCGTTGCACCATTTCTAGCGAGCCTTGCGCACTTTGCGCGACTTCCTGCACTGAATGAGACATTTCTGTCATCGCGGTAGCGACGTTTGCCGTTTGTTCGCGTTGAGAGCTCAATTTAATTTGTGCTTGCGAAGAGGTGCGTTCGTTGGCTGTCGCGGTTGACGATAGGTTTTCTGACGCTTCGTTGAGTTTCACCAAGATCTCGTGAAGGTTGTCGGCGAGTGAGTTAATGTGTCCACTCACACGGCTGAATTCGTTGTTATAGCGAATATCGATACGCTGTGTCATATCACCTTCAGTCAGGCCTTCTAACACTTTTAGAATACGAGTCAACGGTTCGCGAACGCTTTGTGCGATGTGGTAGCCAATCGCTGTCGCGAGTAAAACGACAATAACGCCAATGATGATGGCTTTCGTTACACCCGCCGAATATATGTCACCTGCATCTGCCAATGATTCATTGAGCTTATCTGTTGCGGTTGTCGTGAATTGCTCAAGAATCGCCATGGTTGAATCCACTTTATTTGCTAGGTTGGCGATATTGTTATACAAAGCGGCGCGAGCATTGAGGTAATTATTATGTTGGTCTAACACACCGCCACGCATACCAACGTCGCGAGTAAATTGCTCTACAGATTCGCCAAATGCTTTTTCTAGCTCAGGAAGTTGAGTCACCAACCCGCGGAATGCGTAATTCAAGTGCGTTACTGCTTTGCGGTTTTTAGCTACGGCTTGCGTAACAAACTCAGGGTTGGAACTGGCGAGGGCATCAGAGGTAATTACTTCGGCATCTTTTAACTTGATAAAGTAGCTCTTTGCCATGACTTTGACAGAAATGCTGGTTTGATCTGCCACATATTCTTTAAGACCAACCGACAGTTCGGTATTCAGTTTTTGGAAGCGGCGTGAGGATTTTTGCACTTCTTCTTGAGCCGCGAACATTGCTTCGTAGTTGTCCATGGCCTCTAGAGCTTCTGTAAAATAGCTCTGCTCTAACGTTTTTAACTGTGAAAACGGTTCGGCAAGAGAAGGGTAGATTTGGCTTGCGGTTTTCAGTTGAGCCAATGTGGATTCGAAGCGCTGTTGAGATCTAGCAAATTCCTGACGCATTTCATCCATGCGTTGTTTATTCTCTGTCGTCAGGAAGTCTTTAAATGATTTGTCGGCAGAAAGCAGCTCAACACTGGTTTGATTAGATAACGATACCAACGGTAGGGATGATTTAGAAACCGTGCTAAATTTTCCGTGAATATCACTCATTCCTCCCATCATAATGGCAATTGTGACGGCAAATAGGATGATGATCAGTGCAAAGCCGGCATACATCCTTTTAATAACTGAACCTCGCATAAGTGAGCTTCCTCTCCCAAAAATAGACAAGCTACCCAAGTATTTTTGAATTTACTTGGGTATAAAAATAATAATTGTCTTAAAAAGTAACAAAATTCATTGGATTGTATTCAGTTTGTGACGCGCATTTTATGACGCACACGACAAAAAAAGCCTCGTTAATTAGCATTTGATTAATAATGTTAAGTGAACACTGTTTTTATTGAGCTCCGCTTTTGGTTGGCGCATACTAATTGGGGTCTAATTACGTTTATAAAATGGAGTCCTCATGGCGGAAGAAACGATCTTTAGTAAAATTATTCGCAAGGAAATCCCTGCCGATATCCTTTATCAAGATGATTTGGTGACTGCGTTTCGCGACATTAACCCTCGCACACCAAGCCATATTCTCATTATTCCGAATAAACTGATCCCAACAACGAATGATGTAGAAGCTGAAGATGAAGCAATGATGGGGCGTTTGTTCACTGTTGCTAGAAAGTTAGCGAAAGAAGAAGGTATTGCTGAAGACGGCTATCGCCTAATCGTTAATTGTAATCCACATGGTGGCCAAGAGGTTTACCATATTCACATGCACCTACTAGGCGGCCGCCCTCTAGGTCCAATGGTATTGAGCTAAGCTTTTAAAAGTGGGTGGCGATTCACCCACTTCTTTTTCCTGTCGAATGACACATTTGTGGAGATAAATGTGAAACTAGGTGTAAAGCTGTTAGGGCTGATGAGCTGGGCTTTAATGGCCTCTGGCTGCGCGAATTTATCTGCGGGCAATCTGTTTAGCCATTACAGCAACCAGAATCAAGAAGTTTATCAAGCCGTTGTTGCAGGGGAATATGCCAAAGCAAAACAACTTCAATCAAGTGAAGTGGGTGGCGAGATACTTGGCAATTTTGAAAAAGGTCGTATCTCTTTTCTTGCTGAAGATTACCCAACAAGTTTAAATGCGCTAGAAAGCAGCGATCGTGCTGTACGTGTTCAACAAGATCGTGCGACGATATCTGTGTCAGACACGGCAACGAGCGTCGGCTCTCTCGCAGTGAACGACAATCTCCAAGACTATCATCCCGCCGATTACGAACTTGGCTTTTTGCACCTGTATCTAGGACTAAATTACTTACAGAAAAACGATTTAGAAGGGGCACTAGTTGAAGTGCGTCGAGCTAATCAAGTTCAGGAAGCAGCAAGAAAGGCGCGTGAAAAAGAGCTAAAAGCAGCAGAGAAAGACCTTAACAAGCAAGGCATGTCTGCCAATTTAGGCAGTGTGTTAGCGAACTACCCTGATGCTGGTAAAAAACTAAGCGCGGTACAAAATGGTTATCTGTTCTATCTTTCTGGCTTGTTATATGAAGCGTCGCGAGACTTAAACAGTGCTTATGTTGATTACCGACGAGCACTCGCTGTAATGCCAGACAACAAGCAAGTTGTGGAAAGCACCTTATACGCTGCTAAGAAGCTGGGCATGCGTGAAGACTTGCGCATGCTAGAGAAGCGGTATGGCAAAGCACCTTCTGGATTAACTCAGTCACAAGGGCGAGTCATCGTTATTGATGAGCAGGGTGTTGTTGAGGCGATGAAAGGGTGGCGTATTGATTTACCGATTTACGACAGTCGCGATAATGGCGCGATTTATTCGTTGGCGCTTCCTTATTATCAGAACCGAGGTGCTCAACGTTTTAGCGATGTTGTTTTAAATGGTCAGGTATTGCCTTCCAGTACGCTGACTGATGTTAATGCGATGGCGCAAAACGATCTTAATGAACGTCTTACTACAATAGTGATCCGTCAAGCTCTTCGTGTTTGGGCAAAAGATCGAATCCGAAAAGAGGCGGCGAAAAAAGGCGATGATGTGGGCAACATACTTTTCAATGTATGGAACACATTGACCGAACAGCCAGATACAAGAAGTTGGCAAACATTGCCAGCGCAAGTGAAAACGGCTTCAAAAATCGTGAAACCGGGAACACAAAGTTTAAACTTGGGTGATCAAACCTATCAGTTTGAAGTGCCTGCACAGCAGACTACATTGGTATGGGTATCTCGTCAGGGAGCACACTCAACCGTGTGGCATAAACAGCTAGGGAGACTGTAATGAAAGCATGGCTTGTTTGTTTAGCAATGGCTATTGGTTTAGTTGGATGCGCCGAAAACACGGCTGGTATTCGAATTGATGGCCAAACGCAAAAAGTATTTTTTAATGATAACGTTTTAGGTAGTCGCTTATTAGTTGACAACATCACCACCACTTACGTTGATGATCGCCCACGAGGAGTCGTGCAGCTGAGTAGCAATTACAAAGGTGATCAGCACATTCTTTACCGATTTTATTGGTATGACAACAATGGTTTAGAAGTGAATACCAAACCTGGTCCGTGGCGAAAAATGATTGTGCGAGGATTTGAGCAAGTCACGTTATCTGAAGTTACTGTGAATCCAAATGGCACAAAATTCCGTGTGCAAATTAGAGAAGCACAAGACGATTAATCTTAACGGCTCTGCCGAAGCTGCCGCGCTAACGATGCGCTGGTATTGAAAAACTAAGGAACTCTCATGAAAAAAAGTATTATTGCTCTTTTAGGTCTTGCCGTCATTTTAGGTGGCTGTTCTAACAAAGTCTCTTACGGCGATGCGCAAGCAACAGAAACCACGACTATCGATTTTGGCTCAACAGATTTACAAAAAATCGCGGCTGAAATGGTGGATAGCATGATGATGTCGGGCTCTGTAGCAGCAATTACTCGTGACCAACGTCCTATCGTTTTTGTTGAGCGAATTAAGAACAAAACCAGTGAACATATTGACACTGAATCCATTACTGACACGATCTCTACTAAGATGTTGAACTCAGGTAAGTTCCGCTTTGTTGATATGGATCGTGTTGAGTCTGTGCGTGAACAACTTAACTTCCAAAACACGGATGAGCTTGTTAACCAAAGCACAGCGATCCAATTTGGTAAAATGGTTGGTGCTCAATACATGCTTTACGGCAACCTATCTAGCATTGTGAAAAATGCAGGTAGCGATAAAGATGTATACTACAAGATGACCATGCGCTTAATGGACCTAGAAACAGGTTTGATTGAGTGGGCGGATGAAACTGAAATTCGTAAAGCGCAATCTAAGAGCCTATTCGGTCTTTAATCGAACAGGGTGGAGAAGTCATCAATGGCATGGTTTTCTTGGCAACAAGCAAAACAGTTAGATCCGAGTCTTAACGCTCTCGATGGCTTCTTTACGGAGCCTCCGGTAAAAGTACAAACTGTTACCGGGGGGCTAACCAACCGCTGTTGGCGGTTGGAATCTTCTCAAGGCCTTGCATACATCTGGCGACCGACCAGTCATGTCTGCAAGGCTTTTTCAATTTCTCGTCACAGTGAATATCAAGTGCTGAATGCAGTCTCTTCATTGGAAATTGGCCCCAAGCCAGTTTTTATTCATGAGCAAGGGTTGCTGGTGGAATGGATAGAAGGAGAGGCTCTGACGGAGTCAGGCTTAGCACTAAGCGATTTATTATCCATTGCGGCGAAGATTCATCAATATCCGATAAGCGCAATTCCTTTGGTTCCATTTTCATATATTTCTCGCATCGATCATTATTGGCTTGAGCTTGATGGTCAGTATGTGGGTACGGAGTTTGATGCTTTGTACATGAAGTGGCGCACGGAACCGAACGTTGAACCTGTTCCACTTGCCCTATGTCACTTCGATCTGGGGTGTTATAACCTAGTGCGAGGAGAGAATGGGGTGAAAGTCATTGATTGGGAGTATGCCGGGATTGCTGACCCTAGGCTTGATTTGACCTTAACTATTCAGGTCGCGAATTCGCCTGTGGAAGAAGCGGTAAAGCAGTATTGCCAAATTCGAGGTATCGAAGATGTGTCTCTTTGGCTGAGAGGTGTACATGCTTGGCAACCAAGAACCTTGGTGATGGCGATGCTCTGGTATCTACTTGCCTATAAATTGTGGGGAAATGAACAATACTTAAACAGTGCGTATGAGTTGAAAGGCTCATTGTGTATGGAAGATCACTGTTTTGAGAACTCGTGATATTTTCCCCTTTAACAGTAAGGAAATAGTGGTAGTTTTAATAAAAGTACCAGATACACACAGGGAGAGGTACAGATGATTATTTACTTACACGGCTTTGACAGCACAAGCCCGGGTAACCACGAAAAAGTTCTTCAACTGCAATTTATCGACGACGACGTTCGTTTTATCAATTACAGCACCCTTCACCCAAAGCACGACATGCAACACTTGTTAAAAGAAGTGTCTAAAGTTATCGATCAATCTGATGACCCAAACCCGTTAATCTGTGGGGTAGGTTTAGGTGGTTACTGGTCTGAGCGAATTGGTTTTCTATGCGGTATCAAGCAAGTGATGTTCAACCCGAACTTGCACCCAGAAAAAACGATGGCTGGTCGAATCGATCGCCCAGAAGAGTATGAAGATATCGCAACAAAATGTGTTGATCAGTTCCGAGCGAAAAATCAAGCGCACTGCTTAGTGATTCTCTCTAAAGATGATGAAGTGCATGACAATTCGAAAACGGCAGCTGAGTTAGAAAAACACTATCAAATCATTTGGGATGAAACTCAGTCTCATAAGTTCAAAAAAATCTCTCATCATTTACAAGCGATAAAGGCATTTAAAAATACTTACTAATGTTGAGTGTAGACAGTAAAGCGGCGTTTTTATCGGCTGCTTTGCTGCGATTCCTTCTCTTGAGTATGCCGAGCCACTGTCTCTTTGAAAGGCACATTTTCTTGGTTTAACGCTTTGAATATTGTGTTCTCCTTACCGTTTTCTTACTTCGCTCCTATGTAGCACGAACACCTTGTTGTAGAGTAGTCGAAAAGTAGTCAATCCGTACTCGTTACACGGATTTTGGTTGCCTTCAAAGTTGGTCTCTATATAATGAACCGGACTAAAATAATTTGATAAATATCAAAAAAAATTGAGAGCGAGTAATAAACTTGCCCAAAAAATTCTGGCGTCGTATGCGTACCAGATAAACATGCCAAACCCTGACAAGTCATTGATAGATAAAGAATCAAGGTGAGTGGCAGTTTTTTAATCCAAGTAATTGAGACACCTCTAAGAACCAAGAATTCATCGGTTGGATGGATGCCACAAATGTTTGTGAGTCATGCATCGAGCTGAACCCCATATATTCATTTTTGTAGAGGAAAATCATTGTGACACGCATTATCGTTGTAGGCGGCGGTGCAGGTGGTCTTGAGTTGGCAACTAAGCTTGGTCGAACTCTAGGTCGCAAAAACCGTGCGCAAATTACGCTAGTCGATCGAAAAGCGAGCCACTTGTGGAAGCCATTATTGCATGAGGTTGCTACAGGTTCTTTGGACGAAGGAGTAGATGCACTGAGCTATCGAGCTCATGCAAAAAACCACAGCTTCGACTTCCAAATGGGGAGTCTTCAAGACATCGACCGTGAACGTAAAGTGATCATCTTAAGTGAGCTTAAAGACGAACACGGTGAACTTCTTATGCCAAGCCGTGAGCTAGAATACGACATTCTAGTGATGGCAATTGGCTCGACATCAAACGACTTCAACACGCCTGGCGTTCGTGAAAACTGTATTTTCCTAGACAGCCCTGAGCAAGCACACCGTTTCCGTACAGAAATGAACAACGAGTTCCTAAAGCTGCACGCGAAAAACGGTAACGGTACGGTCGATATTGCGATTGTTGGTGCTGGTGCAACTGGCGTTGAACTATCAGCTGAGTTACATAATGCTGTTAAAGAGCTGCGCACTTATGGCTTCGGTGATCTTGATTCTAGCAAGTTGAACGTCAATCTGATTGAAGCAGGTGAGCGTATTTTACCAGCGTTACCTCCACGTATTTCTTCTGCTGCTCATCAAGAGTTGGTGAAGTTGGGCGTAAACGTGCGCACCGCCACTATGGTGACTAAAGCTGAAAAAGATGGCCTTACTACAAAAGATGGTGAGAAGATCCCAGCTCAAATCATGGTTTGGGCTGCGGGTATCAAAGCTCCAGACTTTATTAAAGATATCGCTGGCTTAGAAACGAACCGTATCAATCAGCTTGTAGTGAAAAACACACTACAGACAACACGAGATGATGACATCTTTGTTATTGGTGACTTAGCACAATGCACCCAGTCTGACGGTTCGTTCGTGCCGCCACGCGCTCAAGCTGCACACCAAATGGCAAGCCAGGCATTTAGTAACATCGTCGCGAAGATCAACGGGCGCGAGTTGAAAGACTATGTATATAAAGATCACGGTTCATTAGTGTCTCTAAGTCGCTTCTCAACCGTTGGTAGTCTGATGGGGAACCTAACTAAAGGGTCGATGATGGTAGAAGGCCGTATTGCTCGTGTCGTTTACATCTCATTGTATCGCATGCACCTAATGGCATTGCACGGTGTATTCAAAACCGGTCTGATGATGCTCGTCGGCCGCATTAATCGCGTGCTGCGTCCAAACCTTAAGCTGCACTAAGGTTTTAAATCCACTCTGTGTGGATGTGTTGTATCTTAAAAAATGCAGAAGCCACCGCAAGTCGGTGGCTTTTTGTTTATGTTAGATCTGTCGGTAAAAGTGAGTACACAACGCCATCTTTAGGCTTACCGTGAAAAATAAACCGGTTTCTGGCGATGGCTTCTTTTTGTGCACCGACGGACTCAATTAAGGCTTGGCTAGCTTCGTTGTCGGGGTCACAAACAATCTCTAGTCGAGTTAAACTTAGCTTTGCGAAGCAGAATTCTGCTAAGGCTTTAACGGCTTCTTGGGCATAGCCTTGCCGTTGATAGCGGTCGGCAACCCAGTAACCAATACTCGCCATATTAAACGTATGATATAACTCATTAACCGCTGCCATTCCAACCAAAGTGTTACTTTGCCGCTCATAGATACCGAAACCAAAAGCCTCAGTTTTGACCCAGTTAAGACGGGTTGCCAACAGAAAGTCCTGCGCGGTTTTCAATGTGACGTTTTTATCACACCAGTCAAGCCATTGGTGCAGCGAAGGGGATTCTGCAAGTAATCGTTGTAGTGAATGTGCTTCTTCAGCAGGGATGAGCTTGAGCGCTAAGCGGGGCGCAATGATTTCAAAGTCTGGACTCATGAACTAATACGACTTCCATGTTGAGTGTAAGTAAATTGAAAGCTGTCTATTTATACTTGAACGCAGCTATTTTCCTTGCTCTGCGTTGGTTAGGAATAACTGAGGTATAGCAGATAAAAACAAAGCGCAGCTTTGCTGCGCTTTGTCGAACCGCTCGTGCTTATCGAACCCGACGAACTTGAATGATCATACCCATCAACGGGTTATCTAGGTAATGAGTCTCGCTGCTACGCATACGACGTTTTTGATCCATTCGATAACTCTTCAGGAATTTCTCTTCGGTTACTGTCGGCGATATTTCTGCCAAGTTACCGACTTGGACGTTACCATCTACTTCACCTAAGTCATCCGCCAATTGCTCAGTTGAGGTTGGTTCAAAACGCACCTCTCTAACACTTGGTTCGCGCAGATCTAGTGTTGTTTCGGCGAAGAGGTAATGCTGTACGTATATTTGGAATCGACCATCTAGTTCATATAAAGGACCATTGACCGTCTCTTCACTGTAACCGTCGCTGGAAAATGTTTGATTGCCATTGATTGGGCGGCCATCTGCTTGATAAGAATCAGAGAAATCTCGCCCGCCAACGATGCGGAAAATTGGGGCGCTAGATTTACCTCGGTCACCTTGACGCCAGGCTACGTGTTTAAGCACTTTAAAGCCGGCATGATTATTTAGTGCCGCTTCTTGCGCGTTGAGACGGAAAGAAGAACTTGGCAAAAGTGTCACGCCTTTAGAGCGGCGGTAGGATTCACTCTCTAGGCTACCGACATTTTCCATATCGATTTTTGGCAGTTGATTCGGCCAAGATTCTGTTGTGCTTTCAGCGTCGACTGCTCGCTTGAAAATGATCACTTCAATATCAAATTGGCGCTGTGCCCAAGAGGGCATTGAGACACATAGAAGCAATAACGGGATCAGTATTCTCATTCGACTATTAGCTCGTTGGTAATAAATTCTGTTTAAAATCATTCAGTAAGTCTTGAACAAACTGAATGCGTTTACGTCGGTCCACCAATGGTACGCTAAACTTGAACTTAGTTGGACCTTCCATTGCAAATTTTTGCGGCTGTGATTGCAGCAGTTTAACTAAATACGCTGGATTTATGTCAGCATCAGGGTAAAACTCGATAAATCCACCTTTATCATGGGCTTCTATCTTTTTCGCTTTTAAACTACCAGCCGAAATTTTCAATTCTGAGACGGCAAGTAAGTTCTTTGTTGCGTCTGGAAGCAGACCAAAGCGATCAATCAGTTCCACTTTTAGCTCTGATAGTTCATCACTGCTTGTGACACTCGCAATGCGTTTGTACATCGACAGTCGTGTGTTTACATCCGGAATGTAATCATCTGGTAAGAGCGCTGGGATTCGCATTTCCACTTCAGTTTGCTCACGAAGCAGCTCATCCAAAGATGGCTCCTTGCCTTCTTTTAATGCTTGCACTGCTTGTTCCAGCATTTCCATATAAAGTGTAAAACCAACGGATTGAATTTGCCCACTTTGCTCATCACCAAGCAGCTCACCAGCACCACGGATTTCTAAATCGTGGGTTGCTAACGTAAAGCCAGCACCTAAGTCTTCCAGTGAAGCAATCGCATCAAGACGCTTGATGGCATCTTTGGTCATGGCTTTTGGATGTGGCGTTAATAAGTAAGCATAGGCCTGATGGTGCGAACGTCCAACACGGCCACGCAATTGATGCAACTGCGCCAAGCCAAGATTGTCCGCACGATCCATGATTATGGTATTCGCCGTTGGTACGTCGATACCGGTTTCGATGATGGTTGTACACACCAACACATTAAAGCGCTGATGGTAGAAGTCATTCATGATTCGCTCAAGTTCGCGCTCGCGCATTTGACCATGAGCCACGGTAATGCGTGCCTCTGGGATGAGTTTCTGTAAGTCTTCTGCCGTTTTTTCAATGGTTTCAACCTGATTGTGCAGGAAGTAAACCTGACCACCACGCATAATTTCACGCAGTACCGCTTCACGGACCACTGGCTCTTCTTTTTGTCGAACAAAGGTTTTAATGGCTAAACGGCGTGCAGGAGGTGTCGCGATGATCGACAGGTCTCGCATGCCACTCATTGCCATATTCAGTGTGCGTGGAATTGGTGTTGCGGTGAGGGTAAGAATGTCCACATCCGCACGCATTGCTTTGACTTTTTCTTTTTGACGAACCCCAAAGCGGTGTTCCTCATCAACGATCAACAAACCTAAATCTTTGAATTTAATGTCGCTCGAAAGCAGCTTATGCGTACCAACGACAATATCGACTTTACCATCGGCAACGTCTTGCAGAATGACTTTTTGTTCTTTGGCAGATTTAAAACGAGACAGTACTTCAACTCGGATTGGTAAGTTGGCAAAACGGTCACGGAAGTTTTCGAAATGCTGCTGAGCAAGCAAGGTTGTTGGTACGAGTACGGCGACCTGTTTACTGTTATCCGTTGCGACAAATGCTGCGCGCATAGCGACTTCCGTTTTACCAAAGCCCACGTCACCACACACTAAGCGATCCATCGCTTTTGCCTGGCACATGTCTGACAAGACGGCATTGATGGCCATCGCTTGGTCATCTGTTTCTTCAAACGGGAATGTTGCTTTAAATGTTGCGTATTGCCCACGATCTAGCTCAAATTTGAAGCCAGGTTTTAATTCTCGTTTAGCATACACATCCAGCAATTCTGCCGCGACATCACGCACTTTTTCTGCCGCTTTACGACGTGCTTTTGCCCACGCTTCACCACCTAATTTATGCAGTGGCGCACTCTCTTCAGCGCCGCCAGAATAACGGCTGATAAGATTCAGTGATGAAACTGGCACGTAGAGCTTGGCATCGTTTTGATACTCAAGAGTGACGTATTCCGTTTTCATACCACCGGCTTCAAGTGTTTGTAAACCGATGTAGCGGCCAATACCGTGATCAATATGAACCACAGGTTGACCGGGTTTTAGTTCCGCAAGATGGCGAATAACGGTGTCACTGTTGACAGCTTTTTTATCTTTGCGGCGTCGCTGGATAACACGGTCACCGAGTAGATCACTTTCGCAGATCAGAGCGAAGTTCAGCTCTTCGTGAATGAAACCATGCTCTGCTGCGCCTAAGATCAAGCTGAATCGATCACCCGAGTCTAGAGCTTGGTAAAGTGAGCCATGTACGACTGGCCGAACTTTGATGCCTTGCAACAGCTCCGTTAGTGCTTCACGACGACCTTCTGACTCTACCGAGAAAACGATTTTTCCGCTGAATTGCTCACTAAACTGACGAAGGCGCGAGAGCGGCTCTTTATTTTGTTGCTGAACGCCAAGCTCGGCTAACGATTGTACGGGTAGGTTTTGACGACCGGCACGCTTAACCACTTTATCTAGGCTCAATTGAGCGATAGGGAGCTGTTTTAGTTGACTGAAAAGTTCGTCTTTTTTCAACCAAAGCTGTTCAGGAGTCAAAAGAGGACGCAACGGATCAACTTTTTTCTGGTCGTATCGATATTCGACATCGGTTAAGAAAGTATCGACCGCAGATTCGATATCACCATATGTGATGACTTGAGAGTCTTCTGGCAAATATTCAAATAAAGTCTCGGTATGGTCAAAAAACAGCGGCTGCCAATACTCAATACCAGCGGGCCACGTGCCTTTGGTCACTTGCATGTAGATTGATTCAGGCTCGCGGCGTGCGTCGAACTGGGTGCGCCAACGTGTACGGAAATCTTCAATCGCTTCTTTAGTGGTTGGGAACTCATGTGCAGGCAGCAATTGGATTTGCTGAATATCGTCGATAGAGCGTTGGTTCTCTGGATCAAACGTGCGAATGGTATCTATTTCATCATCAAAGAAGTCGATGCGGTACGGGTCATTGCTGCCCATAGGAAAGAGATCCAGAATAGACCCACGACTTGCATATTCACCTGGTCCAAATACTTGATCTACATGGCGGTAGCCAGAATTTTCAAGTTGTACACGTAACTTCTCTAGCGAGAGCCGATCACCAGTTTTCACCATTAAAGTGTGTTGCAACAGAAAATCACGTGGCGATTGGCGTTGCAATACTGTACTGACCGGGACGATGGTTATGCCATCACGTTGACTTGGCAGTTGGTATAGGCGTGCGATACGTTCAGAGATGATTTCTTGATGCGGAGAAAAGTTATCGTAAGGCAGCGTTTCCCAGTCGGGGAACAGGCTTACCGTTTGGTCGGTGAATTGCTCAATCTCTGCCTGAAGCTTTAAAGCGATTTGCGGGTCAGGCACAACGAGTAGCGAGTGACTCGAATGCTGCTTGGCTAGCTCTGCAATGGCTAGAGGTAGAGCTGCGCCCGGCAAATTACCTAGCTGTTTTTTGTCGCCACGCTCTGAAGGGTTGGTGACGGAAAGAATCGTTGCTTTTGTCATAGGAATTATTTTTTATCTCGCTCCATCGAGCGCTGACGTAAAAGTTTTTGTTGTTGATACAGTGCCGCCTTTATCAGTAAATCTTGATCAGATTCTCGGAGCATCTTGTATCTAAGCGTGATAATGAAATCTTGCTCTGAAGCATCACATTCTTCTACTTGAGCGTAACAGTAAATCGCCGCAGCAGGGTGATCGAGGAACAGTTTAACACGAACGAGTTGTTGAGTAGTTAACGCTGTATCTGAGCGGAAACTGAGTTGACTAGCACCAAACTGCGTCGTTTGATATCGAATGGAGGCGTCATCTTGTTGTGAAAGCATAAAGCTCAACAAGAGGTTAAGTTTCGCGTTTTGCGTATCAAGCAAGTTGATCACATGCTTTAACTCTTTGTTTTTCAGCTCTAGACGCGCGTTGTCTGCCAACATATCTAAGTGACTAAATTCACTGGCGACAATAAATGGTGCTGGAATTTCGGAGGCAAATGTTTCTTCATCTGGCAAAGCAAAGTCCGCACTCAACGTTTCGACGTTGATGGTGAGGTTATGATGGACGGTAAAGTATTCTTGCTCTGTCATATAGTCGATCCTTTTGCCAGTGAGCGCTCCCTGTTCACTCAACAAACAAAGAGAAATAGGGCACTGATTATCGCTAACTGAATGAAGTTATCAAGTTTAGCTGATTTGTCCTTGAACTTTTTGCCCTAAATACAGACTTATTGCATGTCGTTGACAAATTTAGCGATTCTCTTGTCTTCTTAATGAGAAGAGTAAGGTAAGATAATCCGCTAAAGCTTTATATCAAAACAACCAGTTGGTTTGTCTTATATGTATCATCCTATCTCATTGTTTATTGGCTTAAGGTATCTTCGGGGACGCTCTGGAGATAGGTTCAGCCGATTTGTTTCTTATATGTCGACGGCGGGTATTACGATCGGTGTAATGGCGTTGGTGACGGTTCTTTCTGTGATGAACGGGTTTGAATCGCAGTTAAAAGAACGCATTTTAGGTGTGCTACCTCATGCCGTTGTTTCGCAACACGATGGAAAAACGCCTATGACCGAGTCTGCTCCTCCATTTGTTCAAGCGATGTCGAGTGAATCCCAGCCGGAGCCTATCGTTAGAGGAGAGGCTGTTATTCAGAGTTCTGCACAGCTGACGGCTGGTTACCTCATCGGTATTGAACCTAAGAAAGGCGATCCGATTAGCAACCATTTGATTGCCGGACGATTATCGTCACTTCAAGCAGGTGACTACAATGTATTTTTGGGTCACAGTTTGGCACGTTCACTAAAGGTCTCAATCGGGGATAAAGTACGCTTGATGGTGACCAACGCGACGCAGTTTACCCCACTTGGTCGTATTCCTAGCCAGCGAAACTTCACTGTCTCAGGCATTTTCAATACGGGATCGGACGTTGATGGTCAATTAATGATTGTGAACATGACGGATGCATCTAAGCTGATGCGTTTCCCTAAAGACACGGTTTCTGGTTGGCGTGTCTTTTTCTCTGACCCATTTATGGTGACGGATTTTGCTGACCAACCCATGCCTGATGGATGGGAATGGAGTGATTGGCGCGAACAGCGTGGTGAGCTTTTCCAAGCGGTGAAAATGGAAAAGAACATGATGGGACTTATGCTAGGTCTAATTGTGGGTGTCGCTGCATTCAATATTATCTCCGCTTTAATCATGGTGGTAATGGAGAAGCAATCAGAAGTCGCAATATTGAAAACTCAAGGCATGACTCAATCTCAAGTGATGACCATTTTCATGGTGCAAGGTGCAAGCAGTGGTGTAATTGGCGCGATTGTTGGTGGCGCTGCGGGCGTGATCTTGTCACTTAATCTAAATGCGATTCTTGAATCTGCTGGTGTGGCGCTATTCAGCTTTGGTGGTCATCTACCCATCTTGATTGATTCACTGCAAATTCTTTTAGTGGTGGTATTGGCGATTGCTCTTAGCCTTGCTGCTACGCTTTATCCTTCTTATCGAGCATCTTCTGTTAAACCTGCTGAGGCACTTCGCTATGAATAAGCTATTAGAATGTCGTGATATTCGTAAAGTCTACCGAGAGGGTTCGTTAGATACGGAAGTGTTGAAAGGCGTAAGTTTCGATATCGACAAAGGGGAGTTGGTTTCTATTGTTGGCTCTTCTGGTTCGGGAAAAAGTACCTTATTGCATATTTTAGGTGCGTTAGATGACGCAACTCATGGTGAAGTTGATTTTCTAGGGCAAAACCTATCAGCTTTGAGCTCGAACAAACAGGCGGCATTACGCAACAAGCACCTTGGTTTTGTATACCAGTTTCATCACTTGTTGGCTGACTTTACTGCGCTTGAAAATGTGGCGATGCCACTGATGATTGGCGGTGCTAAAGTAGCGGATGCAAAACAGGCGGCTAAAGCGCTGTTAGATAAAGTTGGTTTGAGTCATCGGATACAACATAGACCCTCCGAGTTATCGGGCGGTGAGCGTCAGCGTGTTGCGATTGCGCGTGCATTGGTGAATAAACCTGATCTGGTCTTGGCTGATGAACCTACGGGGAACTTAGATCACAATACGGCACTGTCTATCTATGATTTGATGCGCGAGCTCAATAAAGAGTCAAACATTGCATTTTTGGTTGTCACGCATGACAAAGAGCTGGCAGCAAAAATGGATCGTCAAATGCACATGCAAGATGGTTTGCTCGTAGATCGTCTTGTGACTGATACAGCATCTGCGGAGGGCTAGTTTTGTTTACCTCTTTAGCTTTGATGATTGGTGGTCGCTTCAGTCGAGCGAAAAAGCGCAACAAGATGGTGTCTTTTATATCGCTTTCTTCGACTATTGGTATTGCGGTTGGCGTTGCCGTGATTATTATCGGTTTGTCTGCAATGAATGGCTTTGAGCGCGAGCTGCAGTCGCGTGTGTTGTCTGTGATTCCACACGGCGAGTTAGAAGGTGTTAATGGACCACTTCATAACTACACCAAAACGATGAATCAAGCTCTAAAACATGAACATGTTGTTGCGGCAGCACCGTACGTTCGTTTTACGGGTTTGGCAGAAAAAGGCAGTAAGCTAAAAGCGATAGAAGTTCGTGGCGTAGAGCCTACTTTCGAGCAAGCGGTGTCGAGCTTATCGAATTTTATTGACCAAGAAGCTTGGCAAAACTTTTATGCCGGTCAGCAGCAAGTGATCTTAGGCCGAGGTGTAGCAAACGAGCTAAATGTCGCCGTGGGGGATTACGTTACGTTGATGATTCCGCAAGCAGGCGGCGCAAATAAAGTGCAGGCTCCTAAGCGTGTGCGCGTGAAGGTGTCAGGATTCTTAACGTTGAATGGCCAAATCGACCACTCTCTAGCGTTAGTACCATTAGCGGATGCTCAGCAATACGCGAGATTAGGGGAAGGGGTCACTGGCATTTCACTAAAAACGGACGATGTTCTCAATGCACCTACGATCGTTCGCGAGGTTGGTAGCATGGTTGATGTTTATGTGTATTTGAAAAGCTGGCAGCAAAAGTTTGGTTTTTTGTATCGCGATATTCAGCTCGTGCGCACCATTATGTACTTGGTGATGGTACTGGTGATTGGCGTGGCATGTTTTAATATTGTGTCTACGTTGATGATGGCAGTGAAAGACCGAGCGGCGGAAATCGCAATTTTGCGAACAATGGGAGCAAAAGATAGCCTAATCAAACGGATCTTTGTTTGGCAAGGTGTATTCTCTGGTGTATTTGGCAGTCTCGTCGGCAGTGTTATCGGTGTCTTAGTGGCGTTAAACCTGACTCCGTTAATTAAAGGGTTAGAGAGCTTAATTGGTCATCAGTTTTTATCGGGCGATATTTACTTCGTCGACTTCTTACCATCACAACTACACTGGCCAGATGTGGCATTGGTGTCAGTGACGGCGATAGTGCTTAGTTTACTTGCGACGTGGTATCCTGCTTCTCGTGCCGCAAGGTTGAATCCGGCGGCTGTACTGAGTTCTAAATAGCTGATTGTTTTACAATATGCGAAAAACAAAAAAAGGACCGAATTCGGTCCTTTTTTGTATTTATCCGACTTGAGTAACATCGCGTTTCATTCTAACTGTTAGATGCCCCTCAACTGATAGCTCAAATGCTGATTTTTACGCAGTAAGGTCTTATCTTATTTTGCGTTTTTGCCAGCTCCGTACCACTGAGTAGCGCCAAAGCCCTCGAATTCCGAAGTAGCCAATAATCGCGGATACAACCCCACAAATTGCGCAGCCCAATAGAAATGGAGGTCCAATGGTGCTCATTTGCTGCATGATGAATTCCCACGATAGTTCAAAGTGAAAAGGTTGCGGGGGAAGACGCATCACTAGAGCACCTAGCTTGTACGCAAAGTAAAATAGCACAGGCATAGTGATAGGGTTGCTGATCCATACTAAAGCGACGGAGAGGGGCAGATTGACACCCAACATAATGGCCAAGCCAGCGGCCATGATCATTTGGCTCGGCAGCGGAACAAAAGCCATAAATAACCCGACAGCAAAAGCCCCTGATGCCGAGCGGCGGTTTAAGCACCACAAGTTCGGGTTGTACAACACATTGCCGAAGACCTTCAATGCTTTTTGGCGTTTGATCAATTCATGATCTGGCATGAAGCGTTTTATCAGCTTTCTAGGCATAGGACAGCATGACTCTCTCAGAAAAAAGTTGGACCTTGGCGTTATTTGTAGCGAGCGTAATCTCGTCGGCTTGGTGGCCGACAATACCAGATTGGCGTTGGTTGCTGCTGGGAATAATAACCACTGGCTCAATAATCAAATTACGTCGTGGCTTAATTAGCATAGGCGCAATTGCGGGCTTTATGGTTGTCATCGTCCACGGCAATGTATTGGAGTCTCAGAGACAAGCCCTTTTTCAAGCAGGGGAGAATATTACCATAATTGGTAAAGTTGACAGCCCTTTTACGCAAATAAGTCACGGTTATGAAGGTATTGTCGCTATAGAAGCGGTAAATTCTCAAACTCTGTTACCTTTTCTTAAACCTAAAATCCGTCTTATTACGCCTTTTCCACTCGATGTTAACAGTGAGTTTACGACATCCATCTCGTTAAAGCCGATTACAGGTCTACGCAACGAAGCTGGCTTTGATGCTGAAAAGCACGCGATGGGTAAAAATACTATCGCCCGAGCGGTTGTTAACAAAGACGCTAAGTGGATTGTTCGTTCTAATGTATCTCTGCGTCAATCCATTATTGCCGATGTCGCTGATGATGTGTCTTCCCTTCATCATTTCTCGTTAATAAGTGCGTTAGTTTTTGCTGACCGTTCTTGGTTGTCTAAGGAAGATTGGCAAGCGCTCAGGGACAGTGGTTTACTGCATTTGGTCTCCATTTCTGGTTTACATATTGGTATGGCGTTTACTTTTGGGCTAGTCGTGGGCGGTACCGTTCGTTATCTATTACCCCAATACCAGTTGTTACCTAGCTTATATGGGCTGATCTTCGCTGTTGCCTACGCTTGGTTAGCGGATTTCTCTCTGCCTACTACGCGAGCAGTGTCGGTATGCGTTGTTTACGTTCTCCTGAAGTATACTCTAGTGCACTGGACTTCTTGGCGAGTTCTTTTGCTTGCAGTATCTCTACAACTGCTTGTCCAACCTTTTGCATCCTACAGTATGAGCTTTTGGTTATCATACCTCTCCGCTTGTGCGGTATTGTTCGCAATTAATTTGATTCGACATCAAAGGGGAGGTTGGAAAGCGCGATTAAAAGCGTTATTGCTTACTCAATTGATGTTGAGCGCTTTAATCGTACCTGTTAGTGGCCATTTCTTCTCCGGTTTTAGTTTGTCCTCAATAGCCTACAACTTGGTATTTATTCCTTGGTTCGGATTTATCGTTGTACCTTTGATGTTTCTAGCCCTGTTCTCATCTTTGTTTCTTGAAATGATAGCGAAGCCTCTGTGGCATTTGGTGGACTGGTCATTACAGCCATTGAGCACGTCAATACAGTACGCAATAGGTTCTTGGCAACCTATTAGCATGGAAATGACAATGCTGGTTATGGCGATAGTGGTTTGCTTAATATTTCAACGGTTCATGTCTCAGTACGCGTGGTATTTGTTACTCGGCATCGTTATTAGTATCAAGCTTGCATCGGAGTATGAACCGCATTGGCGTATCGATGTATTAGATGTAGGTCATGGCCTTGCAGTGGTTGTAGAAAAAGACGACAAGGTGTTGCTGTATGACACTGGTAAAGCATGGCAAAGCGGCAGTATCGCAGAGCAGGTCGTCACTCCGGTTTTGCATCAACGAGGTTATGAAAGCATAGATACACTGATTCTAAGCCATTCCGATAATGATCACGCAGGCGGCCGCTTTTTCATTGAAGATGCCTTTTCTCCACAGCGTAAACTTAGTAGTCAATTCTTTATCGGATATGAGCCTTGCACTAGAGGCGACCAATGGAAATGGCAAGGATTAAAGATGGAAGTACTCTGGCCTCCTGCACTTGTTCAACGTGCGTATAATCCGCACTCCTGTGTATTACGACTTACTGACCCTATTTCTAACTTTAGTATGCTTTTTACTGGTGATATTGAGGCCATTAGCGAGTGGATTTTGCTTAGAGAACCCGGAAAGTTACAAAGTGATGTGATGCTAGTCCCTCACCACGGGAGTAAAAGTTCATCGAATCCTCGATTTATTGAGGCGGTGAGCCCGAGTGTGGCGGTTGCTTCTTTAGCAAAAAACAATCGATGGGGAATGCCAGCGGAAAATGTCGTTGCTTCATACCGAAAACTTGGCATTACTTGGCTTGATACTGGTGAGGGTGGTCAGGTAAGCTTCTTTATTCACCGTGATAATTGGCGCTCAGAAACCAAACGTAGCGATACATTTGAGCCTTGGTATAGGCAGATGCTGCGTAAGGGAGTAGAATGAGAGTCTTAATGTAAGAAAATAAAGCACTTCTATGTCGATAAATACTGATGAAACGACTTGGCAGACGTTTAAGCGTCTATGGCAATTTATTCGCCTTTATAAGTCAGGTCTTGTCGTTGCAGTCATTGCATTAGTTATTAATGCCATATCAGATACCTATATGATTTCCCTGCTAAAACCACTACTCGATGAAGGTTTTGGGAACGCTGAATCTGATTTTTTACGCACGCTTCCATTGATTATTTTTGCCATGATGTTCATCCGTGGCATAAGTGGATTTGTCTCCACCTATTGTTTGAGCTGGGTATCTGGCAACGTAGTTATGCAAGTCCGTCGCATGGTGTTCAATCACTTTATGCATATGCCAGTATCTTATTTTGATAAGGAAAAGACGGGCAACTTATTGTCGCGTATAACCTACGACTCAGAGCAAGTATCAGCGGCAACTAGCCAAGCGTTGGTGAGCATTGTGCGTGAAGGCGCAAGTATCATTGGTCTGTTAGTTTTGATGTTTTACAACAGCTGGCAATTGTCGCTAGTGCTGTTTGCTGTTGCTCCCGTTGTAGCATGGGGTATTGGTGTTGTTTCTAAACGTTTTAGAAAAATATCCAAAAATATGCAGACCATGATGGGTAACGTAACTGCATCAGCAGAGCAGATGCTGAAAGGCCATAAAGTTGTGTTGAGCTATGGCGGCCAAGACATCGAACGTAAACGATTTGAAAAAGTCAGCAACCAAATGCGTCAACAAAGCATGAAGTTGGTGACGGCTCAAGCGGCGGCTAACCCTATCATCCAAATGATTGCATCACTTGCAATTGTTGCCGTTCTTTATTTAGCAAGTATTGATTCGATTAAAGAGCAACTGACTCCAGGTACATTTACTGTTGTGTTCTCTGCAATGTTTGGTCTGATGCGCCCACTTAAAGCGCTGACTAACGTTACTTCTCAGTTCCAACGTGGTATGGCCGCGAGCCAAACGCTCTTCGCGTTAATTGACCTCGAGCCTGAGAAAAACGAAGGTAAGTTGACAGTTGAACGCGCAAATGGCGATGTTTCAGTTAAAAACGTAAGCTTTACTTACACTGGTGCAGAAAAACCAGCATTGGAAAATGTCAGCTTCGATATTCCAAGAGGAAAAACGGTGGCGCTAGTTGGCCGTTCTGGCTCAGGTAAAAGTACCATCGCGAACTTGTTCAACCGCTTCTATGATGTTGACAGTGGATCTATCACATTAGATGGGCATGATATTCGTGATTACGAGCTAAAGAATTTACGTCAGCAATTTGCACTAGTATCGCAAAATGTTCATTTGTTTAATGACACGATAGCAAACAATATTGCGTACGCAACGGATGGCCAATACGAGCGCAGTGATATCGAGAAAGCGGCAACACTCGCGCATGCGATGGAGTTCATCGGCAAAATGGATGATGGACTTGATACCATGATTGGTGAAAATGGTGCTAGCTTGTCTGGTGGTCAACGCCAACGTGTTGCGATTGCGCGAGCTCTATTGCGTGATGCTCCAGTGCTGATTCTTGATGAGGCAACTTCGGCTTTGGATACCGAATCCGAGCGAGCTATTCAAGCTGCACTTGATGAGCTGCAAAAAGACAAAACGGTACTTGTAATAGCGCACCGCTTATCCACAATCGAGAAAGCCGATGAAATTCTTGTGGTTGATGATGGTGCCATCATTGAACGTGGCAACCACGCTGAGCTTATTGAGAAAAATGGTGCGTATGCACAATTGCACCGTATTCAGTTTGGTGAATAAGCGCGGTGATTGAAAAAATCTGGTTTGAAAACCATCCAATAAAATACCTCTTGTGGCCGCTTTTGTGGCCACTGAGTTTATTATTTGGAGCGATAAGCAAGTCAAAGCGAAAGCAATACCAAACTGGCCGCAAGCAAGCTTATAATGCGCCTATACCTGTTGTTGTGGTTGGCAATATCACTGCTGGTGGCAATGGTAAAACACCAGTTGTTGTGTGGCTTGTTGAGCAACTACAGCAAATGGGCTTTAAGCCGGGGGTTGTTTCTCGTGGTTATGGGGCAAAGGCTCCTGCCTATCCGTTAGTGCTAAAAGAAGATACGCCAGCGAAGCATTGTGGCGATGAACCTAAGTTGATTCATCGCCGTACAGGAGCACCTGTTGCGGTAGATCCTGTGCGTTCAAATGCAGTGAAAGCACTGCTAGATTTGGATGTGGATATCATAATTACGGATGATGGATTACAACATTATGCGTTAGGCCGTGATATTGAGTTAGTGATTGTGGATGGGAATCGCCGGTTTGGGAATGAAAGCCTGATTCCATTAGGTCCTTTACGTGAAGGTATTGAGCGACTTAAAGAAGTCGACTTTATCATCACCAATGGCGGTCAAGCGCATACGGGCGAAATCGCAATGGCTTTAGCACCCTCTAAAGCTATTAATCTTAAGACTAAGCAACATGTGGATGTCTCGGAGTTGAAAGATCTCGTCGCATTTGCGGGCATTGGGCATCCTCCGCGTTTTTTTCATACACTAAACTCGATGGACGCAGATGTTAAAGTCACAAAAGGTTTTGCTGACCATCAAGACTTTGATCAACAAGAATTAGAAGCATTGGCTCAACAAGGGACCAATGTGATTATGACCGAGAAAGATGCCGTCAAGTGCAGCCATTATGCGCAAGATAATTGGTGGTATCTGCCTGTATCTGCCCAGTTTGAATCAAACGATGCAGAGCAAATTTTAAATAGAATAAAAGAGGTTAAAGCGGCTTATGGATCACCGTCTACTTGAGATTGTAGCTTGCCCTGTTTGCAAAGGTAAGCTGACGTACGATAAAGATAATCAAGAGTTGATCTGCAAATTGGATCGCCTTGCTTACCCGATCAAAGAGGGTATTCCAGTTCTGCTAGAGCCTGAAGCTCGCACTATGAGCATGGATGAGGGACGCTAATGTCTTTTACGGTTGTCATCCCTTCGCGCTACGCATCGAGCCGTTTGCCTGGTAAACCGCTAGCGGATATTGGTGGTAAGCCTATGGTTCAGTGGGTTTATGAACAAGCGCTACAAGCGGGTGCGGAAGATGTCATCGTTGCAACTGATGACGAGCGTGTTGCGAAAGCGGTTTCGTCATTTGGTGGTAAAGTTTGTATGACCTCTCCCCACCACGAATCAGGTACGGAGCGTCTTGCCGAAGTTGTTGAAAAGATGGCTATTCCGTCAGACCACATTATTGTTAATGTGCAAGGGGATGAGCCTTTGATTCCGCCGTCCATCATTCGTCAGGTTGCTGATAACTTATCTGGGTGTGAAGCCCCGATGGCGACGTTAGCTGTAGAAATAGACTCGGAAGAGGAAGTGTTCAACCCGAACGCTGTTAAAGTTGTCGCAGATGAGCAAGGCTATGCGTTGTACTTTAGTCGAGCAACCATCCCTTGGGATCGCGATAGCTTTGCTAAACAAGACAAAACTATTGCCAACCCATTAATGCGTCATATTGGTATTTATGCTTATCGAGCTGGTTTCATTAATACGTATGTCAACTGGGCACCAAGTGCATTAGAGCAGATTGAGTGTCTTGAGCAACTGCGAGTGCTTTGGTACGGTGAAAAAATTCATGTGGCGGTAGCGAAAGAGGCACCAGCGGCAGGGGTTGATACGCCCGAAGACCTAGAAGCCGTGCGCGCGATTGTTGCAAAGCAAGCGTAACAAATGCTCATATAGATTTAAGAATAAACAAGGCTCCTGAATTAGGAGCCTTTTTGTTTTACTTGTATCGCGGTATTAGTTAAATATTAGTGTCGTATTGGTTCCGTTTAGGGCAGGTTGCTAACACTTCTCGGTGACCGGTGTCTTTCACTTCTTGGAGAATGACATCAAAGCCCCATAATCGGTACACGTGCTTTAGAACTTCTTCGTAACTATCATCAAGTGGGATGCGGTTGTGAGGAACGTACTGCAACGTAAGCGATCTATCACCACGGACATCGACATTAAACACCTGAATGTTTGGCTCAAGATTAGATAAGTTATACTGAGCAGCTAAGGTTTCTCTAATGCGTTTATAACCCATCTCATCGTGTATCGCAGCGACTTCAATAAAGTTCTTATGATCATCATCGTTGATCGCAAACAGCTTGAAATCACGCATTAATTTCGGAGAAAGGTATTGGCTAATAAAGCTTTCATCTTTGAAATTATGCATCGCGAAATGCACTGCATCTAACCAGTCGGTTCCTGCTAGGTCTGGAAACCACTCTTTGTCCTCATCAGTTGGTTCTTCACAGATACGCTTAATATCTCGGAACATGGCAAAGCCTAACGCGTAGGGGTTAATGCCATTAAAGTAAGGACTGTTATAAGGCGGCTGAGCCACGACACTGGTGTGGCTATGTAAGAACTCTAGAATGAATTTTTCAGACACCAAGCCCTCATCATAAAGATGGTTGAGTATGGTGTAGTGCCAGAACGTTGCCCAGCCCTCATTCATAACTTGCGTTTGTTTTTGCGGATAAAAATACTGACTGATCTTACGGACGATCCGAACAACTTCACGTTGCCACGGCTCTAGCAACGGCGCATGTTTTTCGAAGAAGTAGAGCAAGTTTTCCTGAGGCTCGCTTGGGAATCGCTCTTTAATGTCTTCCTCTTTCGTCTTGGCTGTCGGTACCGTGCGCCAAAGCTCATTAACTTGAGATTGTAGGTATGCTTCGCGTTCTTCTTGTCTTGCTTTTTCCTCTGTAATTGAGATTTTCTCTGGACGCTTGTAGCGGTCTACACCAAAGTTCATTAACGCGTGACAAGAGTCGAGCAGTTTTTCCACTTCTTTTACGCCATATCGTTCTTCACACTCGGCTAAATACTTTTTGGCGAACAGCAGATAGTCGATAATAGAGCTGGCGTCAGTCCACGTTTGGAATAGGTAATTACCTTTGAAAAAAGAGTTATGGCCGTAACACGCGTGCGCTATAACGAGTGCTTGCATTGTTACCGTATTTTCTTCCATCAAATAAGCAATACAAGGGTCGGAGTTAATCACAATCTCGTAGGCTAACCCCATTTGACCATGTTTATAGTTCTGCTCTGTTTGAATGAATTTTTTACCAAATGACCAGTGGTTGTAATTGATTGGCATGCCGATACTTGAGTAGGCATCCATCATCTGTTCTGAAGTAATCACTTCTATTTGGTTAGGGTAAGTGTCTAGGCGATAATGCTCCGCGACACGCTTAATTTCTTTGTGGTATCGCTCTAACAGCTCAAATGTCCAATCTGGTCCATCTGGCAACACTTTACTGTTACGCTTTTTAGGCGCCTCTCCTGAGAGGTTTCTCGTTGCGGTATTCATCGCTAGCCTCCTTACGCCGTTTCTTTTTGGAATAGTTCACGAAAGACTGGGAAAATATCCTCCACAGAGCGAATGTTTTTCATTGCGAAATTAGGAAACTCTTCAGTGAGTTTTTCGTACTCATGCCATAGAGTTTGGTGCGATCGCCGCGTGATCTCTATGTAAGAGTAATACTGACAGTTTGGAAGTAATTTGTTCACTAACAGATCCCGGCATCTTGGCGAATCATCTGCCCAGTTGTCACCGTCGGATGCTTGAGCTGCATATATGTTCCACTGACCAATCGGGTATCGCTCTTTTACTATTTCATCCATTAACTTGAGCGCGCTAGATACAATGGTACCCCCGGTTTCTTGTGAGTAGAAAAATTCGTGCTCGTCCACTTCCTTCGCTTGGGTATGGTGGCGGATAAAGACGACTTCGACATTCTCGTAGGTACGAGTTAAGAACAAGTACAAAAGAACATAGAAGCGTTTTGCGATGTCTTTCGTTGCCTGGTCCATCGAACCGGATACGTCCATTAGACAGAACATTACCGCTTGGCTCGATGGTACCGGGCGTTTCTCATAGTTCTTGAAGCGTAAGTCGAAGGTATCGATGAACGGCACGCTTTCGATTTTCTTGCGCAGTTCTTCAATTTCAGCCTTCAAGCGGTTCTCTTCAAACTGCTGAGCAGGTTCAATATTTTTGATGCGAGCAAGTTCGTCTTCTAACTCTTTAAGAAGTCGTTTCTTACCAGCAGTCATTGCAGTACGGCGCGCAAGAGATTGTTGCAGAGAGCGTACTACGGCGATATTGGAAGGGATACCGGCAGTTTGAAAGCCTGCACGGTGCGTTTTCCATTCTGTGATTTTGGCAATTTGGTTTTTTTCTAGATTAGGCAGCTCGAGATCTTCGAACAAAATATCGAGGTACTCATCTTTTGATATTTGGAATACAAATTCGTCTTGGCCTTCTCCATCTGGACTGGCGTTCCCTTCTCCAGAGCCGCTACCTTGACCGCCACCTTTGGGACGCTCAATTTTATCACCAGTAATGAATTGGTCGTTACCGGGATGAACTCGTTCTCGAACACCACCTTTGCCTTGATGAAATATAGGCTCATTGATGTCTTTGTGAGGGATAGAGACGTCTTCGCCCGTTTCCGTATTCGTAATCGAGCGTCGATTCACTGCGTCTGCTACCGACTCTTTTATTTGCTCTTTGTGGCGCTTCAAGAAGCGCTGTCGATTAACAGCGCTCTTGTTCTTGCCATTGAGCCTTCGGTCTATAAATTGCGCCATGAAATAGCCCTCTTCATGTTTCACAAGCGACCTAACTCAATACTGGGTTAGGATGACTTACGTACTCGTAGGTACCACTCAGAAAGTAGGCGAACCTGTTTCTCGGTATAGCCTTTTTCCATCATGCGAGCGACAAAGTCGTCATGCTTCTTCTGATCTTCAGAAGAGGTTTTCGCATTAAATGAGATAACCGGAAGTAGCTCTTCGGTATTGGAGAACATTTTCTTCTCGATTACTGTGCGCAGTTTTTCGTAGCTGGTCCAAACCGGGTTTTGACCATTGTTATTCGCTTTCGCACGAAGCACAAAGTTAACGATTTCGTTTCGGAAATCTTTCGGGTTAGAAATACCAGCTGTTTTTTCGATCTTCTCTAGCTCAGCATTCAGTGAAGAGCGATCAAATAGCTGACCAGTTTCTGGATCTCGGTACTCTTGGTCTTGAATCCAGAAGTCTGCATAGGTGACATATCGGTCGAAGATGTTTTGGCCGTATTCAGAGTAAGACTCAAGATAAGCGGTCTGAATCTCTTTACCGATAAATTCAACGTATCGAGGTACTAGGTAGCCTTTCAAGAACTCGAGATATTTCTCTGCTGTTTCAGCAGGGAACTGTTCGCGCTCAACCTGTTGTTCAATCACATAGAATAGATGTACAGGGTTGGCTGCCACTTCGGTTTGGTCGAAGTTAAATACGCGTGACAAAATCTTAAAGGCAAAACGTGTTGAGAGACCGTTCATGCCTTCATCGACACCAGCATAATCACGATACTCTTGATAGCTTTTTGCCTTTGGATCCGTATCTTTCAGCGTTTCACCGTCGTATACGCGCATCTTAGAGAAGATGGACGAGTTTTCAGGCTCTTTAAGTCGAGAAAGAATACTGAATTGTGCCAGAGTCTCGAGCGTGCTTGGTGAACAAGGGGCTTGAGACAACTCACTGTTTTCGAGAAGTTTTTGGTAGATTTTGACTTCTTCTGAAACACGTAGACAGTAAGGTACTTTCACAATATAAACACGGTCCAAGAACGCTTCATTGTTCTTGTTGTTACGGAAGGTCTGCCACTCAGATTCGTTTGAGTGAGCCAGAATCATACCGTCGAATGGAATCGCAGAAAGGCCTTCTGTACCGTTGAAGTTGCCTTCTTGCGTTGCTGTTAACAGCGGGTGAAGCACTTTGATTGGTGCTTTGAACATCTCAACGAATTCCATTAAACCTTGGTTTGCTTTACACAGCGCACCGGAGTAGCTGTAAGCGTCTGGATCGTCTTGCGAATAGTGTTCAAGCTTACGAATATCGACTTTACCAACCAATGATGAGATATCTTGGTTGTTTTCATCGCCTGGTTCAGTTTTGGCAATACCGATTTGGTCAAGGATAGAAGGGCGTACTTTCACTACTTTAAATTTGGTGATATCACCACCAAACTCGTGAAGACGTTTAGCGGCCCAAGGAGACATGATCGAGCGAAGATAACGGTGCTCGATGCCATATTCTTTTTTCAAAATATCGCCATCTTCTGTGGCTTTGAATAGGCAGAATGGATGGTCATTCACTGGGCTGCGTTCGCCGTTAGCAGTAAGAACATAAATAGGCATCTGTTCCATCAGAGCCTTAAGCTTTTCTGCAAGCGAAGACTTACCGCCACCTACAGGGCCGAGTAAGTAAAGAATCTGCTTACGCTCTTCTAGGCCTTGCGCCGCATGTTTTAGGTAAGACACAATTTGTTCTATGGCATCTTCCATGCCATAAAAGTCTTTAAAGGTTTCATAACGAGAGATAACACGATTCGAGAAGATTCGGCTTAGTCTCGGATCCTTTGCCGTATCGATTATCTCTGGTTCACCAATCGCCATCAGTAGGCGTTCTGCTGCATTAGCATAAGCGCTTTTGTCATCTTTACACAGGGCTAAAAACTCCTGTAACGACATCTCTTCATCTTTTGCAGCTTCATATCTTGATTGATAGTGGTCGAAAATACTCATGTCGCTTTCCCCTTTAATAGTCAGTCTACCGACGAACGTTGATTCAGGCTTTCCACCAACAGTTATGCTCGTTGTTGTTTGAATATACGTCCTGTTATCACATTTGGTTCGTACAGAATGTAAGATTGGCGACACCAAAGACTTTGCTTTATGGACGGTTTTTTCGTTACAACGGTGAGCGGTGGATATGAATTTTTCAATCACAGCCTTTCTCTACTTAAGCCTAGTCGGGGATTTGCAATTTTGCTTAACAATTATGAATTTATTGTAAAAGTGACATTTGAATCACTCTTTTATTAAGGACGAATTTATGTCGTGAATAGGTGCAATAGAAATCAAATATTTGGCAAAGACAGAAGAGTCTCAGTGATTCGTTGTTCTACATTGAGCAAGGTAAGTGAAAGAGGTAGGAAGAGAGCAAAGTCTTAGATAAGTTTGTGACAGGGTAAATAACAAGGAGAGCGGGCGCTCTCCTCATTCTTAGACGACCATTTTATGCGCTGAAGATTTGCGCTAGTTCGTTTTCACATAAATGATACTGACGAGGGCAGTTACGCCAAGTTTGCAGCATACGGCGGTATTTATCTAGCATCGGCATTTGGCTGTTAAAGTGATGATCTGCCTTGTCAAACTGAGGGTACAAACCTTCAGAATCGATGAGAAAACGTACGTAATGTACTTGTTGCGCTTCTGAAGCGATATCAAATCCCAAGAACTTCAAGCGGCGCTGATCTACGTTGCTGCGGTCTTCATCGTCTAGCATGTTGTAAGATTCTTGCATCGCATGATACATCTCCATAACGTCGATGATCTCACGACATTCTGCTTCTGAGAGGCAGCCGAAATCTTTGTTCAACTCTCGCATTTGTAGTTCATAACCACGTTCAACGATCGTTTGTAAGCGTTTGTATTTGGCCGCATTACTTGGATCAAGTTGAGACATAAGGTTGTATTGGTTTGATAGAATCAAACGTTGAGCGTTTGACATTTCCATGGTGACCTCACTAGATATCTAATACATTTTTAATGTGCTTAGGTTAACGCTTAAGACATGAGTGAAACATGATCTCAACACATATTTAATACTAAAAAATGGCAAGAACTGTCACTTTTGACCAGTTTGAAAACACTTATTTATGGTAATGATTGTATATGTAGTCTCGGTCTGAAAATACTCTCAGCCACTCTGGCTTGAATACGGTTAAAACCGCCAGTGCCATACCATTTAATAGACCTTCTGGAAAGGCGAGCAACGGCACAAAAACAAAGTAGTTATGTTGAATGGTTTCCCAATCGTAGTGACCAACTGATAGGTGATAAAAAGAGTTAATGATGAGGTGCAGACTTCCTGTTATCGCGCCATTGAAAAATCCAGCAACGAAGATGAAAACAAAAATGTTTCGTGGCAAGTAGTGGTAACTCAGAAGAAACACTAAGTAACTAATGAAAATCGGAATTAGGGCAGATAGAACTAACGACGTGGGTAAGAGTAGCAAGGACACATCATGTAGTAGGTGGTTGACCAACATAGCGGGAATGCTGAGTATAAATGCCATGCGCCAACCATACATCATCGTCAGCGTTGTTAGTGCAAGAAAATGAATCTGTAATCCTTCTTTTACACCTGCTTGAGCGGCCCATAAAATACTGAAAAAGAAGAGCGTTGCAAAAACGAGGTGCTGAAATCCTTTTTCTTTTTCCAGTTTGGGCCAAACGACTTTTTTCCAATCTGGTAGGCAGTAGACTACTACTATCCAAATTGAGACAACAAGAGAGCCTAAGTTAAACAAATCCATGTTACTTCCTTCCTATGCGAACATGACGCAATCATTTCTATCGTTCTTTTTATACCTAAATGACCGCAGAGAAACTCACTGATAAGGCTTAGATATAATCAAAAAAATACCAGCAATAAGCTGGTATTTTAAAGAGGTTAGTCTTGCGGTTCACTTAGTATTTTACGTTATCGTTGTATTGAGCAAGAATGGATTGAATTTCATCCATGGTTTCTTTCGGTGGCGGGTTTACGCCTTCGAGTGGGTATTCTAAGCCTAACGCTTCCCACTTATGAGCCCCTAATTTGTGGTAAGGAAGTAACTCGACCTTTTCGATGTTATCCATGTCTTTAATAAATTCACCAAGCATGTGTGCTGCTTCTGGGTCATCTGTGTAACCAGGCACGACGACATAGCGAATCCATGTTTTCTTTCCGATTTTTTGCAAGTAACGAGCAAAGTCCAATGTGCGTCGGTTGGATACACCGATGAGATCTTGGTGCACTTCGTCTTTCATGTGTTTGATGTCAAGCATGACTAAGTCTGTTGCATCCAGTACTTCATCGATAACATCAGTGTGCTTACGAACATAACCGTTAGTATCTAGACATGTATGAATGCCTTCGGTTTTAGCTGCGCGGAAAAAATCACGTACGAATTCCGGTTGAAGCATCGCTTCGCCGCCAGAACAAGTAACGCCACCACCTGATGCATTCATGAAGTGGCGGTAACTTTTCGCTTCGGAAATGATTTCTTCAACCGTGACTTCTTTGCCATCATGCGTGTCCCAAGTATCGCGGTTATGGCAATACTTACAGCGCATTAAACAACCTTGCAAGAAGACGATAAATCGAATACCAGGTCCGTCTACGGTACCACATGACTCAAATGAGTGAATACGACCAGCTGTTGACATCTTTTGCTCTCATTACTAGTAAATTCTAGCTGTTATTTTATTACAAAAAGCAGGGTTAAAACAGCTTTGTCGGTACTAAAGGCAAGGTTATTTGAAGAAAGAAAATAGATGGAGCCAATCTGCATAAACGCTTGAACACGAGGTGGTTAATACCTACCCCGAGAACTTGCCGTGTATCTAGATTGACTTCGATGCTGGGATAATCCAGTTTTTAGAAAAAGGCGAACACGGAGAACGAGCCTGTCCCATAAACATCGGTTTGGGCTTCTTCATAATCCGGTGTTTTAATTGTAAAGGTGATGCTTGCACCGTAATTTTGGTTGTACCAAGATACTCCCGCGACGGCACTTGCTTGCCAATTTTGCAGTGTGACGTCGTATGGCGCTGACGGTTCAGGAATGCCAGGACGATCTCCTTCGATAGTCATGTCATTAAAGCGGTAACGACCTTCAAACCCGGTGAACAAGAACCAACTCGACGTGTTCTGAGCGATCATACTTGCTGAGAAAGGGCTTTCGACACTGATATTGGCGGCTCCGATGCTATTCGCTAGGTTTGTACCCCAACGAAACATGACGCCTTGAGAGACATCACTACGGAAGTTACCCGCATTGATGTCGTTAATGTTGGTGATCTCCCATTGTGTTTTTTGTTCTTCGCTGCGCATCAATTTGTTAAATACGCGGTAACCAAGGCTGAACGCCACTTTATCTTCAATCTGGTAATCCCAACCTTGAGGGTCCGTCGATCCTGTTATGCCGTGAACGATTTCTTGCGCCTTTTCTGATAGCGAACTTTCACCCGTAGTTCCTATGGTGAAATTGTACCGTACAGCTTTGTCACTCGTTAGGGAAAGGTAGTTGATTTCGGTGTGTAGGTAACCGGCATATGGGCGATCATTGATTAGTGGATAATCGGCTTCAATGTCGCTTGGAGTCCACATCTTGTGGCCAAGAACCAACTCTATTTTATCGATATTGGCGTGCTCTGAGTTAGCTAGACTCAGCCATTTCCATTGGCTTTCTTGTGTCAGTTGGTCTGTCGCGTAAGAAAGGAAAACACCATTCGTATAGTCTTGATCGACGCCAAAAATACCATCGTTGTCGATGGTAAAAGAAACCGTAGACTTAGTGGATGCTATTGCAACTGGAGAAAGAAGGGTAAGAATAATTAATTTACTAAATCTCATAGACTTTATTTGCTAACTTTTTTCGCATCATACGTAAGAATGCGGGCAAAAGTCTTTCGCGATATCACAACTTTCATTCAAGAAATAAAAAAAGGCTGATGCTACTTAGCATCAGCCTTTGTTGTATTACTAGAACGTTATTTCGCTATAGTCTTATAGAGACTCAGTGAATGTACGCGCGATTACGTCAGCTTGTTGCTCTGCAGTTAGAGAGTTGAAGCGAACAGCGTAACCAGATACACGGATTGTTAGCTGAGGGTATTTCTCTGGGTGCTTAACTGCGTCTTCTAGAGTTTCACGGTTAAGAACGTTCACGTTTAGGTGTTGACCACCTTCGATACCCGCTTCGTGGTGGAAGTAACCATCCATAAGACCAGCAAGGTTAGCGCGTTGTGAACCCTCATCTTTACCTAGTGCGTTAGGTACGATAGAGAATGTGTAAGAGATACCATCTTGTGCGTCAGCAAACGGCAGTTTAGCAACTGAAGTTAGTGATGCTACAGCACCTTTCTCGTCACGACCGTGCATTGGGTTTGCACCTGGAGCAAATGGAGCACCAGCACGACGACCGTCAGGCGTGTTACCAGTTTTCTTACCGTAAACCACGTTTGAAGTGATAGTAAGAATTGACTGAGTAGGGATTGCATCACGGTAAGTCTTAAGCTTACGGATTTTGCCCATAAATACAGAAACAAGTTCACATGCAATGTCATCAACGCGTGGGTCGTTGTTACCGAATTTAGGGTAATCGCCTTCGATTTCGAAGTCGATTGCTAGACCGTCTTCGTCACGAATTGGCTTAACTTTTGCGTATTTAATTGCAGATAGTGAGTCAGCCGCAACAGATAGACCAGCAATACCACAAGCCATAGTACGTTTAACGTCACGGTCGTGTAGAGCCATTAGTGCCGCTTCGTAGCTGTACTTATCGTGCATGAAGTGGATAGCGTTTAGTGCAGTCACATATTGTTTCGCTAGCCAATCCATGAAGTGGTCCATTTTCTCCCACAGTTCATCGTAGTTAAGAACATCGCCTTCGATCTTAGGCATTTGCGGGCCAACTTGGATTTTTAGCTTCTCATCCACACCACCGTTGATGGTGTAAAGCATTGTTTTCGCAAGGTTCGCACGAGCACCGAAGAACTGCATTTGCTTACCAACAACCATTGGAGATACACAACATGCGATCGCGTAGTCGTCAGAGTTCATGTCTGGACGCATTAGGTCGTCATTTTCGTACTGAATAGAAGAAGTATCGATAGATACTTTCGCACAGAACTTCTTGAAGCCTTCAGGTAGTTGCTCAGACCAAAGAACAGTGATGTTTGGCTCTGGAGAAGGACCCATAGTGTATAGTGAGTTTAGGAAACGGAAGTTTGTACGAGTAACTAGCGTACGACCGTCAAGACCCATACCACCCATAGACTCAGTTGCCCAGATAGGGTCGCCAGAGAATAGATCATCGTACTCAGGAGTACGTAGGAAACGAACCATACGTAGTTTCATTACGAAGTGGTCGATCATTTCCTGAGCTTGTTCTTCAGTTAGCTTACCAGCCGCGATATCACGTTCGATGAAGATGTCTAGGAACGTAGAAGTACGACCTAGAGACATAGCCGCACCGTTTTGAGATTTAACAGCAGCTAGGTAACCGAAGTAAGTCCACTGAATAGCTTCTTGCGCAGTTTCAGCAGGACGAGAAATATCACAACCGTATTTTGCAGCCATTTCTTTGATTTGACCTAGAGCACGGTGTTGCTCTGCGATCTCTTCACGAAGCTGCATTGTCATTTGTAGGTCTTCGCCGTTCTCAAAACGCTCTTGTAGAGAAGAGAACTGCGCGAATTTATCCTTCATTAGGAAGTCAATACCGTATAGAGCAACACGACGGTAGTCACCGATGATACGACCACGACCGTATGCATCTGGAAGACCAGTCAGTACGCCAGATTTACGACACGCCATGATTTGAGGAGTGTAGATATCGAAAACGCCTTGGTTGTGAGTTTTACGGTATTCTGTGTAGATTTTTTTAACTTGTGGGTCTAGCTCGCGGTCGTAGGCTTTGCATGAACCTTCAACCATGCGGATACCACCGTTAGGGATGATCGCACGTTTTAGAGGAGCGTCAGTTTGAAGACCTACGATAGTTTCTAGGTCTTTTTCGATGTAGCCTGCATCGTGAGCAGTGATGGTAGAGATAACTGAAGTATCAAAATCAACAGGAGCGTGAGTCGCGTTCTCTTGTTTGATGCCTTCCATTACCTTAGCCCAAAGCTTGTTAGTCGCTTCAGTACCTTCAGAAACTAGGAAAGATTCGTCGCCTTCGTACGGAGTGTAGTTCTTCTGAATGAAATCACGAACGTTTACTTCGTTTTGCCAGTCGCCTGCAGCAAAACCTTCCCAAGCTTTAGCAAATTGCTCTGCCATGACATACCTACCTTTTTAGTAGAAAAAAATACGTACTGCTTCGCCGTTGAGCCAGCTATCCCCAGATAAAAGAGGGGAACAGTACACTCTTATGAATAACAATATTTATAGTCTTAAATTTACGTATTCGATTTACAAAACTATAAATATTGTCACTAGTTTTAACGTTTCTCTTTTTAAGCAACAGTTAGAGGTTAAACTAAAATTTTTTTGCAAACCTTAAACTAAATCAATAAATCCTCAAAAATCTCGATAAAAATGGGGTAGCGACGAGCGCTACCCACAAATTTCTAGACTGCTAGCTTATAGCCAAGCTTGGATGCCATACTGGCCTTCAAGCATACCAACTGCAAGCATAGCAACTAAACAGATAACAAGTACGCTTACTGGGATCACAATCTTGTCTACAAATGATAGGCGAGACGCGCGCTCTTTATCTCCAATTAAACCGTTGTTATCTAAAAGCATAGTTAGTGCCCAAGCTAGAACTGGGTTAACAACGGCAGAACCAAAGATACAAATGCCTGCTGCTTGTGAGTCTTTCGAGTCCTTCACCATCTGCATGCCAGCTTCAAGCAGTGGTAGAGATACACCAACGAGAAGAGCAACGCGCATAACTGGAGGCCATACTGCAACGTCCATAGGAAAACCAAGGATTGCAACAATAATACATAGAGAGCCTAGTAAGATGGCACCAGCAGGAATAGGGCGTTTCGCGATTGCAGCAGGGATCATGTAAGTCCCCCAAGATGATGTGATGTTACCACCACCCACTGCAGTACCGACCATTTGGCGAACGGAACACATTGTCATTGTGTCATCAACGTCCATCAGCACTTTCTCACTCTTACGTGGGTAGTTCATCTCTTGGAAGATACGGTGACCCAAGAAGTCAGGTGACCACATTGCTACCGCAAGAATGGCGAATGGTAGTGAAGCGATGAAGTGTTCCATATTAGGAAGACCAAGCATCCAACCTTCTTCTGTTGAACCCCACCAGTAGATTGGATTTAGGTTTGGAAGGCCTGTCTCGGTTACGAATTTAATATCGAAGCCTGCGCCAAGAGCAAGTGCGATTGCAAGTCCAGTGAAGGCACAAACAGGGATCGCTAGCCAGCGTTTGTTCACTTTAGCAAGGAACGCGTATAAGCCAATGGTAACCGCAAGAACAATTAGACCGATGTAACCCATGCTACCAGCGGCAACCGTATCGGATTGCAAACCAACAGCCCAAGCTTGAATAGAGTTAATTTGGCTCATGGTTCCGGTTAAACCTAAGAAAATAAGAAGGCCACCAGCCGTACCTTCAGAGGTGAGGTTAACCAGTTTTGACCCACCTTTTAAGAGGCTCAAAATCAAACCAAACACACCAATGAGAATTGCTAATGCAAGAGGGTGAGCACCAGCAAGAGCGATGGTACCAATAAGAGGGATCATTGGGCCGTGGTTGCCTGCTAGGTTGGCTTTAGGGTTAATAAAACCAGAGGCAAGTACACAGAAAAGAAGTGCAGGGATGAGCATTTCTACACGCGCAACTTCGATAGCAAAGTCCTTGCCTAAGTTTACGTGGTCCCATGCTGCAGTAAGACCTTCAGCCCAAGACATCATTACCGCAGAGTACATTGCGATAATACCGATAGTACCAGCAAGCGCTGGAACAAGGTCTTCAAGCTCAAAGCGGAAGTCACGACCTGGCAAGTTCAAGCCAAAACGACGTGGCTTCATGATTTGTAGTTCGTGGTCTAGGTAGTCTGAACGGCTTGCGAACTCAGATGCTGGACGATGAAGCTCACGGTAGCTCTTGGTCTCGATATCTGAATCAGAGTGCGTTTTGTTAACTGCGTCTGACATAGATTCCTCATATATTTAAAAGTTATGAATTCTTCATTCAATTGTGTTAATCCGCATCCTGCGGCACGCTTATGCTAGCTATTGTTAGATTTGTTACACGTCGACACTGTGCCTAAGCATAGCTAATAACTTATTGTGTTGAGGCGCAAAAAAAGCCTCATCTTTTGGCAGGAGTCTAGCAAGATAGCCATTTAGGGTGATTGATTTAGATCACTTTAAGAATGGTTGTGAAATAAAACTACAGAAAGTTTCTGGCATGCGAATGAGATGCGGAGATCTTGTGTAATTTCATTACACAAGTTGCATAAAATTAGAACTTTTTGTCCTTTTGCACGAGATGCAGATTAAATGTCAATATTCACGGTGATTATATAAAGCTGGCTTTATTCTTGCTTTGGACAGAGCAAAGACAATTTTTTGGCTAATCATTGCCGCTCAGTTTAGGAAAAAGACATGAAACAGCTTAAAGTACTGCCACTAGTGGCAATCATCTCAGGGTTAATGGTCGGTTGCGGCGGCGGTGGCGGCGGTGGCGGTGGTGCAGCGCCGAAAACTGCCTTTACTTTTGATTTTGCTATACCAGCAACAATGACTGAAAGTGAAGCAACTACGAAAGGTTGTACTGTATATGACCACAAAACTGAGCTGAACGGCGATAAAACGGTTTTAACCTATAGTGCAGCGTCAAAAGAGCAAGTGACCAACTATGTTATCGGTTACTACTCTGATGCCGATGGCAAAAGATCCGGAGACATTATCAAACCTACCACTGATAACTTTAAGTTTTATCTTGAAGATATCCCTGACGGCGGCTTTGTAACGTTTCAAGCAATAGAATTTAACGGCAAAGAAGCTCGCGTAAACACGTTTTCAAAAGAGTTCTTGCAAGATAAGAAACTACGTAATGCTACTTTTGCACTAAACCGAGACTCTTTGAACAAATGCTTTACTGGCGGTAACTTAGCAAGCAATAAGTTTACTAACTTAGATTACCGAAACGCTGAATCAGGTGGCGGAGATTACAACTTTGTCTCGCAAACCGATATTTTCACGTCTCCGAACCCTGATATGTTGCCTACTGATGAACTGATGGGGCTTAAAGGTGAACCAACGGCATTGTTTCAGTATGAATCAGGTTCAAGCGACAAAGCGCTTTACCAGTATGGTATTGGTTCGTGGGGAACTGGTGAGATAGCCTTAGTTAGAGCGGATAATACGTCAAACATTTATTCGTCTTCTGACTATACTTACGACTCGCTCAACATTGGCTTTGTTACTAACGGCTTTGCATATGACGCGTTGAAGCTGGATAAAACGGCCGTTGAATATAATCGCCCTAGTGCAACGAATAAAGAAACTTGGGTATACATGGCGTTCTCAGAGAATCAAGTTAATGGTTGGGAGTCTCTACTTAACGAAACGATCTCTGACGGATGGGATATTGACGTTGATCCGAGTGCTTACTTAAATATTGATAACCTGCCGAACACAAAACCAAGTGTATCAACGCAAGGAAGTGCAGAGTCCGTGATTGATCTGGACATGGGCTTAACATCGTCTACTGAAGGCTTTACTCGTGTCGCTTACTTTGCAACTTCAGGCGACTACAGAGTCACACATCGCATTTTCACAACAAGTGATAGTGATTCTGTTGTTGTTCCAGAATTGCATTACTACAACTTCCCAACATCGGCCGTTAACGGTTTGAAAGTTTCAGCTTCGGACGATTTTAATCGCACTGCTTTGGTAGTGAATGAAGATAGTAATATTGATTCTAAAGTTTTCATGAGCTTCTTTTCCAATGGTGAAGCGTCAGAGCCTGAACTAGATGAAGACCTAGATGGCATCATTACTTCTGAAAAAGAAGGCTTAGAAAATGAAGTGACATTACGTACTTCAAACTCGTTGGTAGTCAGTCGTTTTAATTAATTCATTGCGACCTCGAATAGGTTTCAATTAACACTTTTGTAAATTTATTAAGCCCCTTTGAAAGGGGCTTTTTTATATTTAATATTCAACTTTTGAAGAATATGTTGCTATATATTGCATATTAATTTGCCTATCGTATCTTTCTATTCGAATTATTTAGGTTAATAATTTGTTGCAAGTTTCAAGGGGCGGTGCTAATTTGTTCCGAATTAGAGAGGGCGGAGTCCCTTAATTGCAGTGACAAAAACACAGGGAGTAGGGCGCATGAATGATGTACCAGCGCTAGATATAAAAGACCTGCACAAAACATTTGGACAAAATGAAGTTTTAAAAGGCATTTCACTTGCCGCGCACAAAGGAGATGTTATCTCCATCATTGGCTCTTCCGGCTCAGGTAAGAGTACCTTTCTCAGATGTATCAACTTGCTAGAAACGCCTACCGCGGGCGAAATTTGGGTAAATGGTGAATTAATCCAAATGAAGAACAACAGAGCAGGTGAATCTGTTCCTGCTAATGAAAAGCAAGTCCAACGTATTCGCTCGCGCCTGGCAATGGTTTTCCAAGGTTTCAACCTCTGGTCTCACCTAACCGTACTAGAAAACGTGATTGAGGCGCCTGTTCATGTCTTAGGCGTGCCAAAAGCTCAAGCGATTGAAAATGCAGAAGTCTTGCTTAAGAAAGTAGGCTTGTATGAGCGTAAAGATTATTACCCTGGGCACTTATCTGGCGGCCAGCAGCAACGTGCAGCTATTGCCCGTGCGCTAGCAGTTGACCCAGAGGTGATGTTGTTTGACGAGCCAACTTCTGCGCTTGACCCAGAACTTGTAGGAGAAGTTTTGGGGGTAATGAGAGATTTGGCAGATGAAGGGCGAACTATGCTGGTGGTCACGCACGAAATGGCGTTTGCACGTGACGTATCAAACCATGTGATGTTTTTACATCAAGGCTTAGTGGAAGAACAGGGAAATCCAGCTAAGCTATTTACAAACCCGGATTCAGAACGATTACAGCAGTTTATCTCATCCATTTACTAATATTTGTTAGGCGGCAGACTATTGCCTCCTAAGCCAACACAACAAACAAAACGAAATAAAATAGCAATCACAGGAGTATGGAAATGAAAAAGTGGTTATTAGCAGCAACGATTGCTGCAACGGCAGTATCAGGTGTTGCTCAAGCGAAAGAATGGAAAACAGTTCGCTTTGGTATCGAAGGTGCTTACCCTCCGTTTAGCTGGACAGAAACTGATGGCTCAATAAAAGGCTTTGACGTAGACATGGCAAATGCACTCTGTGAAGAGATGCAAGTGAAGTGCAAAATCGTCGCTCAAGATTGGGATGGTATTATTCCTTCTCTGCTTGCACGTAAGTACGATGCCATCATCGCAGCAATGTCTATCACTGAAGAGCGCAAGAAAAAAGTCGATTTCACTGGCAAGTACGCACAAATTCCAAATAAATTTATCGCTAAGAAAGGTGCTGGTCTAGATTTTGATAATCTTAAAGATGTCAAAATTGGCGTGCAACGTGCGACGACACATGACAAGTACTTAACTGACAACTACGGCGATGATGTTGAAATTGTGCGTTATGGCTCTTTTGATGAAGCGTATCTTGATCTAGAAAATGGTCGAATTGCTGCCGTTTTAGGTGATGCGTCGGCTCTAGAAGAGGGTGTGATCAACAAAGCAGGTGGAGAAGCTTATGAGTTTGTTGGACCGTCGTTAACCGATCCAAAATGGTTTGGTGAAGGTATGGGGATCGCTGTTCGTAAACAAGACAAAGATCTGACGAAGAAACTCGACGCAGCAATTATTTCACTACGTGAGAAAGGTGTTTACCAAGAAATTGCTGGTAAATACTTTAACTACGATGTGTACGGTGAATAAACCGTAATTAAGCGACCGTTGGCTTGTTCCTAGAAGTAGTCAACGGTCGATTTTTTGAGTTTAGGGATTAGGAACTCACCTATGCTAGATTTACAAGGATACGAAGCTTCGATTTTGAAAGGAGCTTTAGTAACAATAGAAGTTGCAGTGCTTTCACTCATTCTCGCCATGGTCTTAGGCATGCTTGGCGCATTAGCTAAGTTAGCGCCTTACAAATGGGCAAGGGCGATTGCCACTCTTTACACCACAGTCATTCGCGGCATTCCAGATTTGGTTCTGATGATGCTAATTTTCTTTGGTGGACAAATACTTTTAAATAACAGCCTTTACTCCATCAACGAAACGCTCAACGAGTGGTTTGCCTCGAGTGATCCAAACCATGAATGGACGTCTTACTTACCTGATTATATTGATGTCAGCCCATTTATTGCTGGTGTACTCACGATTGGTTTTATCTTTGGCGCCTACATGGCGGAGACTTTTCGTGGAGCGATCATGGCGGTGGACAAAGGTGAGCTAGAAGCGGCGAAAGCTTATGGGATGAGTTCTGCTTTATCGTTTAGAAGAATCTTACTGCCTCAGATGATTCGTCATGCATTACCTGGATTTGGTAATAACTGGTTAGTGTTACTTAAGACCACTGCGTTAGTTTCCATTATTGGTCTGGATGACATGGTGAGAATGAGCTCATTGGCAGCAGGTACAACCAAAATGCCGTTCACCTTTTACATGGCTGTCGCGCTCATCTTTCTATTTTTTACCAGCGTTTCGACCGGGCTACTCAAGCTTGTTGAGCGTAAGTTCAGTATTCATGCGAGGTAAGTTATGGACTTTTCTTTGATTATTGAAAGCTTTCCAACTTATCTTCAGGGACTTTGGACAACAGTTTGGTTAGTGGGATTAGCGTTGGTTATTGGCTTGTGTGTCTCTATCCCATTAGCCGTGGCACGCAATAGTACCAATTACGCTCTAAGCTTACCTTCTTGGGGATTCATTTACTTTTTCCGTGGAACGCCGCTATTGGTTCAGCTGTATTTGATTTACTACGGCATGGATCAGTTTTTCCCTGTGAAAGATACCTTATGGGAGAACGCTTGGTTCTGTGCTTTGGTCGCTTTTATTCTTAATACATCGGCTTACACCGCAGAAATTATTCGTGGTGCGATTAATGGTTTGCTGAAAGGTGAGGTGGAAGCTGCGAAAGCGTATGGCATGAGTAAGTTTATGACATACAGACGTATTATCTTGCCGAGTGCATTGCGTCGAGCATTACCAGCTTATTCAAACGAGGTCATATTTATGCTGCACGGAAGTGCAGTCGCGGGCATCGTTACCATCATGGATTTAACTGGTGCTGCGCGTCTAGTTAACTCGCGCTACTATGCACCATTTGAGTCTTTCCTGACGGCGGGGCTGTTCTACATGGCACTGACGTTTATGATCTTGTGGTGTTTTAAAGTGGCAGAGAAGCGTTTCTTAGCTTATCTGCGTCCTTTAAGCTAATTATCAATAGAGGCAATAGCATCGGAGTGGGTGCTATTGCTTTTGATAATTTTGTTATCTTCATTCCTATTTTTTCAGTCGATGTAAAAGACTCTTTCTTATTATTCATCAACTTACATTAACATTCGGTAAACTCATTGTTTAGTAAGTAAAAATGAAAAAAACAATTCTATCGTTGGGCATTGCCGCCTTAGCCACAGGATGTGGTGGGGGAGAGGGAGAATCACAACCTAATGCTCAAGTAAAACCAACGCCAGCTCCAGTTCAACAAGCTCTTGAAACTGGTAATGCACTGCTCGTTTCTGACCCGAGCGAATTCATTCGTAAAAGTCGTCAGGTTGTAGAAGCTCACAAGATGCAGTCGAATACGATCAAATCTGCAATTGCGAAAAACCTTTCAGGTCTTTATTGGGATCCAACCCATGATGCCGCGATCTTGGCACCTCAGTATGGCTTCAACGACACCATCTTGATGACCAATAAGGCCATGGCAAGCGGTTACAAAGATCAAGCTCTGTCAATTGGCGTTGCCGGGGAAAAGTCTAATGGTCAACGTTACGCACTATTAGGGAGTAACCCATTTAGAACGGCACAACGTTTTCCCGACTCTTCCAACTCTGCGATGACGCAATGGTTAAGTAACCTGGTCACTTGGTTGTCGGGCGGAGTTACTTCAAACGTCGTCATCGCGCAAATGGATCAGTCTTATTACTTTCCGGATGAGCAAGCGACTCGGAATTGGCTAAAAGACAATGTTTCACAAGAGTTGGCGTTTAACGAGGCCAGCCTATGCGATGGTTCGAAGCTACTTAGCTGCTTGCAAACCAATACTCCAAACTTATTGATCTTGTCACAGCATCTGCAATCTGGAGATACCAACAAACCAGTACTCGAAGCTTTGGAATACGCTGAGCAAGCCCAAATTCCTGTTCTATACCTGCATTGGGATGGAGGACTAACTGAACTTGGCCAAGACATTTTGGAAAAATTCCATGTTGATTATGTGGGAGATAACTATTGGCGTAAGTTAGGCTTGGTCGACTGGGAACCTTCATCGTTGATGAACGTTGTGCCGGACTCTGTCATCACACAACAAGCGCTGTTGTCTCGTTTTGAATCTCAAAATTTCAACGTTGACTTGTCAAAGTGTGATGACAAATCCTGCCCTGACACTGCGAATATGGACAGTCAATTTTATGCAGGGGCAAACAGCATTCGCCATTGGTTGCAAAAGCTTGATGAACAAAAAGTAGATTTGTTTAATCAAAACGGCTACCAATACGAAAAACTCATGGTATTGCTGGCTGATCATTATCGTCAAACGGTTGTCTTCCCGATGGACAAACAGTCAACCCAAACGACCGAATTCCTAAAGTCGTACTTTGCCGATTACGTGCAATACAACAGCCGAAGCGTAAACCCAAAACAACCCAATATGGGGAACTTCAGCCGTAGTGAGTTTAGCCCTGAAATAAAGAGAATCAGTGCAACGATTAATATGGAATCAAAGCGTAACTTCCGTTCGGCTGGTGTGTATGCGCTTCCTGGGGAAACCTTTACGGTTAAACGTAATGACAGCAATGATGTGGCGACTAAGATTGTCATCAACACTTTAAGAAGTGGTGCAACTCATGAGTTCAGCAAAGATGGATACACACGACCAAAACTGCTGACTTCATTCGGCTATGAAGTGAAGCCGGGTGAAACCATCACGCTGACTTCTCCTTATGGTGGTCCAGTACAGGTTCACTTTGACAAAAATGATGTTCCGGTTGAACTGAAATTTAATCATGTGGCACAGCATCCAGTTTGGAGAAGTGAGAAGGACAACGACGCTTTTATTCAACAGTTAGAAGCCAATTTATTCGATTGGGCTGAGCTGATCACTCCTGGGTTTGAAGTACACTCAAAGCGCGACAAAATGTTGGAGTCGGTCAACGATGAAATGTGGTCTACCCCTTCGGAAATGGCGCTTGCAACAGAAGAATATGTTCACAACTACCCGCATGTGCTGGCAGGTTTCCAAGGGCCGGGCATAGATGAAGTGCCTGAAATTATTCAATACGCCCAAAACCAAGGTTGGGAAATCGCCAATATTGATATGGTGAAGCACATGAACGCTGACCAAGCGACGTGTGGTTATGGTTGTTCGGGTAACCCTTACGATGCTTACTGGTCATTCAGCCCACTCGGTCACGGTGATTTACATGAGCTTGGTCATGGTTTAGAAAAAGGTCGATTCCGATTTTCAGGCTGGGAAGGGCATTCAACGACCAATTACTACTCGTATTACAGTAAGTCTCGTTTCTTCCAGAATACGGGAAAATTTTCAACTTGCCAAAGCTTGGATTTCAAAGGCCAGTTTGAATTATTGCAAGTTAGCCGAACTCAAGCGGATCCAAACGCATACATGGCTGCGCAAAATCAAACCAGTTGGAGTTGGGGCGCTCGTGTTTACATTCAAATGATGATGGCGGCGCAGCATGAAGGTGTGCTTAAAAATGGTTGGCATTTATTGGCGCGCTTGCACCTGATTGAACGTGAGTTTAACCGCTTAAAATCGGACGATGCGCTTTGGGATGAGAGACGATTGAGCATTGGTTTCGCCAACTACTCTCGGGAAGAAGTAAATAGCATCTCGAACAACGACTGGTTGCTTATTGCTCTGAGCTACATCTCTCAGCGAGATATGACTAACTATCTCGATATGTGGGGGTTCTCGTTCACAGAAAAAGCGAAACAGCAGGTTGTGGCGCTGAATCTACCACCGATGCCGCTCACTTACTTTGCAAGTAGTAATACAGGCTACTGTCTGAACGAATTTGCTCAAACACCGATAACTATTGATGGTCAAACGGTTTGGCCGCTGAATCAGTGATTAAATAGTAATTTGTATGAAAAAGGGAGACTGAGTCTCCCTTTTTATTGGACTAAGCTTAGCGTTGAGTCTCGCTTATAGCTTTGCAATAAATTACTTAAATGTCGACCAGATTGGTGCGTGATCTGAAGGCTTCTCGATACCACGAAGCTCATAGTCGATACCAGATTCAATACACTTTTCCGCTAGAGAAGGGGTTGCCAAAATGACATCAATTCGTAGGCCACGGTTATCATCAAAACCGCGAGAACGGTAGTCAAACCACGAAAATTGATCGTTCACCTCTGGGTATAGCTTACGGAAGGTGTCCACAAAGCCCCAGTCTAGTAAGGTTTTCAACCATTCGCGCTCTTCAGGTTGGAATGAACATTTACCTGTTTTTAGCCAACGTTTACGGTTTGGCTCGCCGATACCGATATCTGCATCAATAGGGCTGATGTTGATGTCACCCATAACAATCAATTGCTCGTCGTTATTGTGATGATCGTTTAGGTAGGTCATCAGATCTTTATAGAATTGGCGCTTGTATGGGAATTTGGTTTCGTGGCTGATGTTATCCCCTTGAGGGAAGTAGCCGTTTAGCACAGTGACCTTTTCGCCGTTTTCATTTAAAAACGTTGCCATGATCATGCGCTTTTGATGTTCTTCGTTATCCGTCGGGAACCCTTTTTGTACGTGTAGAGGCTCTTGCTTACAAAGCATTGCTACGCCGTAATGTGCTTTTTGACCATGAAAATACACTTTGTAGCCCATGGCTTCGACAGCTTCAATCGGGAATGCTTCATCGTGAACTTTAATTTCCTGAAGACCAATTACATCAGGTTGGTGTTTGTCGATTAGCGCTTGGAGTTGGTGCAGTCGCGCACGTAGTCCATTGATGTTAAAGCTGATTACTTTCATTATTTATCCTTTTGGGGCGTACTTTTTATGAATAGTATCATTGTGTAAGAGCACTGAAAATGAGTCTCGGTGAAAGGAGTGAAACGCTCTGAGCTACTTTGCTTTTAATTTGTTTTCTAAGTCGTTTTGCACGATCTTTAAAGCGTTAAGCGCAACTTCTGGATCTATCTCATTGCTCTCAAGCAAATAGATTAAATCGACAGCCAGTTTGATCTCTTCAGGTGCGTCATCTAAAGGCGAGGTTGGTTGGTCAGCCATTATTGATGTTTTTCCCTATGTGTAATTTGGTTCTCTAGCTTAAGAAGTGCTGCTTCACAACGCGCTAAACGTTGCTCGGTTGCTAGTAATACTTTTTGAGCGTCGGCACGCATAAAACTCGGAGCGCTTTCGACAGCACGTTCTTTTTCTAACACCATCTCGCGCAAGCGTCTTGCCCACTCTTGGTGTTGAGCGAGCTCCTGATAAAGCACGTTGATAGGCTTACGGAAATGGCTGCTATGTTTGATTTCATTCTTACGAATTTTAGTGGTAGAAATCTCGCGTTGAATCGCACCGATTTGCGCCACTAACCGTTCAGTGAGGTACTCAGCGCGCAAAGCGGTGAGCTTACCTTCATTTTGCTCACGCACAATCGCATCCAGCGTGGCTTTTGCTTCTTTTACGCAAGGAGTAAGTAAGCGAGAGCGGCAACCAAATAAACGCTCATCAAAAAGCGGAACATGATGTTCGCCTCTTTGACGGTCAAGAACAGCGGCTTGCTTCGCCATTTGTTCTAGATTTTCCTGGAGTTGAGAAATGTTCATGACAAACCTACAAACCATGCGTCATAAGCCAATTTAATGGCTAGTATGCTGACGACAGTAACAAATACAGGACGAATGAATTTAGAACCAAATCTAATAGCGGAGTGCGCGCCAACAAAAGCACCAGCCATTAAACATACTCCCATTGTTAAGCCTAGCACCCAGTTGATATGTCCGAGGAATGCAAAAGTGATCAAAGAGGTAAAGTTACTGGTAAAGTTCATTGCTTTTGCTAAGCCAGAAGCGAGCAAGATATTCAGCCGGTACAGCGCCATTGAACTTACTGTCCAAAAAGCCCCAGTTCCAGGCCCTGCGAGTCCGTCGTAGAATCCTATGGATAAGCCTTGCATGTACTGTTTTTTATGAAGTTTTGGACAAGGCTCGGGTATTGGACTTTGATGAGCAGAGTGGGGTGTTTTATGAAAAACGGTATACAACGCTGCCGCCAAAATAACAAGCGGCAATCCTTTTTCCAGCCAATCCGTACTAATCGCATCTACAAATAGCGTACCTAATGTCGCTCCGACGAGTGTTGCCACGAATGCACGCCTCCAGCATTGAGGTTTGAATAGACGTTTTTTGTAGTACGTAAATGCTGCAGTAGAAGAAGCAAAGGTAGCGGCAAGTTTATTGGTGCCTAGTGCAATATGAGGCGGCAAGCCTAGCGAAAGTAGAGCAGGTACGGTAAGCATGCCACCACCACCGGCAACTGCATCAATAAATCCTGCGACAAAAGCGACAAGCGCCAACACCAACAGCATGGTTGGCTCAATCATTTCCATAAATGGTGATTCTTCTAATATTCTATTTTACGTTTAAATGGAGGTAGTGAGTCGATTAAGGCTTGTCCGTATCGCTTAGTGACTAGGCGTCGATCAAGAATCGTTACTCTACCAGAATCTCTCTCTTTACGCAGTAAGCGACCTACGCTCTGGATCAGCTTTTTGCTTGCGTCAGGTACAGTTATTTGCATAAACGGGTTTCCTCCTTTTTTCTCGATGTATTCGGAGTGAGCCTGCTCAACAGGGGAGGTTGGAACACCAAATGGAATTTTTGTAATCACCAAGTTTTCAAGTAATTCGCCAGGTAAATCTAGCCCCTCAGAGAAACTGCCAGTACCAAATAAGATGCTGGTTTTATTTGATTCTATTAACTTTTTATGTTTTTTTAGAATTTCTTGACGTGAGCTTTCACCTTGAACTTGCAACGCCCAGCCTTTTTTTATGAACTCCGAAGAGAGTGCCTTCGCGACTTGGTTCATCTGCCAATAGGATGAGAATAATACTAAGTTGGCTTTCTTGTCTTCCAAGTACTTAGGCAAGGTCTCAATAAGATATTCAGTAAATTGAGGCGCTGGTGGTTCATATTTCATCGCAGGGATGAGCAATTCTGCCTGGTTTTGGTAATCGAATGGTGACGCAAGCGCTAAAAACTGAGTGCCTGATTCTGGTTTTCCATCAATACCAACCTGATGGCAAAAGTAATGGAAAGAGTTTAATGCACGCATCGTTGCGGAAACCAAAATGGCGCCAATACATCTGCTCCAAATCTGTTGGTCGAGTTGCCATCCAATTTCAAGTGGCGAAACACTCACAATGAAATCACCCTCGCGATCGGGGTGGGTTTCTAACCAGCGAGCTAAAGGCGCACCTTTTTCACGAGTTGGTTCAGCCATTAAATGCCATACTTGCGCTAGGTTTTCTAACCTTTGAATGTAGAAACCGAGCTCTGCAAGCGCTGGTTCAGCCAACCTTGTCGCAAGCTCCCCGTCTTTTACTCTTTCCGCAATAAGGTCGGCAATTTTTGCCACGCTCTGATTTGCTTTTTTACTGAACTGTTTTAGTTCTTTGGATTGGTTCTCTAGCCACTCAGGTAGTTCACCGTGTTCGAAGCGGTAGATACCCTCTTCAAATTGAGCTGGGTCGAACTGTTTGGGCAATTGAGTCAGTGCCGGTATCAAGTTCTGAACCGCGTCTTGAAGGTCGTTGCGAAATCGAGCTACGCGTTTCTCGTCTGCGAGTGATGAAAACTTACTAATCGACTGATTTAACTTCTCAAGCCATGCTGCCGCACCTTTTAAACTCGCAGATGCTGAAGCATGGTCACGAGCGACGTGAGGTAAGTGATGTGCCTCGTCGAAGACGTATATCGTATTTTCTGGCTCAGGTAAAATCACGCCGCCACCTAAATCTGCGTCTGCCATGACGAGAGAGTGGTTAGCAATGATGACATCGTTTTTATCCAACTCTGAGCGCGCTTTTTGGAATGGGCAGCCGCGGTGGCCTGGTAAACTGTTATTGCAACTGTGTTTATCACTGACAATCAGTTGCCAAAGCTTATCGTCGATGGGTTTAGGCCAAGAATCACGGTCACCGTCCCATTTACCTTGCGCAAGAGAGCGATGCATTGTTTCTAACAGCTCTATATCTTTTTGCTTAGGTTTGGTTTCAAACATGGCTAACTGGCCACCATCAGCACCGCTAGCAGTAGCGAGCTTTTCTGCACAACAATAGCGTTGACGGCCTTTTGCCAAAATAAAAGAAAACTCTCGGTCGGTAATCCGACGAAAAAGAGGGAGGTCTTTATTTATGAGCTGCTCTTGCAGAGCGACGGTCGCCGTTGAGATAACCACTTTTCTATTGTTATGTACAGCCACGGGAATGGTCGCCATTAGATAGGAGAGCGATTTACCAATTCCAGTCCCTGCTTCTGCAACGAGTATTCGGTTAGATTTGTGATACTGACCGCACAGCGTTTTTGCAATCTCTGCAACAAGGTAGTTTTGTGCTCTTCTAGGCACAAAGTTATCAAGTTGATCTTGAAGGTTTTGATAGCTATTACGAATCGATTTTTGAATGTTACTGGTCAGCATACGGGCCTCAAATGCGTTGGAGGCGAATAGTAGCACACATCACTAGTTGTACAGTAGTTCACAAAACGGAATGCTTTTATAAGGAATGTAGATCTCCTTCACAAAAAAATATTGAACCTTATCTTAATGAAATTAATTTCATTATATGAAAAATATAAAACTCCAACTTGGTCTGATTTGTGGGTCTTTATTCTTTTTTTTGTTTTTTTAAATTTACTTATTGGATTAAAAAACCATTTGTTAATAATTTTGTAAATTACAAATAATAATGGAGATTGGTTAGATGTTCGTCGAATAAATAAAGGTAAACTTATCAAGTTGTTGTTTTATAATGGTATTTTGTTTTTTTTACATTGGTATTTAGAAAATTTGACAGCCAGAATAATCTTTTGCACTCTTAGCTCCAGATTTTGAGGAGGTGCTGTATAACGTTTTGTTAACGCTCTACCTCAAACATATAAAAAAAGGGAACCGGACAAGGATATCCCGAACTAAGAAAAGGCAGTGGATTAATTATGAAAAAAACTCTATTAGCACTAGCTGTAGTTGCGTCTGCAACTTCAGTGAACGCAGCTGAAGTATTCAAATCTGAAGAAGGTTCTGTAGATTTCTACGGTCAGCTACGTCCAACTCTTCTATTCACAGAAAAAACTGATCACACAGCAGAGCTAAACACTAGCTCTTCTCGTACTGGTGTGAACGCGGTTTACGTTGTTGACGAAAGCCTAAAAGTTCTGGGTGAAGTTGAAATCGGTGTTGCTCTAGGTGACAACTACGACGCAGGTGCTGATTCAAGCGAGCGTACAGATGACTCTGTATACGTACGTCGCCACATCATCGGTTTTGATATGGGTGATATGGGTACTCTTCGCTTCGGTAAAGAAGGTACTTGGGCTGATGACGTATACTTCGCAGATTACTCTTACTTCTTCGGTGGTAACGCAGCGGAAACTGCATACGGTCACGCTTGGAACAACGATTCTCAAATCAAATACGCTTACGAAAATGACGCGTTCTGGCTAAAAGCTGGTTACGCGCTAGGCGAAAAAGATTCTAACGAAGAAGTACTAGAAGTATTCGTTGGTAAATCTTTCAACGACCTATCTCTACACGCTGGTGTACTTACTGCGAACAACGACATCAACGTAACTAAAGAGAAAAAACTAGTTCTTAATGGTGTAGAGCAAACAGTTTCTCACACAGAGCGTACTGATAACGAAAACCTATCTTTTGAAGTAACTGCTGAGTACGCACTAAACGAGCACACTCTAGGTGCTACGTACTACTACAACGAAAACGAAGATAAGCTAGGTAAATCAACAGTTGATTCACACTACATCGTTGTAGCTGGTATGTTCGCTGTTGCTCCTAAAACAACTCTATACTCTGGTTACGAGTACCTAGCTCAGTCTACTGACGAAGCAGGTAAAGTAGACGCAGACTCTTCTTGGTTCTACGCTGGTGTTGAATACAAGTTCTCTAAATGGGCACGTGTATTCGCAGAAGCGGGTTACACTTTCGAAGGTACTGACTTCGACAACAAAGACACAGACGACGCAACTAACTTCGGTGTTGGTGCTCGTTTCTACTGGTAATCAATACCCAGTTTGATATTGTAAGACCCAGCTATATGCTGGGTCTTTTACTATGAAGATAAGGATGAAAAATTCTATGCAGTTATCATTAAAAGTGGCAATGGCACTGTCTATTTTTGCCAGTACAAACCTCTACGCTGCAACGACTTTAGTGGTTCCAGAAGACGTGAAGTTATTGGCCGTCAACATGGAGAAGCCAGATCTAGAAGGTGGTCTTTTTTCTAGTGAGAAGACAATCGAACTACCTGACGGAACGAATCAAATTGTCTTCAAATATCAACCTACATTCGAAATTAACGAAAACCTTAAGACGGTTTACAGTGATGTAATCGTTGCTAAATTTGATGCTGAAAACGAAAAGCTAACGTTTGAACTGCCAGAGTTTAAAACTCTTCGCCAAGCGCAAAACAACATCTCGCCTCTAAATTGGCAATTACTGGATACCAAAGGCCAACCTATTGCTTTGGTCGAAGATGTATTAGAGTCAGATGGTGTTCAAATTGGTCGTAATTACCCTCAAGAATCTCGCAACTACAATATTGCTGGCGGTATCGCGAGTGTTGCCGTTAGTTATGTAACTGTGAATCAGCATCAACAATCAGTAAGTGATATCGAGCCTCTAGTTGAGACTAGTGATACCCGTTCAACAGCCGCATCAAACGACAGCCCAATGGTTGATGTATTAAAGACGATGTACCAGAAAGCGTCTCCGGCGGAAAAAGAGGCCTTTAAAAACTGGCTTGCTGAGCAGTAATCCCTTAGTTCATTAGATAGGGCTTAACTGAAAAAGTATGAATCTAAAAAGCAGGCTTTAAGCCTGCTTTTATCTTTTCTGCTTGTTAGAGAGAGATTTCTCTCCATTCACCAGGCATTAGGTCGTTAAGGACGATATCACCCATCGAATGACGAATGAGGCGCAAAGTAGGGAAGCCAATGTGCGCAGTCATGCGACGCACCTGACGATTTCTTCCTTCAATAATGGTAATGGCTAACCAAGTGGTAGGGATATTTGCGCGAAAACGGACCGGAGGCGTTCTGTCCCAGACTTGTGGTTCTGGAATAACTTCAACTTCGGCTGGTAGAGTCATACCATCTTTTAGCTCTACTCCCTTTCTCAATTTTTCAAGATCTTGCTCCTGAGGAGCGCCATCAACTTGAACCCAATAAGTCTTCGGCGATTTTGACTTTGGCTGCGTTAGCTTCGCCTGCAAGATGCCATCGTTAGTGAGTACCATCAAACCTTCGCTGTCTCGGTCCAATCGGCCAGCCGCATAGACATTTTTGATTGGGATATAGTCCGCTAACGTTTTGCGACCATCGCCATCGGTAAATTGACTGAGCGTATCGTAAGGCTTATTGAAAATAATGACTTTACGATCTTTAGGGGCCACTTTTGGCTTTTGGCTTTTTGTTGGGCGATTAGGGCGGCGGTCTTGCTGAGTACGAGTCTTCGAGCCATTGCGAGCTCCTGAGTGTTTAAAATGGCCCGTTTTAGACTGGTTACGACTGCGACCTTTTTCCTGACCTGTACGAGATGACATGTTAACTACCCTGCAAAAATGTAAATGAACTGTGTTTGAAAGTTTTAAGTTTTCTCATGATCGGATATGATTTGCGCGCCTAAAACTAACAAACGCGCACAGAATGATAGACTAATTCGTGTTATTTGTTTAATTATATCAGTGCACTCATGGATTCAGAGCTTAGAGCTTCAAACTACAACAAAGAGTGCGAACCGCATGTGGCGTTAGTGAGGAGACATGTACTGCTAACGTGCAGCAATGCGTCAATTAAACCAACTCAGACGCTGAGTTGATCAGCCAACAAGTTGATTAAAAAATAGGGAAATTTCATGCCTACAGAAAAACCTACAATTATCTACACCATCACTGATGAAGCGCCGGCGCTAGCAACTTATTCATTACTACCAATCATTCAATCATTCACAGCATCGTCTGGCATCAATGTAGATACTCGTGATATTTCACTAGCAGGTCGAATTATCGCTAACTTCCCAGAGCATCTAAAAGAAGAACAGCGCATTGGCGATGCGTTGACTGAGCTTGGTGAACTAGCTCAAACTCCAGAAGCAAATATCATCAAGCTACCTAACATTTCAGCTTCAGTTCCTCAGCTTAAAGCGGCGATTAAAGAGCTTCAGGCGAAAGGTTACGATTTACCAAACTACCCAGAAGAGCCGAGCACGTACGAAGAGAAAGCGATTAAAGCGGCTTACGACAAAATCAAAGGTAGTGCGGTTAACCCAGTACTTCGTGAAGGTAACTCAGACCGTCGTGCTCCGACTTCGGTTAAGAACTACGCGAAGAAAAACCCACACTCAATGGGTGCATGGTCAGCAGAATCTAAGTCTCATGTTGCGAGCATGTCAGACAATGACTTCTTTGGTAGCGAAAAGTCTACAACTATCTCTGGTGCAACAGATGTCAAAATCGAGTTTGTCGGTAATGATGGTACAGTTAAAGAGCTTAAGTCTGCGTTCCCATTACTAGATAAAGAAGTCATTGATACTTCAGTAATGAAGAAGAAGGCGTTGGTTGAATTTTTCGAGAAAGAGATTGCTGAAGCGAAAGCACAAGACGTGCTGCTGTCTCTTCATATGAAAGCGACGATGATGAAAGTTTCTGACCCTGTCATTTTCGGCCATGCCGTAAAAGTTTACTACAAAGACGTTTTCGATAAGTACGGTAAGCTGTTTGAAGAGCTAGGCGTTGATGTAAACAATGGCATCGGTGATGTTTACTCAAAAATTGAGTCTCTACCTGAAGCGCAAAAAGCAGAAATTGAAGCGGCCATTCAAGCGGTTTACCAAACTCAACCAGAACTTGCGATGGTTGACTCTGATCGTGGTATCACAAACTTACATGTACCAAGTGACATTATTGTAGATGCTTCTATGCCAGCAATGCTTCGCTCTTCGGGTCAAATGTGGGGACCAGATGGTAAACAAAAAGACACCAAAGCGATGATTCCAGATCGTAGCTACGCAGGTATTTACCAAGCGGTTATTGATTTCTGTAAAGAGCACGGCGCATTTGATCCAACCACTATGGGTAGCGTACCTAACGTTGGTCTAATGGCTCAGAAAGCTGAAGAGTATGGTTCTCACGACAAGACATTCATTCTAGACGCTGCGGGTACTGTTCGCGTTGTTGATGCTTCAGGTAACGTACTGTTAGATCAAGCGGTTGAAGAAGGTGATATCTTCCGTATGTGTCAGGTTAAAGACGCACCAATCCAAGATTGGGTTAAACTAGCAGTGACTCGCGCACGTGCAACAGGTGTTCCAGCTGTATTCTGGCTAGATGAAAACCGCGCGCACGATGCTGAGCTCATCAAGAAAGTAAACGCCTACCTACCAGATCACGATACTGACGGTCTAGAGATTAAGATCCTATCTCCTGTTGAAGCTTGTAAGTACTCACTAGAGCGTATGAAAGCGGGCCTAGATACTATCTCTGTTACAGGTAATGTTCTTCGTGACTACCTAACAGACTTGTTCCCAATTCTAGAGTTAGGTACGTCTGCTAAGATGCTATCTATTGTTCCATTGATGAATGGTGGTGGTCTATTTGAAACAGGCGCTGGTGGTTCTGCTCCTAAGCACGTTCAACAAGTAGAAAAAGAGAATCACCTTCGTTGGGATTCTTTGGGCGAGTTCCTAGCGCTTGCAGCTTCGTTAGAGCATTTAAGTGTAGCGACAAACAATCCTAAGGCTCAGGTTCTAGCAGATACACTAGACAAAGCGACTGGTGAGTTTTTAGACACCAACAAATCTCCGTCACGCAAAGTGGGTGAGCTAGATAACCGTGGAAGCCACTTCTATCTTGCACTTTACTGGGCGAAAGCGCTTTCAGAGCAAACGGATGATGCGGATCTTGCTGCTGAATTTGCACCAATTGCAAAAGCGCTGTCAGAGCAGGAAGAAACGATCGTTGCTGAGCTAAATAATGCGCAAGGCGTGAAAGGTGAGCTAGGAGGTTACTACTTACTAGACGATGCATTGGTTTCTAAATTGATGCGTCCAAGCGAAACCTTTAACGCAATCATTAACAAGTAAGTTAGTGTTAAAAAACACGTCGTTTTCGGCGTGTTTCCTATCCTGTAAGTGCGTTGTAAGTGTTCCTTTTGTAACACGTGCTCTAAATAGTAAGAAACCCGCTATCTTGGCGGGTTTATTTTTCTCTTCAAAACATCAACGTGGCGTTTCGAGAGCAATATTTTTATATTTCGACAGCGCTCTAATTATTTGGCTTGGCCTTCAAGAGGCACGACGCTACTCGCGTGACAGCCTTTGGGACCTTTTTCAATCTCGTAAGAGACTTGTTGGCCTGCTTTCAGTGTACGATAACCGTCCATCTGGATAGTTGAGTAGTGGGCAAAGATATCTCCCTCTTCTTCATCTGAACAAATAAACCCAAATCCTTTGGCATTGTTAAACCACTTTACTGTACCTGTAGCCATGCTTTACATCCCTCATGCATTTTTTACTGATGTTGTTACTGCAACCAAGTTATACCTTTAACTTGGTACTACCATTGTCAGCGAATGCCAACAAACGTCAAATCAATGATAAGTCACATTCATCAAACCACTTAAAGAAGAGATGTTTCAAAATGATGATTTATGCATCGACACTTTCCACTGTAGTCAATGAATTTCGACAGTCAATAGCAGTGAGCAACAAACAGAAACATAATTGAAAACAAATCACTTTTGAGATTAACAAATTTGCAAACAGTTTTTCGTATATACGCAGAAGTTTAGTCAATTTGCCTATGAAGTGGTTCATACTGAAAAAGCCATACTGTCCGTGTTGCTTATGGTAGAAGAATCCTCTGACTGAATAAAAAATGAAGTTTTCGTGATAATTACCGTATTCTCAATGAGGAAGTGTGATCCAGATAGAAGATGATGGGGTGGTTTGCAATAGTCCGAAAGCAATAAATAGAAAGTTCTTTTATAAGAAAAAATGTGTAACTTATCGACAAGCATCTTTTATTTGCGCCGTATCAAGACGTGCATTAGTCTCTATATTAGGTAGCAACTTTTATCGATCAAAGATCGAATTCGGTGCCATAACTCACTACACCGCGTTGCACGCTTGTGGTAGATTGTTTTTATAGGTCGAAAACATCAACCCTTTGATACGATATCTTTAGATTGCCATGAGTAAAAATTTTGAATGGGTCACTCCGGACTCTGATCTTCTGGAGCGAGAAAGTACGAAAGTCCAGCCACCTAAGCTGTACAATGTCGTACTCAATAATGATGACTATACACCTATGGATTTCGTCATAGAGGTGCTTGAGCGATTTTTCTCACATGATATTGATAAAGCAACTCAAATCATGCTTCAGGTCCACTATGAAGGAAAGGCAATCTGCGGCACATACAGCGCAGAAATTGCCGAAACAAAAGTAGCGCAAGTTACGATGTACGCAAGGGAAAATGAACATCCGCTACTTTGCACTATGGAGCAAGCGTAAACAAAGAAGACTTGCTCGAACAACCCCAGTTGTTTTTTCGGGAGGTACTTATGCTAAATAAAGAACTAGAGTCAAGCCTTAACGGTGCATTTGCTCGGGCGCGAGATAAACGCCACGAGTTTATGACTGTCGAACACCTCCTACTTGCATTGTTGGAAAATGATGCAGCTAAGGAAGCCCTTCTAGCTTGTAAGGCGGATCTTGACGCTTTACGCAACGAACTCGATATTTTCATCGATCAAACTACGCCTCTTATCCCAGATAGTGATGAGACGCGTGAAACGCAGCCGACTTTGAGTTTTCAACGTGTACTACAACGCGCCGTCTTTCATGTACAGTCGTCTGGTCGTAATGAAGTAACAGGCGCCAACGTGCTTGTTGCTATCTTCAGTGAACAAGAGTCGCATGCCGCTTACTTACTGAAGAAAAATGACATCTCCCGATTAGATATTGTTAATTTCATCTCCCACGGTATTACTAAAGCATCAGGTGCAGGTGAGGATTCATCATCAGACTCGTTTAGCTCAGAAAGTGTTGAAGAGCCTAATTCTGAAGAACGCCTAGAAAGCTTTGCGACGAATCTTAATCAAGTCGCTAAAGATGGAAACATCGACCCACTAATTGGACGTGATAAAGAGTTAGAGCGCACTATTCAGGTACTTTGCCGACGCCGCAAGAATAATCCACTACTAGTGGGTGAGGCAGGGGTTGGTAAAACAGCCATTGCGGAAGGTCTTGCATGGCGAATTGTCGAAGGGCAGGTCCCTGAGGTCATTCAAAACAGCGTGATTTATTCACTAGATATTGGCTCTTTGCTCGCTGGTACCAAATATCGCGGTGATTTTGAAAAGCGCTTCAAGGCGATTTTGAAACAACTTGAAAAAGAAGAAGATGCCATTTTGTTCATCGATGAAATACATACCATCATCGGTGCAGGCGCGGCATCTGGTGGTCAAGTCGATGCAGCAAATCTTATTAAGCCTCTTTTGAGTAGCGGTAAGTTGCGTTGTATTGGTTCGACGACATACCAAGAATACAGCAACATTTTCGAGAAAGAGCGTGCGTTGTCTCGCCGTTTCCAAAAGATAGACGTTGTAGAGCCTTCATTAGATGACACAACTAAAATCTTGATGGGCTTGAAGCCGAAGTACGAAGCTCACCATGAAGTACGTTATACCAATAAAGCACTGCGTGCCGCGGTAGAACTGTCGGCTAAATACATTAATGAACGCCATCTACCAGATAAGGCCATTGATGTCATTGATGAAGCTGGTGCGCGTAGTCGTCTTGCTCCTGCAAGCCGTCGTAAAAAAACGGTCGGAGTGGCTGATATCGAATCAATGGTTGCCAAAATGGCGCGAATTCCAGAGAAGTCGGTTTCTTCTTCAGATAAAGACATTTTGAAAAACTTAGATAGCAAAATGAAGATGTTGGTATTTGGTCAAGATAATGCGATTGATGCATTGTCCGAGGCGATCAAGCTGACACGTGCAGGTTTGGGTGTAGACAACAAACCTGTTGGTTCATTTTTGTTTGCAGGCCCAACAGGGGTTGGTAAAACAGAGGTGACAGTGCAGTTATCTAAGCTTCTAGGTATCGAGCTACTTCGTTTTGATATGTCTGAGTATGGTGAGCGTCACTCCGTAAGTCGCTTAATTGGTGCGCCTCCTGGTTATGTCGGTTATGACCAAGGTGGTTTGCTAACTGATGCTGTTATTAAGCACCCACATTCAGTCGTATTACTTGATGAGATTGAAAAAGCGCACCCTGATATCTTTAACCTGCTGTTGCAAGTCATGGATAACGGTACGCTAACGGACAACAATGGTCGCAAAGCAGACTTCCGTAATGTCATTCTTGTTATGACAACTAACGCAGGTGTGGCGGAAACCGAGAAGAAATCAATTGGTTTGATTCAACAAGACAACAGTCACGATGCAATGGCGGAAATTAAGAAGGTGTTTACTCCTGAGTTCCGTAACCGTCTTGATAACATCATCTGGTTTAACAGCCTTGATGAAAGCGTTATCCATCAAGTGGTTGATAAGTTCATTGTTGAACTGCAAGTGCAACTTGATGCGAGAGGCGTTTCAATGGAAGTATCGCAAGACGCTCGCCATTGGTTAGCACATAAAGGTTATGACAAAGCTATGGGGGCTCGCCCAATGGGGCGTGTTATCCAAGAACAGCTTAAGAAGCCTTTGGCTAACGAACTGTTGTTTGGATCTTTAGTTGACGGCGGTACAGTGAAAGTAACGCTGGTCAACGATACGCTTGAGTTTGAATACTTAAGTGAGAAAGAGACAGCGATGCATTAATCGTTAGTCGGTAACAAACGCAAAAGCGCACGAGAAGATCGTGCGCTTTTTTATCTGAACTAAATCGGAAAAAATTGTGCAATAAAAAACGGAGCAGCTTGCTCCGTTTTTTATTGCATCCGAAAATCAGAGATTAACGAGCGCGGAAGACGATGCGGCCTTTTGACAGGTCGTATGGAGTCATCTCTACAGTTACTTTGTCACCCGTTAGGATACGGATGTAGTTCTTACGCATCTTGCCAGAGATGTGAGCAGTCACAACGTGACCGTTTTCAAGTTCAACACGGAACATAGTGTTTGGTAGAGTGTCAAGGACTGTGCCTTGCATCTCGATTACGTCTTCTTTAGCCATTTAATCCTCTTTAGAAATTAGGCAATATTAGCGGGCTATATTCTGCCGCTAAATAGTAATTATGTAAAGTTGAGGCGTATTCTACCCTCGCCAACGCTGATTTACTAGCCTTTGGTGGCGTTGAAAGCGTGTTTTGTAGCTCATTGCTGGGCACTCATCAATCTGATATCCCAAATATAGCCACTGTTGTTTGTTTTCTTGGCAGTATTTAATTTGATAAAGCACCGCTAATGTCCCAAGAGATAACTCGTAGTCAGGGTCAAAGAAAGTATAAAAAGCACTCGAGCATTGTGGCATCAAATCTGTCACTGCAATGGCGAGCAATTGATCTGATTCATCGTAAATGTGTAAAAACGACGTTGTCAGCCAGCTGGTTTGAGCAAATCGAGCAAACTCATCACGCTTTGGTGGGTACATAGTGCCGTTTTTATGCCGTTTGCAGATGTACCGACTGTAAAGCTCAAACCATTCCTCATCCATTTCAGGTTTCATTTCCCAGCGTAAAGACTGTGCTTTATTAAGCAGCCTCTTCTGACTTTTTGATAGTCTAAGGTCTGGAATCGAGACTCGAATTGGCTGGCAAGCGGTGCAATGCTCGCAATGCGGTTTATATATGGTATCTCCGCTACGACGAAAACCGTTAGCCATGAGCAACTGGTAATTTTCTTCAGTATGCAGCCTTTCATCAAGCGCCACCGCAACCCGCTCTTGCCGTTCAGGCAAATAACTACAAGGGTGATTATTCGTCAACCCTATTCGAATATGTTGTATATCCGTACTCATACTGAATCCTGCAAAACTTGGGGCTGATAGGCATCAAATAGTGTTTGCTTTTCTCTTAAAGATAGTAGTTTTTGCATAAATTCGTCACGCTCAAGTTCAAATGCGCCAAGTGATGCCAAGTGAGAATTCATAACTTGGCAATCGATTAATTGACCTTGCTTTGACGCCAAATGGTTGCATAAGTACCACAATGCAATTTTGGATGCGTTATCTTTTAGACTAAACATCGACTCTCCGCAAAAAAGTTGGCCCACGCAAATGCCATATAGTCCGCCAACCAGGTTGTTGTCATGCCATACTTCTACAGAGTGACAGTGACCAAGTTTGGCTAACTCAATGTAGGAAGCTTGCATTTCCTCGTTGAGCCATGTTTCCTCTGCAGGGCGTGTTGAAGAACATAGTCTAATCACTTCTTCTGTCGCGAAATTGAGTGTTACTTTATAGTTATGTTTACGCTGAAATTTTTTGAGACTTTTAGATGGCTTAAACTGTAATGGGTCAAACACGGCGCGCGGAGAAGGGCTCCACCATAAAATAGGTTCACCAGGACCATACCAAGGGAAAATGCCTTGATAGTAACCATTGAGGATTCTCATGGGGTTTAAGTCACCACCAAAAGCCAGCAAACCATTGGGGTCGCTGAGTGCTTTATAGGGTGAGGGAAAGTTGAACGTTTCATCGAGTTCAGTTAAATAAATAGCCATAAGAAGTCGTTACCAACATTGGAGTCAGAGGAGTTTATGATGACCTGGTTAAGAAATATCGTAAAAGTATGGCTTGGGATCATACTGTTTTTACCACTTGTCGCCAACGCAGCCTATGAAAGAAATGTTGCCAAGCCAGTTAATGAAGTAGTTTACGGGAAGATTGACTCTGTCCGTTATATTACTCAACAAGAGGTTGTTCAATCGAAAAGTAACGGTTGGAAGACACTACTTGGTGCCACTATCGGTGGTTTAGTCGGTAATCAATTTGGTGGTGGTACGGGAAGAGAAGTCGCGACGGCAGTGGGTGCGCTTGCAGGTGCCGCAGTTGCTCAAAACCAAAGTAATTACCAATACACGGTTGAATATAAGTTAGTTGAGCTACTCATCAAAGTGAAGGGTGATAAGCTAATTAATGTCATCCAAGATGTTGATAAAAATATGTTATTTAGTCGAGGGGATGAAGTTCGTATTTTATATTTTGATGATGGAGTCAGGGTTGATATCACTTATTAACCCTAGGTTGTTTTAGTCTAACGAAGCCTAATCAGGCATGTACAGTCGGGCTGGCTTATCGTCAAATAAAGTCGAAATAGTTTGCTGTTTCGCCGTGCTTCTTTCGCTCTGATTTACATCGCTGGCAATGCCTTTAATTCTGTATCTTTAGGCTGCTTGAGGATATTCATAAATTAGCGCCGATTTACTCTGGTTTTGTCGTGTTTTTTTGGGTAGTCTGAATTCACGAAGAATTGTTTAGCCCTCATAAAAAATCGTATGTTGAGGGCACAAAGGATTATCAACTTTTAATGGAAAGCCTAACGTTACAACCTATCAATAAAATTCAAGGGGAAGTGAACCTTCCTGGCTCTAAAAGCGTTTCTAATCGAGCTCTTTTACTTGCTGCTCTTGCTAAAGGCAGAACTCGCCTTACTAATCTCCTCGACAGTGATGATATCCGTCATATGCTGAATGCGCTGACTAAACTAGGCGTTCAATACCAACTTTCCGAAGATAAAACAGAATGTCTCGTTGAAGGCCTTGGGCGTCCGTTTTCTGTCTCAGAGCCGGTAGAGTTATTTCTCGGCAATGCTGGCACTGCGATGCGACCATTAGCTGCGGCTCTTTGTCTTGGAGAAGGGGAGTATGTACTGACGGGCGAACCTCGTATGAAAGAGCGTCCAATTGGTCACCTTGTCACGGCACTGAAAGATGCTGGTGCGAACGTTGAGTACATGGAAAACGAGAACTTTCCGCCTCTCAAAATAATTGGTACTGGCCTAAAAGCAGGTACAGTTTCTATCGATGGGTCCATTTCAAGTCAGTTCTTGACCGCTTTCTTAATGTCTGCGCCATTGGCTGAAGGTGAAATTCGCATCAACATCGAAGGCGATTTGGTTTCTAAGCCTTATATCGATATCACCCTGCATATCATGAAGCAGTTTGGAGTCGATGTGATCAACAACGACTATCAAGAGTTTGTGATCCCAGCCGGTCAGCAATACATCGCTCCAGGTGATTTCTTGGTTGAAGGTGACGCGTCTTCTGCTTCTTACTTCTTGGCGGCGGCAGCCATCAAAGGCGGAGAAGTTAAAGTCACGGGTATCGGTAAAAACAGCATTCAAGGTGATATTCAATTTGCTGATGCGCTTGAAAAAATGGGTGCAGAAATTGAATGGGGTGATGACTACGTAATTTCACGTGTTGGTCAATTAAAAGGCATTGATATGGATTACAACCATATCCCTGATGCTGCAATGACCATCGCGACAACAGCGTTATTTGCCGAAGGCACTACCGCTATTCGTAACGTTTATAACTGGCGTGTAAAAGAAACAGACCGTTTGTCAGCTATGGCGACTGAGTTACGTAAAGTTGGTGCGGAAGTGGAAGAAGGGGAAGACTACATCATCGTCAAACCTGTCTCTCAGTTAAAGCATGCTGCGATTGATACTTACGATGATCATCGAATGGCGATGTGTTTTTCGCTGGTGGCACTTAGTGATACGCCTGTGACGATTAACGATCCAAAGTGTACGTCGAAAACGTTCCCTGACTACTTCGACAAACTTAAGGCTTTAAGCTGCTAAATATTCTGACCTGAAACAGGAAAGCCAGAGTGAATAACACTCTGGCTTTTTGGTTTCCCAATACTATTTAACCAGCGTAAATTCCTTAGAAAGGTGATGCGCTAAGTATTTGAACATATTGAATACTGCAGTCGTATTTGAAGTTGGTAAACCTTTGTCATCAAGGAAGTATTCACCTTTAAAAACTAAAACACCTTCTTTTTCTTCTACACTTGTTGCTCGCATTCCCTCGATGTAATCATCGTGCTCTTGGATGATTTGGTTAGCGATCAAAAGAAGGTCGAACTCTTCGATAAACGTTCTATCAGACATATTCTTTCTACCATCCTATTCAGTTAAGAACGCTGAGTATACCTACAACTAAAATGGGTTTGCATGATTAATTCAGTCAATCGTTCAGTAAGACTAAACAGATCAATTTTTAGAGTATAAGCATGATGCGGAGGAAGATGGCAGAGCATTGAACCAAACTATTTTGTGATGGGTAACAAAATTTATTGCATTGGATTAGCGGATGCTAAGTTTGCCTGTTTAGATATGCCGCTCAATACCTTTCAGAACCCTGTCTCTTTGAAGTATAAAGACGATGAATTGTCAACCAATCGGATCTGAATTTCAAAAAAGCAGTTGATCTTCTTTTCATCTCGCACAATAGTAAAAAAAGAAGCAATGAAATAGAACATTATGCGGGTGGCCTTTAAACAAGGTTTCTACCCGCATTATTATGAAGGACGTTAGAGTCAGTTATGGGTAAATCACTCGTTATAGTGGAGTCACCAGCCAAGGCAAAGACGATAAATAAGTACCTTGGTAAAGACTTTATTGTTAAGTCTAGTGTTGGTCATGTGCGTGATCTGCCTACGGCCGGTCAAAGCACTGGTGAGAAAAAAGCCGCAGCCATCTCAACTAAAGGGATGAGTCCGGAAGAGAAAGCGCGCGTTAAAAAAGAGAAAGACCGCAAAGCGTTGATCAAAAAGATGGGGATTAACCCATATCATGACTGGGAAGCGAATTACCAAATCCTTCCAGGCAAAGAAAAAGTTGTCAACGAACTACAAAAACTCGCCAAAGACGCAGATTGCGTTTATCTCGCAACCGATTTGGACCGCGAAGGAGAAGCAATCGCATGGCACCTTCGTGAGATCATCGGTGGCGATGAAGAGCGATACAAACGTGTAGTTTTTAACGAAATTACGAAAAACGCGATCCAACAAGCTTTCCAGACACCTGGCGAGCTGAACATGGATGGTGTAAATGCCCAACAAGCACGTCGCTTCATGGACCGTGTCGTTGGTTTTATGGTTTCACCTTTACTTTGGAAAAAAGTGGCTCGTGGTTTATCTGCTGGTCGCGTGCAGTCTGTTGCGGTGAAACTGTTAGTTGAGCGCGAGCGTGAGATTAACGCGTTTGTACCAGAAGAATTCTGGGACATTCATGCGAATACGAAAACGAAAGACAAAGCGGACTTTAAACTGCTTGTTGCTCAGAAAGACGGTTCTGCGTTTAAGCCAGTTAATGAGGCAGAAACCAAAGCAGCGATGTCTGTACTTGAGAATGCAAGTTACGAAGTATGTAAGCGTGAAGACCGCCCTACAAAGAGCAAGCCCTCAGCACCTTACATCACCTCTACGCTTCAACAGGCAGCGAGTACACGTCTGGGCTACGGCGTGAAAAAGACCATGATGCTAGCTCAGCGCCTCTATGAGGCCGGTTACATCACTTATATGCGTACTGACTCGACTAACCTAAGTGCCGAGGCTGTGGACGCTGTACGTGACTTTATTGGTTCTGAGTTTGGTGATAAGTACCTACCAGCGAAACCATTGACGTACGGTAGCAAAGAAGGAGCACAGGAAGCGCACGAAGCGATCCGTCCTTCAAATGTGGGTGTTAAGGCGGAAGACCTGCAAGGTGTCGATGCTGATGCGCACAAACTTTACGCTTTGATTTGGAATCAGTTTGTAGCGTGTCAAATGACGCCAGCAGAATACGATTCAACAACCATTAGCGTAAAAGCGGCAGAATACACGCTTAAAGCGAAAGGCCGTATCCTTAAATTTGACGGCTGGACTCGTGTACAGCGTCCAATGGGCAAAAACGAGGATACAATCCTTCCAGCGGTACAACTTGGCGATAAGCTAAGCTTAGAGTCACTTGACCCTAAACAGCACTTTACAAAGCCACCTGCGCGCTACACTGAAGCAGCACTGGTTAAAGAGCTGGAGAAACGAGGCATTGGTCGTCCGTCGACTTACGCATCGATCATTTCTACGATTCAAGATCGTGGCTACGTGAAAGTTGATCAGCGCCGTTTCTACGCTGAAAAAATGGGTGAAATTGTTACTGACCGCCTTGATGACAGCTTTAACGATTTGATGAACTACGACTTTACTGCGCGTATGGAACAGAAATTGGACCAAATCGCTGAAGGTGAAGTGAACTGGAAAGCTGTGTTAGACAACTTCTTTGCTGATTTTACTGGCGATCTTGAAAAAGCGGAATTGGATGAGTCAGAAGGCGGTATGAAGCTAAACCATATCGTCATGACGGATATCGAATGTCCGACGTGTAGCCGTCCAATGGGCATCCGTACTGCTTCAACAGGTGTGTTCTTAGGCTGTTCAGGTTACGCGTTACCACCAAAAGAGCGTTGTAAGACAACCATCAACTTGGGTGACGAAGAAGGTATTATTAACGTTCTAGAAGAAGACGTTGAAACCGCAGCTCTTCGTGCTAAAAAGCGTTGTCCGATCTGTGAAACAGCGATGGACGCATACCTGATTGATGACAAGCGTAAGATGCATGTTTGTGGTAATAACCCGAACTGTGAAGGCTACCTTGTTGAATACGGCGAGTTCAAAGTAAAAGGCTACGATGGTCCAGTTGTTGAATGTGACAAATGTGGCTCTGATATGGTGCTTAAGAACGGTCGCTTTGGTAAATACATGGATTGTACGAGCGAAACGTGCAAGAACACTCGAAAGATCTTGAAGAATGGCGAAGTCGCGCCCCCGAAAGAAGATCCTGTTCATTTCCCCGAGTTGCCATGTGAAAACTCAGATGCGTATTTCGTACTTCGTGATGGTGCTTCAGGTCTATTTATGGCGGCAAGCAACTTCCCGAAATCGCGCGAGACACGTGCTCCTTTGGTTGCTGAACTGGCACGTTTTGAAGAGCGTTTACCTGAGAAGTTCAAATACCTAGCGACCGCACCGCAAGAAGATCCTGATGGTCGTCCTGCAGTCGTACGCTTTAGTCGCAAAACAAAAGAGAACTACGTTCGTTCGGAAGAGAACGGTAAGCCAAGTGGTTGGACAGCGCTCTTTGTTGACGGTAAGTGGGAAGTCACTGATAAGCGTAAAAAAGCGAAAGCATAAAAACGTACGATCTAAGTGATGTAAAAAGGCAGCGATATCGCTGCCTTTTTTGCGTTTTGTTTTTGCGTAAAGGCCATTGTGTTGTTCGTATAGATCTTTGCTGCTTTGACTGAGTTTTGCTGACGCAAGAAGATCCCTGCATCAATATTTCGTAGTCGCTGATGTATTTTTTATGTAAAAAATATTCGTTGTAACTTTCATTTTGCATTCACATATTTGTTATACATTGGGCTAAAAAATCGGCGGTGTAGTGAATCCGTTCGTAAATTGTTTTCACAATGTAATCGTTTGCTTTTCCATGTGTGATCTAGATATCGTCTTGAGTACGCAAGAGCTGTATGGTACACAGAATGGCGTATTAAAAATTGTAATTTAGAACCCGCTTAGATAATTTATTACAAAAATTAGTGCAACTGTGTGCATTTTTTGCGTCAAAAAATAAGGAAAGAGTGGACGTTGCATACTGGAAGTGCCGTAGCTTTTTTATCCGTGTTGTAAGAGTTCACAGAAACTCAGAGACGGTTGCTAAATGTATTCGCTTGACTCCCCGAGTATGACTCATTCAAGCGAGTACCAAATCCAAGCTATAACGATATGGAGAACAACAAATGGCTGGTGTTTTGGGAATGATTCTTGCTGGCGGTGAAGGCTCTCGTTTGAGACCTTTAACGGAATCTCGCAGTAAACCTTCGGTACCGTTTGGTGGTAGTTATCGATTGATCGATTTTGCTCTAAACAATTTTGTTAATGCGGATCTGATGCGCATTTACGTCCTAACCCAATTTAAATCTCAATCTTTATTCCATCACTTAAAAAAGGGGTGGAACATCAACGGCATTACAGACCGCTTTATCGATCCTATTCCCGCTCAAATGCGTACTGGTAAACGTTGGTACGAAGGGACGGCGGACGCGATCTATCAAAACCTGCGTTTTATGGAATTAGAGGAACCAGAGCAAGTTTGTATTTTTGGCTCTGACCATATCTATAAGATGGATATCAAACAAATGCTGAACTTCCACTCAGAAAAGAAGGCTTCTCTGACGGTATCTGCATTGCGCATGCCACTAAAAGAGGCGTCGCAATTTGGGGTTATCGAAGTCGATAGTGAAGGTCGTATGATTGGCTTTGAAGAAAAACCAGCAAATCCGAAATCGATTCCTGGGGACCCTGATTACGCTTTAGTTTCAATGGGTAACTATGTTTTTGAAGCTCAGGTATTGTTCTCAGAGTTGGTCGAAGATGCGGATAATGAAGCTTCATCACATGATTTTGGAAAGGACATCATTCCAAAGATGTTCCCTAGAGGTGATGTGTTCGTGTATGACTTCAGTACCAACAAAATCAGTGGCGAAAAAGAAGAGGTGTACTGGCGTGATGTCGGAACTATTGATGCGTACTGGCAAGCGCATATGGATCTGCTAGAAAAAGATGCACCATTTTCGCTGTACAACCGTAAATGGCCATTGCACACCTACTACCCACCATTACCACCTGCGACATTTACCGACTCTGATAATGGTCGTGTGCAGATAATCGATAGTTTAGTGTGTAATGGCAGCTATGTTAGAGGCTCAAGAATCGAAAAGTCGGTGCTTGGTTTTCGCAGTAATATTGCTTCTGCTTGCGATATCAGCGAATGTATACTTCTTGGTGACGTAAAAATTGGCGAAGGATGTGTTTTACGTCGTGTGATTGTCGACAAGGATGCCGATATTGCTCCTGGTACTCAGATTGGTGTGAATCTTCAAGAAGATAAAAAACACTTCCACGTGTCTGAGGAGGGCATTGTTGTTATTCCGAAAGGAGCTCGAGTTGGCTACTAACAACTTATCTATTCTGTTTGTAGCTTCTGAGG